>JABDLI010000332.1 GCA_013003065.1 Phycisphaerales bacterium | reverse complement strand
GGGGACCGGCGGCGTCCATGCCGCCTCGGGCAGGTTGGGTCGGGCGATTGCGCGATGGGCGTGTTTGGGGCAGGAAAGGGTTCCTGCCACCTCTTCTCCCCCAATCGCGCGAACACGCCGGTGACGTCCGGACGCCCCGCGCTTTCACGGGCGGCGTCCTGCCGCCCTCGGCCTCAGTTGGTCGTTCGCTGAACGCTTAGTCGTCCGGCGACGAACCGATCCCCGCTCGATCCGCCGCATCCTGCGGCGAAGCACAGACCGGCCCGGACGCCCAAATACACCGCCCGCATCCCTGCGGGCTGGCGTCTGGATGGTTCAGCGTGGGTTCGGACTGTTTTTCGCACCGCCTCCGGCGGGTGCAGGCTGCGTGGGGACCGGCGGCGTCCATGCCGCCTCGGGCAGGTTGGGTCGTGCGTTTGCGCGATCGGCGGGTTTGCGCTGACCCCCCGCGTCCGATCCCGTAGTTCGCGTTCCTATCGCCGCCGCCTTCGCCTCCCGATCGCCGCCACCACCAACAATCCCACGCACGGCGCTCCCGGTACGAACGAGAGCTGCATGTCGTCGTAGCCGAGGAATCCCTCGAGCACGCCGTTGCCGGTAATCCGCACCCGCGTGAACGGCACCGATGACGACCAGCCGTTCCACGTGTACGCGGCGGACGGGATCGTGAAGGTGACGTCGAGCGGCATCGTTCCGATGAGCTCGTCGTCGGCATCGAAGAACTCGACCGTGCCTCCGTCCGAACCGCTGTTCGTGGCGACGTATCCGCCGAACTGCCGTATCGGCTCGAAGAACGTGAACTCGACCGGGCTCGTCGTGTGCGCGAAGCGGAGACCGGTGTGGGCGCTGATGGTCGAGCCGAGGAACGACGAGCCGCTCGTGACGAAGACCGGTGCGACGCTGCCGAGCGGTTCTCCGACGACGGTTTCGTTGAAGAAGATGTCGATGGACGGGCCGGCGCCGAGCGTGAAGGACTCGAAGTCCTCGGACGCGTCGCCCACGAAGGGGCCGATCGGATCGAGAACGCCGGCCACCGCGGATGCCGCCGTCGCGCCAAGGGCCACGAGACCGATGAACGCGACGCTCCGGTTGACCGCACTGATACCTCGCATGAGAAGGTCCTTTCTCCCTCTCTCTTCTCAGCCGAGGCCTTCTTCCCCCCACGACCTACCGGATACCGGGTCCGCGGATGCCTGTCGTCTTTTTTTGCCCCACCGCTACAATCGTCGCTCCCCACCCTTCCGCCGAGTGCCGCCCATGCCCCGCTGCCTGCTTGCGTTGCTTGCCCTTCTCGCCCTCGCGCCCGGATGCACCACGATGGAGCGTCCGGAGGTCCATGTGACGAACATCACACCGCTCGAGAGCACGTTGTTCGAGCAGCGGATGCAGGTCGATCTGCGTCTCCAGAATCCGAACCCGACCGATCTGGCGTTACGCGGACTCGACTTCACGCTCGACGTCAACCACCGCCGCCTCGCGCGAGGGCTCAGCAACGAGCCGATCGTGGTGCCGGCGCTCGGCGAAGCGGAGGCGACGATCATCACCAGCACGACGCTCTTCGACCTGGTGCGTCAGGCCTCCGGCCTCGGCGTGGAGTCGGAGCTGACCTATCAGCTTTCCGGCCGCGTCCACCTGGACTCGGGTTTCGGCCGCACACTGCGGATCGAGCAGTCGGAGACGCTGACCGCGTTGCCGCGGCTGGGATATCCGGCGGATCGACCGTTGACGGACGTGATTCTGCCGGAGATGGAGCCGCTGGCGCCGCCGATCGTGGAGCCGTAGGGGCACGGACACGGACACGGACGCGCACACGGACACGGACGCGGACGCGGACACGGACACGGACGCGGACACGGACGCGGACACGGACGCGGATCCGCCAACCCACACGAACCGAGCGCCGGTGTCGCCGTACCGATGGAACGCCTCCGGAGCTCCGCGTTGCCATTCACCGTTTCCCACGTCGCCGCCGCCGCGCCCCTGGCCCTTGTCTGGCGAGGCAGGCTGGTCCTCTCGGCCCTCGTGATCGGAAGCATGGTCCCGGACCTTACGCTCCTCGTACCGGGCTTGTTCGACCGCGATGTCGGCCGCTCGATCGGAGGCGTCGTAGTCTTCTGCGTGCCGGCCGGTCTCCTTCTGCTCGCGTTGTGGCACACCTTCCTGAAGGAGCCGGTGCTCGAGCTGCTCCCCGCAGCGGTGCGACGTCGTTTGGTGTTCTCGGCGAGGCGGAGGAGGGCCCTGAATGTCGCCATCGTGCTGAACGCCGCCGCCGCGGTTGGCGCAGGTGCGCTCACGCACGTGCTCTGGGACTCCGTCACCCACTCGGATGGCTGGATCGTGCAACGGGCGACCTGGCTCGAGAGCACGTTCACGGTCGGCGGACTGCACGTGCCGGTCTACCGGTTGCTGCAGCATGGCAGCTCGTTGGCGGGCCTGATCCTGACCGCCGGGATGTTCGTGGTCTGGGTCAACCGGCGCGAACCGATCGCATTGCGCGAACGCATGACCGTACAGCAGCGAGCGCTGCTCCGCGCGACCTGGCTCGGACTCACCGTGGGGTTCGGAGCGATCTTCCTCCGGTTCGAGCTCGCGCACGCCGACTCGTCGACCGTCTACACGACGTTCGGTCGGCCGGTCGTGGCGGCGATGCGCGGGTTCGCAGTGGCGAT
>JABDLI010000323.1 GCA_013003065.1 Phycisphaerales bacterium | reverse complement strand
CCCTTGCCATGGACGCTGGCGGCACGGACGCTTCGCTGTCCGTGGCACGATCCACGGCAACAGCCCAAGACACACAAGCCCCGCCAAGCCGTCGATCAGGAGCGTTACCGGGTAGCCCCAGCGTTCGATCGCGATTCCCTGCCAACTCGCGGTATACCAGATCACGAGGTTCAGGAGCGACATGTACGCCGTGAACTGCGTCGCCGCGACGCCCTTCGCGCACACGTCCATGAACAGGGCGGTGCGGGTGCCGTACATCAGCCCGTGGAAGAACGAGAAGACCAGACACACGACCCAGAATGCGGTGACCAGCGACGGTGGCACCGCCGGGCGATCGGGGAGCGTGGGATCGACCGGCATGATCCAGCCCGCCCGCTGCATGAGCAGGGCGAAGATCAGCGTCGGCACCGATGCGAGCACCACGTACGTGGCCAGCATCCGGCGTCGACCGAGCCGGTCGGAGAGGAAGCCGCCCAGAACGCAGCCGACGGCGGAGATGATCGTCGAGGCGAGCGCGAGCGTACCGATGCCCGAGTCGGAGAGACCAAGCTCGACCGCGAGGTTGGATTGCAGAGCCAGACCGAGCGCGTACGCCCCGCACGGCAGCACCGCGAAGACAACCGCCACCGTCGCTCCCCGGTGCCCGAAGAACGCACGCACCGCCTGCCGCGCGTACTCGCCGATCTCACGCAGCACCGCTCCGGCCCACGGTCCCTCCCGCGCGACCGGAGCGTCCGGCCGCGTCTCCCGCAGCGGCAGAGCGACGAAGATCGTCACGGTCAGGATCGCCGCCGCCACGAACAGATAGGTCCACTGGAACCCGATCGCCGCCGCCAGAAACAACGCCCCGGAGCCGCCGACCGCCTGCCCGCAGTAGGCGCCGGCGAACATGAGACCGTTCGCGGTCCCCCGCTCGTGCTCCGAGAGCGTCTCGCACGCGAGCGCGTCGATGGCGACATCCTGCGTCGCCCCGAATGCGTTGACGATGAAGATGAGGATCGTGAAGAGCTTGAGATTCGCCGTGAAATCGATGCCGACCGTGCCCAGAAGCGTGAACGCCATCAGCATCTGGGCCGCGACGATCCACGCCCGACGGCGTCCCAACCGGTCGGAGTGAATGACGTCCACGAACGGACCCATCAGCCACTTCCACGCCCAGGGCAGATACAGCGTGCCGACGAAGACCCCGATTTCCGCCGGCCCGACCCCCTGCCGCCGCATCTGCGCGGCGACCGCGGTCGCCGTGAACCCGATCGGGATTCCTTCGGTCACGTACAGCAGAAAGAAGGCGAGAAGCCGGCCGCGACGAGTGGCAAGAAGATCGGGCAATCGCATGGGGGGAACCGGGGGTCTCAGAAGGACGCGCTGGTCGGGGCCGCCTGATGGACATCCTGGCCGAAGACGTTCTGCATGAAGAACAGCATGAAGAAGCACAGCAACGCGGCGATCAGCGGCGTCACGACCCAGCCGATCGCGATCCCGGCCAGGAGCCTCACGCGGATCTGCCGCGCGCTCTTGAAGCCGCGGGCGAGACCGACGCCGATCACGGCGCCCACGACCGCTTGGGTGCTCGACACCGGCACCAGCGGGATTCCGGGGAGCCCCGCGGCGAGCAGCCACGATTCCAGCTGACGCGAGGAGAACATGAGGAGGACGAGCGAGTGCGCGACGACGACGACCCACGCGCCGATCGGGTTCACCGGCATGAGACCCCGTCCGACTGTGAGCATCACCCGACGCGAGTAGAAGAGACCGACGGCCATGGCCAGCCCCCCGAGCAGGAAGAGCTGCTGGAGCGCCGGGATCGTCACACCCGCGACCGTGACGGTGGGGAGCGGCGTCGTCGGCGCGAAGACCCCCATCACGTTTGCCACGTTGTTGGCGCCGAGACTGTACGCGCCGAGGGCCCCGGCAAGGACCAGCCCGAGCCTCGTGAGGTGATCGACCCACAGCAGGTGCAGCCGCACGACGCGGGTCACCAACGCGGTCAGGCGGTAGAGCACGATCGCGAAGATGGCACCGAGGACGGGACCCGCGACCCAGGTCGAGACGATCGTGAGCAGCGTCGCGACGTCGGTGCGTTCGCCGCTGAAGAAATTCCAACCCACGATCCCGCCGACGATGGCCTGCGTCGTCGACACCGGCATGCCGATGCGGCTCATCCCGGCGACCGTGACCGCGGCGGCCAACGCAACGGTGAAGGCCCCGGCCAGCTTGTTGACCGCGCCCAGCTCGGTCAGCCCTTCCGTCGCGCCGGCGCCGCTGACGACCGCCCCCAGCACCACGAAGATGGCCCCGATGGCGGTTGCGGTGCCGAAACGCAGCATCCGGCTGCCCACGGCGGTGCCGAACACGTTCGCGCCGTCGTTGGCACCGAGCGACCAGCCCAGCACCAGGCCGCTCGTGAGGAAGATGATCGCCGTCACGTCCATCCCGCCCCGATCCGTCGCTTCAGAGCGACCGCTTGATCGCACAGATCGTCAGCCGATCGCCGACGTCCTCGGCCGCATTCGCCATGCGTTCGATCCGCAGCACGCCCTCCCGCAGCTCACGCTTGCGTTCGATGGGGAGCTTCGACGCAAAGATGGCTTTGCGCAGGCGGATCGCGATGCGATCCGACTCCGACTCGAAGTAGCTCACCTTGTGCACGAGGTCCCGCACCTCGCGGTAGTTCCGGAAATAGGCGCGGGCGGCCCGCACCGTATGGTCGACGGCCTGCCCCATCGACTCGACGAGGGACTTGAAGTCCTCCCGCAGCTCGACCGGAATCTCCGGCTTCTCGATCGTGATCGTCAGGAAGCTCGCCTTGAAGCGATCGACGAGATCGTCGAGCTCGTGCAGCAGACCCAGGACGTCCCCCCGCGATTCGGGAATGAGCATCTCCGAGTACATCGTCGTTTGGATGCTGCGGCGAAGCTGATCCGCCCGCGCCTCGAGATCGATGAGCTGCTGCAATCGCTGTTCGGAGGAGTCGTCCACCCCCTGCTCGACGTACCGTTCGTACGCCTGCGCAAGCACGAGCCCCGACTCCGACACCTGGTCGAGGAACTCGTCGATCTGACTCGTCAACGCGCGGGTCTGCCCGAACGGCGAGAGCTTCATGCGGGCCCCCCTGGATCATCGACGGGCGGCTTGGGACGGGCCGCGGTCAGGAGGATCGCCGCCCCGACGACACCCGAGATGAGCGACCCGCCGAGGATCCCGACCTTGGCGAGCGGCAGCAGCGCGTCGCCTTCGCGAAACGCCAGGTTCGCGATGAACAGACTCATCGTGAAGCCGATGCCGGCGAGGCAGCTCGCTCCGAGGACCTGTCGCCAGCTCGACCCGCGGGGCAGCTCGCCCAATCCGATCTTGACGGCGATCCACGCCGCCACCATCACGCCGATGGGCTTGCCGAGGATCAACCCGAGCGCGACGCCCAGGGCGATCGGGCTCGCGGCGGCGGATCCGGTGCCGCCGCCGATGGTGACGCCGGCGTTGGCGAGGGCGAAGATCGGCATGATCAGGAAGGCGACCCAGGGATGCAGCTCGTGCTCGAGACGGTTGAGCGGGGTGAGCACCCCTTCGCACGCCTCCTCCAGACCACGCACGGCCCGCTGCCGCTGCGGGCTCGTAAACGTGTCGTCGACGTTCCCGCCCGCCTCCTCGAACGTCTCGATCGCCCGCCGGGCGACGGAGACGAACTCGGTCCCGCGAATCCGCATGCGCACCGGAATCGTGAGCGCGAGCAGCACCCCCGCGATCGTCGCGTGGACACCGGACTGCAGGAGCATCAGCCACAGGAGGATCCCGACGCAGGCGTAGAAGATCGGCGTGCGGACACCGGCGCGGTTGGCGGCGTAGGAAAGAACGATGAATCCGCCGGCGGCTCCGAGCGCGGTCAGCGACAGATCGCTCGTATAGAAGATGGCGATGACGAGAACCGCGCCGATGTCGTCGACGATCGCCAACGCCGTCAGGAACACCTTCAGCGACAGCGGCACCCGCCGCCCGAGCATCGCCAGGACGCCCACCGCAAACGCGATGTCGGTGGCGGTCGGGATCGCCCAGCCGCGTGTTCCCTCGCCGCCCGCGTTGAACGCGACATAGATCAGAGCCGGCGCGACCATCCCGCCCACGGCCGCGGCGATCGGCACCGACGCCTGCCGGAACGAGGCCAGCTCGCCCACGAGCAGCTCGCGTTTGATCTCCAGCCCCACGACGAAGAAGAAGATCGCCATCAGCCCGTCATTCACGAAATGCGCGAGCGACATCGTGAGAACGTGCGTTCCCCACCCGACCGACACGGGGGTGTGCCAGAAATGGTCGTAGCCCTCGCCGGCCGGTCCGTTCGCCCACACCAACGCCGCCGCAGTGGCCAGCAGCAGGAGGATGCCGGCCGAGGCCTCGACCCGCAGAAAGCGTTGGACGGGCCACAGAAGCCGGTCAATGGGCCGATGTTCGTGATTGGGCGCGAGCGGCGGGGTGGAACTCATGGTGGGTCGGCTCCGCGAGGCCGGGCCCGACGCGGTGGCGCATGGTACCGAACCAGCGACGGCGTGTCAGCCGGAGCCGACGCCGCGGAAGTCGCCGTCTTTTTGGCCAAAACGAGAATCCTCCGCCCGCCGCCGGAAGGGGTGGCGCGATAATGGCAGTCGCTTCGCATCCGGGCGAACGAGGAGAATCAGCATGCGCACGATCCCGACCATCGCCGCTGCGCTCGCCCTGTCGCTCGCTGCAGCCATGCCCACGCACGGCGAGGTGATGGATATCACCGTGCGCGGAACGGTCTCCTTCACGGACCTGAGCCGCGGCCCGTTTGCCGACGCGCGGGTGGGGGATCCCGTCGAGCTGAGCTGGGGGTTCGATCCCGACTTCGTCTTCGGCGTTCCGCCGTTTCACATCTACGATGCCGTCGCGTTCGAGATGTCCGTCGGCGAAGCGCAGATGGTCGCGGAGTTCGGCCTGCCGACCTTCCTGTTTGTCGCCTTCTCCAGCTTTCACGGGTTCGAGAACACCTCCACGGGCCTTCTCGTCCCGGGCGGGGGCGTCGAGCATCAGTACCGCATTCCGGTGTTCGGAGCGTCGGGTGCCCCCACGTTCTGGCTCCCGACCGGATCCGCCCCGGAAGATCACATCGGGTGCTTCCCGGTCTCGCTGTTCGACACGCTGAACGACAACCGTCTCGTGGACAGCGACGCGGGCGGCCCCGGCGTCAGCCAGTTCATGAACATCGCCATGACCAGCATCACGATCGGCGGCGGAATCGATCCCACGTGCCCCGGCGACCTCGACGGCGACCAGATCGTCGGGTTCACCGATCTGCTCACGCTGCTGGCCCAATGGGGTCCGTGCCACGGCTGCTGCGGGGCCGACCTCGATGGCGACGACCTCGTCGGCTTCACGGATCTGCTCTCGATCCTCGCGTTGTGGGGAGCGTGCAAATGATCCCGCCGGCATCCGCGACCGATCGCGGCGTCGGGGCTGCGTTCCTCACCGCGATGCGTGCGCGGGTTCGCGAGTCGACGGCGCAGATCGAACACTGTCTTGATCAGCTCGATCAGAGCGATCTCGGTTGGCGGTCGTTCGACGGCCAGAACAGCGTCGCAGTCATCCTCGTCCACCTGCAGGGCGCCTTGCGTCAGTGGGTGATCGCCGGCGTCGGCGGCGCCCCGGATCGCCGGGATCGCCCGGCCGAGTTCACCGCCGCGCCCCCGGCGGCGAGCATCCTGCGCGAGGACTTTCGGACGACCATCGCCGAAGTCGACCGCGTGCTGGCCGATCTCGATCCCGACGAGCTCTTGACCCCCCGCCGGATCCAGGGCTTCGAGCTCACGGTCCTTGACGCCATCGTGAACTCGATCAGCCATCTCTCCGGCCACGCGCAGGAGATCACCTGCATCACCCGCATGCGACGCGAAGATGCATACGTCTTCCGGTGGGTGCCACGGACCCCGGAAGAAGGTGCGCCGGTCTGAACCGAGCGCGGACGACATGACTGCCGGCCGGTGCCCGCCGGCCGTACACGGAGGATCGGACATGCCACCGACAGACCCCTGCCGCCCCGTCTTCATCCGCCGCTTCGCGGTCGCGACGCTGCTGGCCCTGCTCGGCTCCGCCGGGCTCGGGGCGTCGGCGGCCCCCCCGCTCGATCATCCCGAAGGGTTGATGCACCGGCTCGAGCTGGGCATGGAAGCGCTCGAAGCCCTCGGCCGGATGGAGGAGCATCGGATGCTCGAGGCGGTCCTGCGTGATCTCCGGCACGAGCGTGAGCGTGACCGACCGCGGGAGACGTCACGCGTCCGACGACTGCAGCGGCAGATGGAGACCCTGGAGTTCGCCCGCGCCGTGCTGCGGGAAGCCGAACGGGGCGAGGCCGCCGAGATGGTGCAGCACGCGCTCGAAGCGCGAGCGGCCGTTTTGGAGGGAGACCGCGACGGAATCGACCCCGAGAGCCCGTCGGCCCGTCAGATCCGGGAGCTGCTCGCGTTGTCCGTGCGGCTGTACCGGGAGTTCGGAGCCGAGGATCGGGCCGCACACCTGCGCGAGCTGGCGCTGGCCGCGTGGCCGGAGCGCGAGCGTCAACGGCAACGCGACCGCGCCGGTGACCGACGTCGCGACGCCGACCACGTGCAAGCCCGCGAGGAGCTGGAGGTCCTGCGGCTGGCCCTCCCCGTGCTCGCAGAGTTCGAACGCCCCGGGGCGGCGGAGATCGTCGAGCGGGCCGTGCGGGCCCGGGAGGTCGACCTCGAGGCGATGAACGGCCCCGAGGCCGACGCCGTCCGCCGGCAAACGCCGCGTCGCGCCGAGGTGGCGGAAGCATTGGGACTCGCCTCGCGGCTCTGGGCGGAGATCGGTCACGAACGCAAGGCTCAGATGACGGGCCGGCTCGCCGAGGCGATGTCGGCGTCCGCACGTGACCGGCCGACCGACCGGGCCGGGGATCGCGACCGCTACGAGCGACTGTTGCACCGGTTGGAGGAGATCGAGCAGGCGATGCAGGAGTTGCGGACCGAGCTGCGGCGGCTCGGTCGAGACCGCGGGCGTTGAGCCGACGGTGCGTCCGGGCGTCACCGCCCTCAGGCGAACCGCTGATCCGACGGACACGCCCTACAATGCCGAGCTGATCCCGCCGATATCTCTCCCGGGCCCCCAATGACGCACGCAGACACCGTCCTCGATCTCATCGGCCGCACGCCGCTCGTCCGCCTCAACCGGCTGGTCGACCCGGCCACGATGGCCACCGTGCTCGTCAAGATGGAGCAGCTCAACCCGGGCGGCTCCGTCAAGGACCGGATGGCCGTCAACATGATCCGACGGGCCGAGGAGGCCGGCCTGATCAAGCCCGGCGCGACCATCGTCGAGAGTACATCCGGCAACACGGGGCTGGGCCTCGCGATGACGTGCGCGGTGCGGGGGTACCGCTGCGTGTTCACGATCCCCGACAAGATGAGCAAAGAGAAGATCGACATGCTCAAGGCGTACGGGGCGGAGGTCATCATCACCCGGACCGATCTCGATCACGACCACCCCGAAAGCTACGTGCAGGTCGCCAAACGCATCGCCCGCGAAACGCCCGGCGCGTTCTACACCGACCAGTACGAGAACATGACCAATCCCGAGGCGCACTACCTCACCACGGGGCCGGAGATCTGGGAGGACACGGACGGGAAGATCGACGCGCTCGTCGGCGGCATCGGCACCGGCGGCACGATCTCCGGCTCGGCCAAGTACCTGCGCGAGCAGGCGGCCAAGGCGGGCCGGGAGCTGAAGGTCATCTGTCCCGACCCCGAGGGCAGCATCTACAAGGACATGCTGGAGAAAGGCACGCACGAGCCGCCGAGCATCTACCGCGTCGAGGGCATCGGGCACGACTTCATGGTCGGGACGCTCGACTTCGGCGTGATCGACGAAGTGCGTAACGTATCCGACAAGGACTCGTTCATCACCGCGCGTCGCCTCGCCCGCGAAGAGGGCATCTTCTGCGGCGGCTCGACCGGGACCGCCGTCTTCGGCGCGCTCGAGGTCGCGCGGGAGCTCGGCCCCGGCAAGCTCGTCGTCTGCATCCTGTGCGACTCCGGAGACCGGTACCTGAGCAAGTGCTTCGACGACGACTGGATGAAGGACATGGGCTACCTCGGGGCGACCGAGCGTCTCGGCACGGTACGTGAGGTCATGCAGTTCAAGGACCGCCACGTCGAGTTCGCCCAGCCCGACGAGACGCTCGTCACGGTGGCCCACCGGATGAACCAGTTCGGCATCTCCCAGATGCCGGTGGCCCGCACGAACGGCGACGGTTTCTTCATGATCCACGAGTCGGACCTGCTCCAGAGCCTCGTCGACGGCCGGTGCGCTCCGTCCGACACCGCGGTCGCGGTCGCGAAGCCGATGCAGGGCATCGTCTCACTGGACGATCCGCTCTCGCGGGTGCAACGCATCTTCGACGAGGACAACATCGCGGTGGTCGTCGAGAACGACGTGGTCACGGGGATCATCTCGAAGATCGATGTGGTGGAGTTCCTGGCAGCGCGGAGCTGAGGGAGCGGTGCCGCGGACAGCGAAGTGTCCGTGGCGTCAGCGTCCATCGCGGTGGGGTGTCTGATTCGCCCGCGCGACGAACGACGCACGGCACGGACGCTTCGCTGTCCGTGGCACCTGGTTCTTCTTACCGGCAGGGCCCCCACGCCGCCAGCACGACCACCAGGTCGATGAACCCGACCACCCCGTCGCCGTCGAAATCCGCCGGGCAGAACGGGCACGGTCCCCAGTCGCTGATCACCTCGATGAGATCCGCGAACCCGACGTCGCCGCTGCCGTCGAGGTCCGCCACGCACGGTCCGCTCGTCGGCACGATCTGGAAGATCTCGTCCTGCCCGGGGCTGGCGTCGCAGAAGTACAGCTCACCGACGACGTCCTCGCCGAACGACGAGATGACGTCGACCGAGATCCCCTCCTGCGACGGATCGAGCATCTCGTGCACCTCTTCCACCGCGATCGCCTTCAGGCCGTCGTGGCGGAGCCACCAGATCCGCTCGTAGCGATCGGCGAACACGTACGCGCCGACGAGATCGGGGATCGCCGAGCCGCGGTAGACGTACCCGCCGATGATGCACGAGATCGCGCCCGCCTCGCGGGTGTATTCGAAGATCGGGTCGACGAGGTCCGGATCGTCGCACGAACACACGGGGGAGCCGGTGCAGAACGTCCCCTCCTGGCACGCCCACCCGTAGTTCTCGCCGCCCGGGCTGGTCGCCGGCTGAAAGTTGACCTCCTCACGAATGACGCCGCCGACATCCGTGATGTAGAAGTCACCGGTCGCCCGATCGAAGCTGCACCGCCACGGATTGCGAAGACCGTACGCCCAGATCTCCTCCCGGCCCGCGCGACCGACGAAGGGGTTGTCCGGCGGCGACGCGTAGTGGCGAAGGGGATCGCCCGGGAAGGCGTCGCAATCGACGTCGATGCGGATGATCTTGCCGAGCAGCGACTCCAGATCCTGCGCCGCGCCCCCGACGTTGCCGTTGCCGCTGGCCAGATACAGGTACCCGTCGTTCGGGCCGAAGCCGATCCATCCGCCGTTGTGCACGATGCTGGCGGTGGAGCGGTCGATCGTCATGATGATCTGGGCGCTGGCGGGGTCGGCAACGTTGCGATCACCGGTGACCAGGTACGACGCCACCACCGTGTCACCCGCCGGCTCCCCGGTGTAGCTCACATAGAACAGGCCGTTCGTCGCGTACTCCGGATGGAACGCGAGGCCGAGCAGCCCCTGCTCGTTCGTCGCGGAGCGGACGACGGGGTCGAGGTTGATGAACGGATCCGGCAGCACGGCTCCGTCGCGGAGCACCGAGATCCGTCCGTGCTTGCCGACGATGAAGAGCGCGTCGTCGTCGCCGGGGGTCGAGGCTACGAAGACCGGGAAATCCGCGTTCCCGACGAGCGTGCTCTGGAACGACACGGCCCGGACGGGCGTCACCGCCGACGAGACGCCGGCCGCCCCCGCAATCGCCATCATCCGCCAATTCATGGCAAGCCCCCTTGATCGACCGTGAACGGGCCCCGCCAGCCCGCGTGCCCCAAGCCTACCAGCGTCCCCGGCCCGGACCACCGAACACCCGCCATTCGGGGCGGATCCCACGGCCGATGCCGCCCGGCTATCATGCCCCGCCACCGAACCGAGAATCGACGCTCTGGGGTCCGCCGAGGCGGACTCCGGGCCCATTGCGACCTAGAATCAATCCAACTTTTCGATAGACTTTCCCCGCCCCCGGTGCGAACGCGGGGGGACGGCTACGGGAGCACGAAATGGCTGACAGTACGGCAACCCTCGATGCCTGGGCCGAGCAGGAGTACAAGTGGGGCTTCGTCACCGACATCGAAGCCGACTCCGCTCCGCCCGGTCTGAGCGAGGACATCATCCGGTTCATCTCGGCCAAGAAGGACGAGCCGGAGTGGCTGCTCGAGTGGCGGCTGCGGGCGTACCGGCACTGGTTGACCATGTCGCCGCCCCACTGGCAGTTTCTCCCGCGGGGTTACGGCCCGATCGACTACCAGAGCATCATCTACTACTCGGCGCCGAAGCAGAAGGGTGACGGCCCGAAGAGCCTCGCCGAAGTCGATCCCAAGCTGCTCGAGACCTACGAGAAGCTCGGCATCCCGCTGGAGGAGCAGATGATGCTCGCGGGCGTTGCGGTCGACGCGGTGTTCGACTCCGTTTCCGTCGCGACCACCTTCAAGGAAACGCTCGCGGAGAAGGGCGTCATCTTCTGCTCGTTCTCCGAGGCAGTGAAGGAGCATCCCGAGCTCGTCCAGAAGTACCTCGGCACGGTGGTGCCCTACTCGGACAACTATTTCGCGACGCTCAACTCCGCGGTCTTCACCGACGGATCGTTCGTCTTCGTGCCCAAGGGCGTCGAATGCCCGATGGAGCTGAGCACCTACTTCCGCATCAACGCGATGAACACCGGCCAGTTCGAGCGGACGCTCATCGTGGCCGAGGAAGGCGCGTCGGTCAGCTACCTCGAGGGGTGCACTGCCCCGATGCGGGACGAGAATCAGCTGCACGCCGCCGTGGTCGAGCTGATCGCCCTCGACGACGCGAAGATCAAGTACTCCACGATCCAGAACTGGTACCCCGGCGACAAGGACGGCACGGGCGGTATATACAACTTCGTGACCAAACGCGGCAAGTGCATCGGCAAGCGATCGCACATCTCGTGGACGCAGGTCGAAACGGGCTCCGCCATCACGTGGAAGTACCCGAGCTGCATCCTCCAGGGGGACGACTCGATCGGCGAGTTCTACTCGGTGGCGATGACGAACAATCGCCAGCAGGCGGACACCGGCACGAAGATGATCCACATCGGGAAGAACACCCGGAGCTACATCGTCTCCAAGGGCATCTCGGCCGGCTTCGCGCACAACGCATACCGCGGCCTCGTGCAGGTCAACCGCAGCGCGGAGAACGCACGAAACTACACCCAGTGCGACTCGCTCCTCATGGGCGACCAGTGCGGCGCGCACACGTTCCCGTACATCGACGTGCGAAATCCCACGGCTCACGTCGAGCACGAGGCGACCACGTCGAAGATCGGCGAAGATCAGATCTTCTACTGCACCCAACGCGGCATCACGGAAGAGAACGCCGTCTCGATGATCGTCAACGGCTTCTGCAAGGAAGTGCTCAAGGAGCTGCCCATGGAGTTCGCCGTCGAGGCGGACAAGCTGCTCAGCATCAGCCTCGAGGGCAGCGTCGGCTGACGTTCCGCCGCGTTGCTTTGACCGCCCCCAACGGTTCTTCCCGCTCACCTCGCCCCGACGACCGACCCTCAGTTTCCGACTCACCCAGGACAGACGACGCCATGACTGCCATGCTCGAGATTCGCAACCTGCACGTTTCCGTCGAGGGTCAGGAGATCCTCCGCGGCCTCGACCTCACGATCAAACCCGGAGAGGTCCATTCCATCATGGGACCGAACGGCTCCGGCAAGAGCACGCTTGCACAGGTGCTCGCCGGTCGTGACAGCTACGACATCACCGACGGTTCCGTCGTCTTCCGCGGCAAGGATCTGCTGGACATGGACCCGGACGAGCGGGCGTGCGAGGGCGTCTTCCTCGCCTTCCAGTACCCGGTCGAGATTCCCGGGGTGAAGACGACGCAGTTCCTCAAGGCCGCGGTCAACGCGATCCGCGCCCACCACGGCGAGGACGAGCTGGATGCCGCCGACCTGATGGGCCACTTCCGCGAGAAGATGAAGCTGGTCCACATCGAGCCGGATCTGCTCCGGCGTTCGGTCAACGAGGGCTTCTCGGGCGGCGAGAAGAAACGCGCCGAGATCTTCCAGATGGCCGTCCTCGACCCGGCTCTCTGCATCCTCGACGAGACCGACTCCGGCCTCGACATCGACGCGCTCAAGATCGTCGCCGATGGCGTCAACTCGATGCGAAGCCCCGACCGCGGGTTCCTCGTCATCACCCACTACCAGCGGCTGCTGAACTACATCGTCCCCGACTTCGTGCACGTGCTCGTGGATGGCCGCATCGTGCAGTCGGGCGGCAAGGAGCTGGCGCTCCAGCTCGAGGAGAAGGGTTACGGCTGGATCAACGCTCCCGTGGGCGCTGGTGCGTGATGGGGATGTCGACAATGATCAGCACGACCGACCAGCGAACGATGACGATTCTCGACCTTCCCGGGGCGACCCCTGATGACGTCGCGTTCCCGCCTTGGCTGGCGACGATGCGTCGCGCTGCGGCCACCCGGTTCGCGGAGCTCGGTCTCCCGGCCCGGAATGACGAGGAGTGGCGTCACACGAGCCTGCGGTCACTCCAGTCGACGCCGCTCGTGCCCGCCGGCGGGACGGCATCGTCCCTCGACGCCGGCGTGGTGAACGCGGCCGCGTTGCCCGGTCTCACGGGTCCGCGGCTCGTTTTCGTCGATGGGGTGCTCAGCGCCGACCTGTCGTCGCTCGACGCGCTTCCCGCCGGTCTCACGGTGCTGCCGCTGTCCGAAGCGGCCGCCCGGCACGAGACGCTCGTGCGCGAGCACTTCGGCGTGCTCGCCGACGGCGCGCGGGAGGCGTTCACGTCGCTGAACACCGCCTGTCTCGGCGAGGGGACGTTCGTCCACGTCGCCCGCGGCGTGGACATCACGGAACCCATCCTCGTCCTCGCGATCGCGACCGGTCGGGCGGCCACGGCCACCCACCCGCGTCTCCTGCTCATCGCGGAAGAGAGCAGCCGGGCGTCCGTCGTCGAAGACTACGTCTCGCTCGGCCACGTTCCGCACCTCACCAACATCGTCACCGAGATCTTCGTCGGCGCGAACGCCCACGTGCAGCACGCGATGGCCGTGCGGGAGACGGACGAGGCGTTCAACATCTCGACGCTCAAGGTGCGGCAGGAACGGGACAGCTACTTCGCCTCGCACTCCGCGCTCTTCGGCGGCGCCCTCGTCCGGAACCAGGTCAACCCGGTGCTCGTGGGAACGGGCGGCCACAGCCTGCTCAACGGGCTCTACCTTCCCCGCGGCCGCCAGCATCACGACAGCCACATGCGGGTCGAGCACCAGGCGCCCAATTGCGAAAGCCGGCAGTACTACGCCGGCATCCTCCAGGATCACGCGCACGGGGTCTTCAGCGGCCGCATCGTCGTCAGCCAGATCGCGCAGAAGACCGACGCAATTCAGCAGAATCGCAACCTGCTGCTCTCGAAGGACGCGCAGGCGAACACGAAGCCGCAGCTGGAGATCTACGCCGACGACGTGCGGTGTACGCACGGCGCGACGATTGGCGAGCTTGACGAGGAAGCCCTGTTCTACCTGCGTTCGCGGTGCCTTTCCGAGGAAGCCGCCCGCGGACTGCTCGTCTACGCCTTTGCCCGCGAGGGGCTCGAGCGGATCGAGCTCGCACCGCTTCGCGACGCGCTGACCAACCTGCTGGTCGAGCAGCTTCCCTACCGCGGGCTGCTCGACAGCTTCGTCGGCGACGAGGCGGGATGATCGCATGCCGGTGACCGACCCAACCCGCCCGGACGCGCCGCCGGCCACGCTGGATGTCGCCCGGGTGCGGGCGGAGTTCCCGATCCTTGCCGAGACGATCAACGGCCGACCGCTCGCGTACCTCGACAACGCGGCGACCGGACAGAAGCCGCGGGCGACGATCGACGCCGTCCGCCGGTACTACGAGACGACGAACGCCAACGTGCACCGCGGCGTCCATTCGCTCAGCGTCGCCGCGACCGACGCGTACGAAGGGGCGCGGGATCGCGTTCGTCGCTTCCTGGGCGCAGCCGACATCCGCGAGATCATCTTCACTCGCGGCACGACCGAATCGATCAACCTGGTGGCGCAGGCGTACGGCCGCCCGCGGCTCGGGCCCGGTGACGAGATCCTGATCACCCACCTCGAGCACCATTCGAACATCGTTCCCTGGCAGCTCCTCTGCGAGCAGACGGGAGCGACACTCCGCGTGCTCCCGATCGACGATCGCGGCGCGCTGGTGGTCGATCGACTCGACGACCTGCTCACCGAGCGAACCCGCATCGTCGCCGTTGGCCACGTCTCCAACGCCCTCGGCACCGTCAACCCGATCGACGCGATCATCGAACGCGCTCGCGCCGCCGGTGCGGTCACGGTGATCGACGGCGCCCAGGCGGCACCGCACGGGCCGGTCGACGTGCAGGAGCTCGGGTGCGACTTCTACGCTCTCTCCGCGCACAAGATGTTCGGCCCGACCGGCGTCGGCGTGCTCTACGGCCGCCGGGATCTCCTGGAGGCGATGCCGCCGTACCAGGGCGGCGGGGAGATGATCAAGTCGGTCACGTTCGACGGGACCGTCTACAACGCCCTCCCGCACAAGTTCGAGGCCGGAACACCGAACATCGCCGGCGTCGTCGGCCTCGGCGCCACCATCGAGTACCTCGAGTCGCTCGGCTGGGACGCGATCGAGGCCCACGAACGGCACCTGCTCGACGACGCCACCGAGAAGCTGGGAACGCTCCCGGGGGTCCGCCTGATCGGCACCGCTCCCGAGAAGATCGCGGTCGTGTCGTTCGTCGTCGAGGGGATCCACCCGCACGACGTCGGGACCATCCTCGATCACGAGGGGGTTGCGATCCGGACCGGTCACCACTGCGCCCAGCCGGTCATGGATTTCTTCGACGTCCCCGCCACCGCGCGGGCATCCTTCGCCCTCTACAACACGACCGACGAGATCGATGCGCTCGTCCAGGGGCTGCAACGCGTGATGGAGGTCTTCGGATGATCTCCGACCTCGCCGATCTCTACCAGGAGATCATTGTCGACCACGGCAAACGCCCGCGCAATCTGCGGGTCATCGACGTTGCGAACCGCACGGCCGAGGGGTTCAACCCGCTCTGCGGCGATCGCGTCCGGGTGTACGTCCAAGTCGACGGAGAGCGTCTTGCCGACATCAGCTTCACCGGCAGCGGCTGCGCGATCTGCACGGCGTCGGCCTCGCTGATGACGCAGTTCCTGAAGGACCGCGACGAGACGGCCGCGCACGAGACGTTCGAGCAGTTCATCGCCGTCGTCACCGGCCAGACCGACGACGAGGACACCCTGACCGCCCTCGGCAAGCTGGCCGCGCTCGCCGGCGTCCGCAAGTATCCGGTCCGGGTGAAATGCGCGACGCTGCCGTGGCACACGCTGGAAGCCGCCCTTCAGGACACCGACAACGTCGTGAGCACCGAATGACGCACGAACCGCCGACGAATGAACCGACGCCGGACGAACGGGACGGCGAGCTGCGCACCCGCATCGTGGCCGCATTGCGCACCGTCATGGATCCGGAATTGCCGGTGAACCTCTACGACCTCGGCCTCATCTACGCGATCGAGATCGCGCCCGGCGGCGTGGTCGAGGTCCGCATGACGCTCACGACACCGAACTGCCCGGTCGCGGAAACGATGCCGGGGCAGGTGCAGACGAAGGTCGCCGCCGTCGACGGCGTCACCGCGGCCACCATCGATCTCGTGTGGGACCCGCCGTGGCAACGCGAGATGATGTCCGAGGACGCCCAGCTTCAGCTCGAGATGATGGGGATCGAGTGGACGGATCCGGGCAAGCCGCGGACGACGGGGCTGACGGTCGGGCGGACGGAACCGAAGAAGTAGCGGACCCGGGCACGGTCGCGGACGCGGGCACGGCCACGGTCGCGGATGCGGGCACGGACACGGACGCGGACACGGACGCGGACACGGGCACGGTCACGGACACGGACACGGACACGGACACGGACGCGGGCACGGACGCGGACACGGACGCGGGCACGGACACGGACACGGACGCGGACGCGGACGCGGACGCGGACACGGTCGCGGACACGGACGCGGACACCTCAGCCATCACCCGATTCGCCCCCGGCCCCCCCGGCCACGGGACTCCGAACACACCGAAACCCGAGGTGGCTCATGCCCGTGTCGGGAGGCGTCGCCATCTTCGCGCTCGGCCGGTAGCTCTCGCAGTAGCTCACGTGACACAAGAAAGACCCACCCTTCTGCACACGCGAATCCGACGCGTGCGGATTGCGAGGGTCGGCCGTGGTCGCGGGGCCCGTGGGATTGACGACGGGTTCACCCGGCCCCAGCGCACGCAGACGACGCGTGTACGTGTCGGGGCGGAACCGATCGTTCGTCCACTCCCAGACGTTTCCCGCCATGTCGAAGAGCTTGAGTGCATTGGGCGGGAAGGAGCGGACGGGAGCGGTGCGGGTGTAGCCGTCCTCACCCGTGTCGTTCTGCGGAAACGAACCCTGCCAGATATTCGCCATGTGAACACCGCCGGGTTTCAGATCGGGTCCCCAGACAAAACGCTCGCCGTCCCGGCCGTATCGCGCCGCGTGCTCCCACTCGGCCTCGGTCGGCAGACGCTTGCCGGCCCACGCGGCGTAGGCGACCGCGTCGTCCCACGACACGTGCACGACCGGATGATCCTCCCGGCCCTCGATCGAGCTGCCCGGTCCCTCAGGATGACGCCAGCTCGCTCCGTTCGTCCACGTCCACCACTCGCTGAAGTCACGCAGGTCGACCGGATGATCGGGCGGCGTGAAGACCACCGAGCCGGGCGCCAGCAGCTCCGGCGGCGGCTTCGGCGTGCCCGGCGGAAGCTGCTCCAGCATCGCCTCCCAGTCGACCGGCCGCTCCGCCGTGGTGACGTAGCCCGTCGCCTCGACGAAGACGCGAAACTGCGTGTTCGTCACCTCCGTCTGGTCGATCCAGAATCCGTCCACCCGCACGCGGTGCGCGGGGCGTTCATCCGGTCGCGCTTCGGGACCATCCCATCCCATCGTGAACGTGCCGCCGGGGACCCAGATCATCCCTGAAGACGCATTCCTCGTGGGTTGGAGGGCGGTGGACCCGGCGTCCTGCGCTACCGCGGCCGCCAGGCCGACGGCGGTTGTCAACGCAACCCATCCCATGCGAGCGAAGCCGGAAGGACGCATGCCGGGCACTCCGTGCGTGGTACGTTTCGGAAGGCGTTGCCGGGGACGAACATCCTAGCGGACGCGGCACGGACACGGACGCGGAGCCGGAACCGGACACGGACACGGACACGGACACGGACGCGGACACGGACGCGGACGCGGACGCGGTCGCGGTCGCGGACACGGTCGCGCACACGGACGCGGACGCGGACGCGGTCGCGGACACGGACGCGGACACGGACACGGACACGGACACGGACACGGTCGCGGACACGGACGCGGTCGCGGTCGCGGACGCGGACACGGACGCGGGCCCGGACACGGACACCGCCGCTACCCGTCCACCCCCCCCTCGATCAACTCCCCCACCACGTGCCCGTGCACATCGGTCAGCCGCATCTCCCGCCCGCCGAAATTGACCGTCAACCGGGTGTGATCGATCCCGAGCAGATGGAGCATCGTCGCGTGCAGGTCGTAGATCTCGAGAGGCTTGTCGACGACCTTGTAGCCGTACTCATCGGTCGCGCCGTAGACCATGCCGGCCTTGACGCCGCCACCGGCCATCCAGATGGTGTAACCGAAGGGATTGTGATCGCGACCGTTCGTGCCCTGAGCGAACGGCGTCCGGCCGAACTCGCCGGCCCAGACGACGAGCGTTTCTTCGAGCAACCCGCGTTGCTTGAGGTCGGTCAACAAGGCGGCGATCGGCTGGTCGACCGCGCGGGCGTTGTTGGCGTGGCCATCACGCAGGTTGCCGTGCTGGTCCCAACGATCCCCGTCGACCTTCGGGCAGGTGAGCTCGACGAACCGCACGCCGCGTTCGATGAGCCGGCGGGCGATCAGACACTGGCGGGCGTAGATGCGGGTGGGGGGAAAGGACGCCTCCAGGCCATACATGTCGCGCGTGGCCTTCGACTCGCGTTCGAGTGACATCAGCTCGGGCACCGCGGCCTGCATGCGGAAAGCGAGCTCGTAATTCGCGATCGCCGACTCGATCGGATCGGATCGGCCCGACGCCTGCAACGCTTCCGCGTCGAGCGTTTGCAGCAGATCGAGCTTGGGACGCTGAGGCCCCGCCCCGGCCGCGGCGCGGATGTTCGCGACGGCCGCGTCGTTCGGCTTGAAGATCGATCCCTGGTGGGTGGCGGGCAGGAACCCGCTGCCGAAGCACTCCAGCCCCCCCGGCGGAATCAGGCCACCGTCGAGCACGACGAAGCCGGGAAGGTTCTGGTTCTCGCTGCCCAGACCGTAGGTCACCCACGATCCCATGCTCGGTCGTCCCGCCCGACCGAGGCCCGTGTGCAGGAAGTAGTTGGCGTTCGTGTGCTCCGAGAACTCCGAGGTCATCGACCGCACGACGCAGAGGTCGTCCGCGCACTGTCCCACGTGCGGGAACAGATCACTGACGGGCAATCCCTGCTTGCCGTAGCGTCGAAACTTCCACGGTGATCCGAGGACCGCTCCGTTGTCGTTGAACTGCGTGCGCTCCATCTTCATCTTGAACGGCTCGCCGTTCTCACGCTGGAGCCGCGGCTTGGGATCGAACGTGTCGACCTGCGACGGTCCGCCGTCCATGTAGAGGAAGATGATGTTCCGCGCGCGGGGGCGATGGTGGAGACCGAGGGTCGAGGGCGACGCCGACGCGCTCAGGCGGCGGCCGAACGCGGCGTCATCGAGCAGGCCAGCGAGCGCGATCGAGCCGAAGCCGCTGGCGCAGCGGCGGAGCATGGCGCGGCGGGTGAGGGGTTGGCGGATGTAGCGGCCGCAGTGGTGCACGCGGGGGTCTCCTCGGGTCAATGGTAGCTTGGGGTTGGGGGCTCCGCGTCCGGGTCCGTGGCCGTGGCCGTGGCCGTGGCCGCGTCCGTGTCCGTGTCCGTGTCCGCGTCCGCGTCCGCGTCCGTGTCCGTGTCCGTGCCCGCGTCCGCGTCCGCGTCCGCCGCCGCGTCTGTTCCTCTGAACACACCCATCCCCGCGTCGAATGTCCATCGCCGACTCGTCAACACCCGCAGTG
>JABDLI010000320.1 GCA_013003065.1 Phycisphaerales bacterium | reverse complement strand
GCCGACAGCGTCCATTGCACGGGTGTGCTTGACTCCCCTGCGCGGCGGTTGACGCACGGCACGGACGCTTCGCTGTCCGTGGCACCTTTCGTGTATCGCGGGACACGCCCAATTCCCACTCAATCCCCGATTCCGAAATCCCCCTACCATGCGGGGATGATCCGCCACGCGCCCCACGTGATTGCCGTCGTCGCGACGATGCTCGCTTCGTCGTGGCTGCTCGCCCAGGAGATGCCTCCGATGAGCCCCACGTCCATAGAGAGCCGCAACCGCCTCGGCAACGAGACAAGCCCGTACCTGCTCCAGCATCAGCACAATCCGGTGCACTGGTGGCCGTGGGGCCCCGAGGCATTCGCCGCCGCCCGCGCGCTCGACCGGCCGATCTTCCTGAGCGTCGGCTATTCGACCTGCTACTGGTGCCATGTGATGGAACGCGAGAGCTTCGAGGACGAGGCGACCGCTGCGATCCTCAACGAGCACTTCATCCCGATCAAGGTGGACCGCGAGGAGCGACCGGACGTCGATGACATCTACATGAAGTCACTCCTCGCGCTCAACCGCGGGCAGGGCGGGTGGCCGATGTCGGTGTTCCTCGAACCGGGGCAGCTCAAGCCGTTCCTGGCGGGGACGTACTTTCCCCCCGACGACGGGCAGGGCCGGCCGTCGTTCACGACCGTGCTGAATCAGGTCATCGGGTTCTGGCGTGATCAACGTCCCGCCGTCCTGCAGCAGGCGGATCAGGTCGCCGCCTTCGTGGGACGCGAGCTCACGCAACCCGCCGCCACCGCGCCGCTCGACGCCCGGACCGTCGAGCGGGGGATCACGCACCTGCAGTCGGCGTACGACGACACCCACGGCGGCTGGGGGCGGGGGAACAAGTTCCCGATGCCGGGCAACCTCGACTTCCTCATGGCCGCCGCCTTCGATCGCCCGGAGATCCGGCAGCGGGTGCTGCACACGCTCGACCGCATGGCGACCGGCGGCCTCTACGATCAGATCGGTGGGGGATTCCACCGGTACACCGTGGACGTCAAGTGGCTCGTGCCCCACTTCGAGAAGATGCTGTACGACAACGGTCAGCTTCTTCGGACGTATGCGCTCGCCTACGAGCAGACGCGGGATCCCTACTACGCCGAGGTCATCCGGGAGACCGCGGCGTACATCGCCCGGCAGATGACGGCGCCGAGCGGCGCGTTCTTCAGCGCCCAGGACGCTGAGGTGAACCACCGCGAGGGCGAGAACTACCTCTGGACGAGCGACGAGGTGACGACCGCGCTCGAGGACGCGGGGCTGGGCGATCTCGTCGAGTTCACGCTCGAGATCTACGGCTTCAAGGCCGGCCCGAACTTTCGAGATCCGCATCATCCGGGTGAGCCGCCGCGGAACGTCGTGCATCTTCTCGAACGCCCCGATCGCCTGGCCGCGACGATGGATCTGACGGTCGAGGCGTTCGATGATCGGGTCCGGCGGGTGAACGCGGCGCTCCTCGCGGTGCGAAGCCAGCGTGATCAACCGCTCACCGACGACAAGATCCTCGCCGGATGGAACGGGCTGATGATCGCCGGGCTGGCCGAGAGCGGACGCGTGCTGGACGAGCCTGCGTTCGTCGACGCCGCCGCCCGCGCCGCCTCCACGATCCTCCGAACGATGCGGGAGGACGACGGCGGTCTCTTGCGCACCGCCCGCGGCGAGACGGCCAAGATCGACGCCTTCAGCGAAGACTACGCGGGGTTGGTGCACGGGCTGCTGGCGCTGCACCGGGCGACCGGGGACGGCGCCCACCTCTCGGCGGCGGCGGATCTCATGCGGACGGCGCGGGCCCGGTTCTGGGACGACGCCCACGGGGGCTACTTCGACACGCTGCCGGATCAGACCGATCTCTTCGTCCGCATCAAGTCAACCTACGACGGCGCCGTGGCCAGCGGCAACAATCTGATGATTGCGAACCTGGTGGAGCTGCATGATGCCACCGGCGACACCGCGTACCTCGACGACGCCGTGCGCAGCCTCGAGGCGATCTCGACGGAGCTCGCCGAGCGACCGACCGGTGCGATGGTCGCGTTGCGGGCGCTCGATCGGGTCCTCACCGAGCACCCCGAGCGTCTCGCGGCTCCCGCCGCCCCGGCGGCTCGGGCGCCGGATGAGTCGAACCCGGTCATCGTGACCGCGCGGCCGGCGACGCTTGCGCTCGCGCCCGGCGGCGACGGACAGGTCGAGGTCACGCTCACGATCGCGCGGGGCTTTCATATCAACGCCCACCGGCCCGGTCTCGATTTCCTGATCCCGCTCGCGGTGGAGGTGGTCGGCACCGGCATCGAGGTCGAGGCCGTCTACCCCGCGGGGGAGCGGTACCGGGGACCCGAGGGCGACATGATTGTCCACAACGACTCGGTGACCATCCCCGTGACCGTGACGCGTCGGGGCGCTCTCGCCGGACCGGTCGAGCTCGCCGTGACGTACCAGGTGTGCACCGACACCGCGTGCCTCGCGCCCGCGACCGTCACCGTGCCCGTGCGGCTGACCGCGGACGACAGCTGACTTGGCGACGGTCCCCGGCGGCGTCCCGTACAATCCGCCCACCACCCCGGAGACCACCGATGGCCGAGCAGCAGCCCGCGGCGCCTGTCGATCCGTACATCCCCGCGGAGCAGACGCTGCCGGAGATCACGATCAAGGCGGTGATCCTCGGCATCTTCCTGTCGGTGCTGCTCTCGGGCGCGAACGCGTACCTCGGGCTCAAGGCGGGCATGACGGTGTCGGCGTCCATCCCGGCCGCCGTCATTTCGATGGCGATCCTGCGGATGTTCCGCCGCTCGAACATCCTCGAGAACAACATCGTGCAGACCGCCGCGTCGGCGGGTGAGAGCCTCGCGGCCGGCGTGATCTTCACGATGCCCGCCCTCGTGTTGCTGCGGGCGTGGACCGACTTCGGGTACTGGCAGACGACGATCATCGCCGGCCTCGGCGGGATGATCGGCGTGCTCTTTACCATCCCGCTGCGTCGCGCGCTCGTCGTCGAGTCGCCGCTGAAGTTCCCGGAGGGGGTCGCGACGGCGGAGGTTCTCAAGGTCGGCGACGAAGGCGGCGGGGGGATCAAGAGCATCCTCGTCGGCGCGGGCGTCGGCGCGGTCTTCAAGTTCGCCGAGTCGGGGCTGCGGCTTCTTTCCGGCGTGGTCGAGGGGGGTCGGCAGGTCGGCAACTCGATTGCCTACGCCGGCACGAACGCCTCGCCCGCGCTCGTCGCGGTGGGGTACATCGTCGGTCTGAACATCGCCGTGCTCGTCTTCCTCGGCGGCGCGATCAACTGGTACGCGGCGATCCCCATGGTGGCGGCGCAGCAGGAGTGGCCGGTGTACGTCGACGCCGCGACCGCGACGAACCCGGAGGCGTGGAACGTGTTCACGGCCGAGGTGGGCAGCGCCGAGCTCGGCCAGGCCGTGTCCGCCGACGACTGGGCGAACCGGATCTGGTCGAAACGCACGCGATACCTGGGCGTCGGCGCGATGCTCGTGGGCGGGCTGTGGGCGCTGGTCCGGCTTTGGGGCTCGCTCGTGCGTGGCATCCGCGCCGGGCTTGCCGGCTACCGCGACGCGCGAGCCGGCGGCGGGGCCGCCATACCCCGGACCGAGCGTGATACCCCGATGCAGTGGGTGGGGTTTGCGTTGGTCGCGTCGGTCCTGCCGCTCTTCTTCGTCTTCAACCACGTCACCGGCAATACGGGCGTGTCGGTCTTCATGGCGGTGGTCATGCTGATCGCGGGTTTTTTGTTCTCCGCGGTCGCCTCGTACATGGCCGGGCTCGTGGGCTCGTCGAACAACCCGATCTCGGGCGTCACGATCGCGACGCTGCTCACCTCCGCCCTTCTGCTGCTCGCGCTCGGAACCGACGCGGCCACGGGCCCCGCGGCGGCGATCCTCATCGGCGCGGTCGTCTGCTGTGCCGCGGCGATCGGCGGCGACAACATGCAGGATCTCAAGGCGGGCCAGATCCTCGGCGCGACGCCGTACAAGCAGCAGATCATGCAGGCGATCGGCGTGATCGCCGCGGCGTTGGTGATGGCACCGATCCTCTCGGCGTTGCTCAACGCGTACGGTATCGGCGACATCCTCGTCGAGGGGCAGGAGCCGCTGGAGGCGCCGCAGGCCACGCTCATGCAGTCCGTGGCGGAAGGCGTCTTCGCGAAGAACCTGCCGTGGACGATCGTGGGCATCGGCATGGCGATCGCGGTGGGCGTGATCATCCTCGATCTCGTGCTGGAGGCGGCCGACTCGGCGTTCCGCACGCCGGTGCTTGCGGTGGCGGTCGGCATCTATCTTCCGCTGGAGCTCGCCACGCCCATTCTGCTGGGCGGGCTGATCGCATTCGCCGCGCACCGCTGGCACCTGCGGCGGATCGCCTCGGAGGCGTCGGGCGAGCTGAAGTCGAGCCTTCGTGGCGCCAAGGTCGCGGGCGAACGCAACGGTCTGCTTCTCGCCGCGGGGCTCATCACCGGGGAGGCGATCTTCGGCATCCTGCTGGCGATTCCGCTGGCGTTGTGGGAGGGGGAGAACAAGATCGCGACGTGGTTCGCGGGTGCGACGGGAATCGAGTCACCCTACGCGTGGCCGGGGTTGGTGATCGTCGCGATCGTGATGTTCATGCTGTACCGGCAGGCGACGGCGAAGCCGAGGGGATAGGCGGGGTCCGCGCCGCGACCGTAGCCCGGAAGAGCCCCGAAAGAGGACACACACTCAACCGCTGGGCGCCTAAGAGAGCGGGCCCGAAAGAGGGCCCGAAAGAGGACACACGCTCAACCGCTGGACCGGAAGAGAGCGAAAGAGAGACCGAAAGAGGACACACACTCAACCGCTGGGCACCTAAGAGAGCGGGCCCGAAAGGGGACACACTAGCCAACAGCTGAGATGGGACACACACTCACCTGCTCGGCGAGAGTCGCCGCCTTGTTTCGCGATCCTGTGGGACATTGACGTGACGTGTCCTGGATGCCCGAGCCGCCGGTCGCGGCAACGTCAGGCTGCACGCCAGGATGGACTGAGCCTCGTGACGTGCGTTTGCGTCACCGCTTCTGACGCGGCATCCTCGCACCGCTCACCCATTGGTTGCCGCGCCGCTGCGCCTCTGCCTCGCGATCTTGCCGGCTCCCGCCAATCACCGTGCCGATCAACTCCCCAGCCGCCGCGACCGCATCGCCCCACTGGTCTGCTTCAACCTGGAGTCGCGCAAGGATGGGCGGAACCTCCGCTGCGATCACGCCTTGGTTTCCGCGTCGGACGAGGCGACCGGAGGCATCGAGAAGCGTCAGGTATCCATCGAGATCCATGTCCAGCAGTCCGTCCACATGTCTAGTGGCATCGATGGGTGCCAGCCAGATGTTGTCCTCGGGAGTGCTCTCTCCCTGGCCTCGCGTTGCTACCAACGAAGTCCGTTTCGTGGCACGCATCATCCGATGCTGGAGATCCGTCGCTTGTTTGGACGCCCGGCGACGCAGTCCGAGTCGCGTTTCGTGGATCTCGCGGACGTGGATGCGGTCTTGCGCGGATGTGTAGTCAGAGGACTCGGGAGTCGAGGCCTTGAGCGCTCGAACGACGTTGAGATCCACGTAGATCAAGGTCGAAAGCAGGGCAAGAGAGCCGAGAACACGCAGTGACTTGAATCGCGCTTCGAAGAAGTGGCCGCGGCAGCCGTCTTCGCGATTGGCAACGCACGCGATCCACTCCTTAAGGCACTTCATGAACCACGAAAGGCTCGAAAGTCGCTCGCGCAGGGTGGCGATGCGAATCTCATCGGTGGCGACGATGTTGACAGCGGCGGTCAGGTTGAGTCGGCGGCATGCCGCTCGTTCCCCTGGGTCGGCGGCCCGGAAGCTGAGGTGCTCGCGCGCCCACCGGACGATGCTCTTTGGGAAGATCCGAGACCAACGCTCAGCTACCTCATGCGGCGTCCACGTGCTGACACGCTCGGGATGCGTGCGGAGGACTGTGTGGAAGTGGTTGTCGAGGATCGCGTACCCACCGACGTCGATCGCAAACGCATCCGTGAGGACCATGAGGCGTTGCTTGATGGCGTCCTTGCGGTGTGACCAGTTCTCGCCGCACAGGTAGGCCCGTCGGACGCATCGGCTTATGCAGTGGTAGACGCCGGAAGTGGTTGGATCGACGAGTTGTTTGCGCGCAGTGGTCACGATAGAGGTCTCCCGTTGCGATCGACTGCGTCGGGCTACCGCTGCCGTGTGGTTGTGAGCGGGAAGTCTAGTCGAGCGACGACTCGATTCGCGGAGGTGTGGCAGAACCACCGGCCGAGTGTGTGTCCCCTTTCGGTCCCTTTCGGTTCCTCGGCGCCGGCTCGAGCGTGTGTCCGCTTTCGGCTCACTCGATTCGCGGAGGTGTGGCAGAATCACCGGCCGAGTGTGTGTCCGCTTTCGGCTTCCGGCCGAGTGTGTGTCCGCTTTCGGCTCCGCTTTCGGCTCGCTTTCGGCTCTCGGCTCCGAGTGTGTGTCCTCTTTCGGGGGGTTAGTCTGCGGCCATCACCGTGAGACCTCGCACGCTGATCACGCCGTCCCCCGGCGCCAGCAGCACGTACGGTCGCTCCGCCGAGGTCGTTGCTCGCGGGACCAGCGTGCCCGTGGCAACCGCGGCGCGGCGGCGGGACTGGAGAATATGGCGACGCACCAGCTCGTCTCCCAATGTCATCAACACATACCCCGGATCCGCATCGTCGCTCGCGGCCGCGACCGAGCCGCGGTCGAGGGCGACCGGTGCCGCCGGCGGCTCCCACACCACCGTCCGGAACGACACGGGGTGGAAGAGGTACACCCGGGGCCACGGCGACCCGGAGGGTGACGTCACGACGTGCGATGCGAGCGTCTGGTACGCGATGCCGCGATCGGCCTTGCCGCCGGCGAGCTGGAGTGTCGAACGAGTCGTCGCCGCCGCCTCGGCGCTGGTGCCGGTCATGCAGACCGCGCTCAACGCACCGCCGGCATTGTGAAGGACGTAGAGCCGTCCCTCGTCCCCGGCCCACGTCGGCATCAGCCACTCGCCGTCATCCGCCGGAAGCGACCACTCGGCGCCCGTTGCCTCACGCACGACCAGCTCGAACGCGGGACCGCGCACG
Source organism: Phycisphaerales bacterium (assembly GCA_013003065.1). GTDB lineage: Bacteria > Planctomycetota > Phycisphaerae > Phycisphaerales > SM1A02 > JABDLI01. Next base: position 51,915 of record JABDLI010000320.1, on the reverse strand, counting down.
GGTCGCCGGACGAACGCGATGCGGCCGTCGGGACCCGGGGTCGCGAAAGCGTTCACCATGCCGGCGTCGGAGACGAGCCAGTCGATCGACCCCGTCGTCCAGTCGGCGAGGCCGATCCACCGTTCGCCGTTGGGACGCGGTGATTCGACATACACGCCCGTCGCCGTCGCGCCGCGGCCCAGGACGACCGGCTCACTCACCGTCGCCACCTTCGTCGCCGGCTCACCGGGAGTGATCGGGAGACGGTGGATCTCGACGAGCGTGGCCGGCTCGAGCGTCGCGCCGTCGCTGGCAAGGAGTGCATCCCACGCCGGCGCGGGGCCGATTTGGGTCGCGAGGTACGCGCCATCGGGCGACGCGACGGGCAGTGTCATCTCGTCGTACGGAATCTCCCCGAGCGGCACGACGCCGGTCAGCACCCGTTCGGTGACGGCGCCGGCGGCGCCGGCAGCCCGCGCGCGGTGCAGGGCGTCGAGATCGCTGTTGCGCAATGCGTCGGCCGGGCGATTGGCGGCGGCGGGGGCCTCGACCGTCGTGACGCAACCGGTGAGCAGCGTTATGCCGCCGGCCATGGTCAGGGTCAGCGCAAGCGACGAGCGCCGGAGTGAACTCCGGCGCTCGGCGGTCTGGATCAGCGTCGCGTTTGAAGCTGGAATCATCGGTATACCTTGAAGGGGTCGTTGCGGTCTTTCTTTGCGCCCGGGGACACACCCTCGTCCTCGCCCGGCGTCTCCGGGAGCGTGAGCTTGGGCGTCATCCAGCCCCGGCTTCGGAACTCGTCGGGGTGATCCAGCATCTCGCGGCGGTTGATTGGCTTATCGTCGACCGGCTGGGAAAGGTCCTCCAGCCGATCGCGGAACTCTCGCTGGAAGTCCGCCTCGCCGTCGGTGTGATCGACGACCTGCGGCGTGATGAACGCGATGAGCTCGGTCGTGACCGTCGAGTTTTCGCGGCTCTTGAAGAGTTCGCCGATCAACGGGATGTCGCCGAGCAGCGGGATTTTGCGGGTAATCTTGGAGACCTCGTCCCGCAGGATGCCGGAGATGACGACGGTCTGGCCGTCCCTGACGACGATGTTCGTCCGCGACTCACGCTTGTCGAGGACCGCCGCACCGAAGATCGTCACGCCGGGAACGACGCTCGAAAGCTCCAACAACACCTCGATGTCGACGTCCTTCTCGACGGTGATCCGCGGCCGGACGTTCAGCGTCACGCCGACCTCGCGGTACTCGAACGAGTCGTTCGCATTGCCCGCGGAGTTGATCGTCGTGTTCGTGATGAACGGAATTTCCTGACCGTCGAAGAACAGCGCCTCCTGGTTGTCGGCGGTAAAAATGACCGGCTCCTGGAGGATCCGCACGTTCGTCACCTGCGCAAGGGCCTGGAGGGCGACGTTCACGTTGAAGCCAGCGGTGAGAAGCGACGTATCGAACAGGCTGCCGAAGATGTTGTCTTCGGTCATGTCAAACGTGCCGGAACCGCCGAGCCGGAAGTCCGGGTTCGCGCCGCCGAGAATGTCGTCGCTGGAGCTGAGCCGCAGACCGAGGCTGAGTTCGTCGTTCAGCTCGACCTCGGCGATGACCGCGGAGATCATGACCTGGCGGCCGGCCATGTCGAAGTCCTCGATGAGCTGACGCACCGCGTCGCGTTGCGGCGACGGGCAGAGGACAGCGAGCGCGTTCTGACGCAGGATCGGCACGATGCGGACCTTGCCGATGAGCGAAGACTCCGGGCTCACGTCCTCCCGCTGTCGTCCACCGCGTTGCCACGGGAACTGAAGCTGACCCGCGTCGGCGCCGGAATCGGTGCCGGCCGCGCCGGACTCCTCGTCGCGTCCGGACAGACCTTCGCCGGGACGGGCGATGGTCACGCCGGCGCCGGCTTCCGACAGAAGCGCGTTGAGCTCTTCGGCCAGCTCGATCGCGTTCGCGTGGTGAAGCTCGACGACGAACGGAAGGCCGATCACCGACGGTTGGTCGAGCTGGGAAATGACGGTGTCGAGGAAGTCCAAGCTTGCTTCGGTCTTGCAGAAGACGAGCAGCTGGCTCGTATCGGGATAGGCTTCGATGCGGTAGATGCCCTGGAGGATCTGATCGACGCTCCCGCCGCCGCCGGAGCCCGCCGCCCCGCGCGCGCCGCCGGTGCGCCCGCCGCCCGACCCGCCCTGACCGAGCAGGCTGTTGAGCTTCTCGGCGACCTTCAGGGGGTCGGTATAGGTGAGGTCGTAGATCTTGCTGGTGCCGGGCGAGCGGGGGAGATCCCACTCCTCTTCGATCAGCGACGCGATGTCGTCGACGATCCGCGGTTCACCGGTGACGGTCACGCTGTTCTGCTGCGCGTTGACGGTCACGCGCAGCTCGATCTCCGGGCCGACCACCGAGCCCCCCGGCGTGGCCTGTGCCTGCCGGCCGGTCGTCCGGGTGGGACGCCGCGTCGTCTGCGTGCGTTGCGCGCCACCGCCGCTGGTGCCCGAGCTCTCGAAAAGATCGAGGATGTTCTCCGACACGTCCGTCGCATCGGCGTAGGCGAGGCGGAAGGTCGCGGTGCGGGGCTCGAGGTAGGTGTTGTCGAGCTCCTCGATGATCGTCTCGAGGTGCTGGCAGAGACCGATGTCGCCGACGACCACGATCTGATTGGAGTTGGGATCGACGTTCACGGTGGCGTAGCTGGGCAACCCCTCGCTCACCTTCTCGAACACCTCTTCGGCCGGGACCTCGGTGAGCTGGAACAGCTTGACGACCAGCGAACCCTTGTCCTTGCGATACCGGATGTCGTCTTCGGCGGTGAGCACGGGAAGCAGCCGCATTTGCACGAGCTCGTCGATCATGCCCACGATGACGACGTCGTCCCGCTCGATGACACCGACCTGGTTTACGCGAAACGCCTGGAACAGCAGGTCGAGCGCATCCGCCTGCTCGATGGGCTCGTCGTTGACGAGGGTGATCTTGCGGTTCTGAAGCGCCGCAAGGTTGACGGGCATGACGACCTTGCCGGTCGCCTCCGCGATGAACGGGAGCAGGTCGCGGACACCGACGTCGTCGAACGCCAGCGGCACCTTGCCGCCCTGAAGAGCGCGACGCACGCGGCTCCACTCCGAGGGATCCAACGCCGTGGGCGGGTCGCCTTCGGCCGGAGTCTCGTCGGCCGGCTGGGCCTGGGGCTGTGGCGCGGCCGGACCGGGACGCCCGTCCTGCGCGAACGCCGGCGTCACGAGCCACGCGGCGGTCAGCGTCGTCGCGGCGATGAAGAGCCCGGTCCGGGCGAGTCGCCGGCGGTGGGGTCGGTCACTGGTGGTGTTGATCATCGTGTCTGGCCGTTCCATCTGAGCTTGCCCCTCCCGGTGGCATCAAGCATCGCTAGTCGTCGTTGCGGGCGGTGGACGGTCGCCGCGGCTCGGCGGCGTCGCCGCCGCGGGTGTCCGCGGAGCCGGCGGTGCGGGTGCCACGCACCGATTCCGGGTCCTTCTTCTTGTTCGTGTCGTCACCCGCCTCGTTGGCGTCGGTCTCGTCGTCGCCCCGGGGACCGTCGGCGCTCGACGGGTCGTCGGTGGCGGGTCGGCTGGTGGGCCCCTCGATCACCTCCAGGCCGTCGACGCGGGCGGTCGACGTGGGTGTCGCGAACAGCTCTTCGTTGCGGTTGAACAGCGGCAGCTCGTACTCCCAGCCCCCGTACTTGATGACGACCTTCCACGGCGCATCCACCTCGATCACCTCGAGGCCGCTCTGCTTCTCGCCCAGCCCGATCCGCATATCACCGGCGAACCAGACCTTGCCGCCGGCAAAGCCCTTGACGGCCGGACCGCTGTACTGCGGCTTGCGCGGCGCCACCACCGGGGGCGGCGGGGCCGGGGTCGAGCCGGTCGTACGCGACGGTGGCGTCGGCCGGACGGGCCGCTCCACGCGACGAACCGGCGGCTCGAAGAAGATCGAGCGTCCGTTGAACCGACTCTGGTAGGTCTCCAGCTCCTTCTCGTGCTCGTCGAGGAGCTGCACGAACTGGTTGTCGAGCGCGTCGTTCAGCTCACCCGACGTGAACGCCGCCCGCACCAGCGGCGGCAGCGTCATGCCGAGCAGCAGGCCGACCGCCGCGAGACAGAGCACGCTCAAGGTCAGCGGTCCGTTCAGGTTGGCTCGTCGTTCGGTCGCCATGCTCATCGCCTTCCGCTCGACTCGGCCCACGCTTCGAGCGTGAGATTGACCTTGACCTTGCGGTTGCTGCCCTTGGTCAGCCGCACCGAGCTCACGCTGGCGACGTCGTCGCGGCGTTCGAAGTCCGCGATGATCGCCACCGCATCTTGCGGTGACGCCTCGAAAGTGAGCGTGCCGGTGATGCGTTTGACGCGGTTGCCCGGCGCGACGAGCCGCTGGGTCAGCGTTTCCTTGAGCTGATCACCGCCACCGCCGAGGTCGAAGTTGTCCTCGCTGACGCGGTACTCCTTGAGCACCTCGATCACCGCGAGGTTGAGGGCGGCGCGGGCGTCGTTCTCGCGTCGCGGTCGCGCGACGGGCCCGAGGCCGACGATCGCGTCGTCGAGCTCCTCGAGCTCCGTGCCGAGCTGCGCGCTGCCGCTGACCTCACGCACCTGCGTCTCCAGCTTGTCGGCCTCCCGGTTCCACTCGCGGACGAGCTCACCGAGCGAGGCGTCCCAGGCGAGAAAGAGCACGACGAAGCCCACCGCCAGCAGCAGCCAGCGGATGGCGCGGGGCATTTCCTGGAATCGATCGGCCAACCCGCTCACAGGCCACCTCGCAGTCGCTTGAGCAGCAGGTCACGCTCGACCTTGAGCCGGTCCTGGAGCTCGGTGTCGCCCATCTTGCGGGCGCGGGCGCTCGCCTTGGAGACCTCGACGAGGTGCTTGCGAACATCTTCGATGGACATCGAGTCGATCTGCGCTTCGCTGAGCTGCTCCGGGATGCCGATCGCGGCGGTCCCGGTCTGATCGCGATCGGTGAGGCTGCTCCGGCTGCCGGGGCCGCCGGAGGACGAGCCGGTGCCGACGCGAGGTCGATCGAAGCCGCCGGGGCGACGGGTCGCGCCCGTGTCCGACTCACCGGTGGGATCGCCGTCGGGGGGTGTCGTCTCCGCGGTCGCGATGGCCGCGTCCGGCGGGGCGGGGTCCGCGCTGCCGGTGACGTCCGCCGCGGGATCGTCTTCGACGGCCATCGCGGCGTCGGGTTCGGCTCCCGGCGGGATGTTGTCGCGTCGATCGGCATACGACCACTTGCCGAAGTCGTTCTCGACGTCGTACGGCGAGCGGTAGAACGGCCGCTCGATCTTGGCGGAGAGGTCGAACTGGTAGTGCTGGTAGGCGTTGCGGTCACCCCAGTTGAGCTGGATCGAGTTGAACAGTCGGCTGTCGAGCAGGCTGCGTTCGAGCGCGGAGACGATCTCGGTCGCGCTCTTGCCATCGTGCGGGCGGGCCTGGCCGCTGATCGAGAAGCTCATGTCCGAACGCTGGAGCCGCATGGCCTCCAGATCGATGCCCATCGGCGTGTTCGTGACGATGTCCGCGAGGAGCTTCGTGGCCGACCACGACTCCTGCTCGAGCGCGTGATACATCGCGAACTCGACCTTGCGATCGTTGAGCGCCGCGACGTGCTGGCCGAGGTCGGGATGCCGCAGCTTGAGAACGGTCACCCGCAATCCGGCGATGGCGACCGGGGCGACGGCAAAGAGGAGCAGACACACCACCGCGGTCCGAAACGCGGTGCGGGGCTGGGACAGGCTCGCCGTGAGCCGATCCAGCCGCGACGGTTTCTCCTGGAAGGGCGTGTCGAGCATCCCGGTGAGGCGGGCGAGGGGCCCGGTGGCCGCGAGCAGCACGCCGACGGCCACGCCGTAGTCCGACCACCAGGCTGGTTCCGCGGGGGTGCCGCTGACGCGGGTGCGGGCGGCGTCGATGATCTCCGGGGGCAGGAGCAACGCAGCGGCATTGGGCTCGACGCGACCGATCGCGTCACCGAATTTCTGCTGGAGCGCGTTCGCGTATCCGGGCGAGTGGCCGCCGTTGAGCGCGGTCTCTGCGAGCACGCGACCGACCTGCTGCCGCCACGCGCCGTCGCTCGTCGGCTCCTCGCGGGTCGCCCGGAGAAGCGCGCCGTTCGCGTGCGGTACGATGAGGGCGAGCGCGCTGCTCGAGCGGTCGAGGAAGATGATCGGATCGGTGGGACGCTGGCCGTTCAGCAACGCGGCGAGTCCGGCGATGTCCGGGGTGAAGGTGCGTTCGGCGGCGAGCCCCGTCGGCGGGGCGGGCGCGGACTCCGGCCACGACAGGATGATGCCCGAACGGCTGGTCTCCCCCGGTGCTTCCGGCAGCACCGCCATCGCGGTGCGGTGCTCGGGCGCATGCCCGAGAAGATGCGCTTCGGCCTGAAGCCGCAACGCCTGCTCGAGCTGCTCGGGTTGGGCGCTCGGAAGCGTGCAGGTGCGGCAGATCACGCTCGAGGCGGGAATCACGCCGATGACCCGGCTCACGCCGTGCCGCTGGAGCTCGGCGTTGAGCGCTTCGCCGTCCGCGTCCGGGAACTCGACCGCGGTCAGCAGCTCGGGGGTTCCAGTGGCCGTGCCGGTGGCGCCGTTGGCGATCACGACACGGAGCTTTCCGCCGGTCCGGTGGACCACGGCGAGGATGCTGTTCTCGGACTGGGAGTTGGTCTTGCTCACTGCTCTCGGTACTCGAGGATGCGTATGGGGAGAGCCGAACGATCCACCACGGTGATGATTTCAACCTCGGCCCCGGAAACCTGGGATCGCCCCCGGGCGCTGATCGTGTAGACGTTGCTGATGGTGGTGAAAAGGCCGGCGAGCTGTTCCAATAACGCAGGTTGCATGTCCGGGATGTCGTTGAGATCGACGATGCTGATCAGCCCCTCGGCCCGCGAATCACGCATGTAGATGATCTCATCGGCGATCACCGGGTCGATCCCCTGTGCTTCCAGGAGATCGCGGATCAGCTCCGGCGAGGCCGTATTCAGGTTAATCAGGCCCGGTCGCCGCTCGTAGAACGGATAGTTGATGGTCTCGGCCAGCACGGAGGCCAGCTGCTCGTCCGTCAGGGCCTCGATGTCGCCGTTGACCTCGTTGCTGCTCGCGCTCCCGTCCGAGTTGATGCGGGTGAGGGGCGTCGAGATGAGCTGCGTGAGCTCGTTGCTGCTTCGGCGGCCGAACGCGACGACGAGCTCCGCCTGCTCGGGCTCCAGGCCACACCGCATCGCGACTTCTTCGGGATCCGCCCGGCGGAGATCGATCCGCGGCAGCCCCGACAACGTCGCGCCGCCTTGGACCGAATGAACCGTCAGACGCCCCGACCAGCCCGGCTCCATGACGCCGTCGGGCTCGTCTTCCGGCATCGTGCGCAGACCGTCGTCTTCGTTCGGATCGAGCCGGTTGTTGAGGTTCCAATCCTCACCGCGGACGAAGTCGCCCCAGATGCCCGCGACGAGCTCCATCTCGGCGACGCTTCGCATGGCGCCGTTGCGAGGCTTGTACGAGCTGGTCAGGCTCTCGTAGTAGTCCTCTTCGGCGCCGAGCAGACCGGCGTCCTTGTCTTCGTCGATCCAGTCCCTGAGCGCCGACACCACGTCGGGCGTGATGTCTTCGAGCAGACCGAACTGCGCGCCCTGGGCGCCGTTCAGGTTCATCTTCGCGTGTTCGTCGAGCGGGCCCTTCCAGTCGCGACCGTCGGCGTGGTAGATAACGTCATACGCCGCATCGAGCAGCTGCTCGCTCCAGACGTACTCGAGGTCACGCACGAGCGCGAACGCGTCGTCGGGGATCGGCTGCTCGGTGTGCAATGCGAGCATCGCGATGCTCGCCTCCACGCCCGACCGGGCCGCCCATCGCGCCTGGGTGCGGTGGAGGACGTCACGCCCGAGCGTGGCCTGCCGGTACGCAAAGAGCTGGAGCGAGCTCACCACGATCGCCGCCACGGAGATACACCACAGGACGATCACGATGACCGAGCCGCGGCGAGACCGGGTTGAGGGGATCCGTCGTGTCATCAGTTGTCCCTCGCGCCGGGAGGAACGAGGCTGCCCGTGCGGGGGGTGCGGTTGTTGCCGCCTTGCGGGGGAGGCGTGGGGGGAAGCGGGACGTTGCCGTCGAAACCGCCACGCCGGTTGCCGCCGCGACCACCGCCGCGATCGATCTGGATACCGCCGCTCCCGCCACCGCCGGCGCCATCGAGGCCGATGTCCGGTCCGTTCGCGCCGCCGACGCCGCCGGCGCCGGCCGCGCCGTCACCCTCGGCCGCGGCTTCCTCTTCCTCGAGCTCCGCCAGCGCTTCTTCTTCGGCCTCGAAGTGGTCGCGCGGGATCGGCACGCGGTCGATCGGCACGACGGTTCGCAGCGTCGCCACGGGGGCGTCGTAGAGATCGTCGGGGCCGCGGTGACCGCTCGCGGTCACCATGATGCGGACGGCGTGCGGAAGTCCCTGCTCGTCGGAGTCCCACCGACCCGACCACTGGCGTCCGTCGTACGCCTCGATCATCAGCCCGACAATGCCGTCGACCAGGGGGGTGGCCTTGCCGCCTCCCAGCGGGTACTCGTCGGGCACGCGATCGCGACGCTGCCAGAGCACCGATCCGGCGTCGTCTTCCTCGACCCGCACCTGGGTCTCGTACTCGATGCCCTCGCCGCTGAAGTTGTCGGTGTTGCGCACCGGACGCAGGCGGGTGTTGAACACCAGCAGCTCGTCGCGATCCATGTCGCCGAGCGGGGTCGAGATCGCATCGTCGTAGAGCAGGAACCGCGTCACGAAGAGATCGTCGGCCCGCATCACCGACACCACCTCGCGACGCAACGCCGCCAGCGCGGCGTCGGCGCGGAGGTACGTGTCGAGACGCTCCTTGCTCGTGCTCTTGGCGCGGCCGATCCGCGCGAGGCTGAGGGAAATGCTTCCCAGCACGAGGATCGTGATGAGCGCGGCGACCATGACCTCGACGAGCGTGAAGCCGCGGGCGAGCCGGGTGCGTTGACGACGCTGAGAAGTGGTCACCTCAGGAGTCACCGAATTCATCCTCGAAGTAGCGTTCTTCGCGATCGACCGGTTCGAAGGGTTCGCGTATCGGCTCCGGATCCTCCGGACGCACGACCCGCAAGGCGATGAGGCTCTCGACCTGGATCACGTCGGCGGGATGCTCGCTCCAGGTGACGGTGGCCATGACCCGGTAGGGGGCTCCCCGGCCGAGGCTGTCGATGTCGACGTCGTAGCCGTATTCGTCGAACGGCGCGCCGAACCGGCCGCTGGTGTTGTTCGTACGGGAATACTGATCGGGGCCCTCCACGAGCACCATGCTCAACAGCTCGTCCGCCAGCCACGACGCGACGACGCGTTTTTCGCCGTCGGTCTGCCGCGCGAGCGAGCGCCCGGAGACGGTGAGGATGACCGAGAGACCGATCCCGAGCATGACGCCACCGATGATGGCGTCGATCAGCGCGAGACCGCGGCGGGCGGCGGGCCGTCGATGACGGGGGTGACGCATCACCAGTCCTCCCGCGAGCGGCCGGCGGCATCGAGATCGACCGCGACACGACGCGGCGTGCCCGTTCGTCGATCCGAACGCACCGGCGCGAGGGCGTGGGGGGCGAGATCGATCGTTGTCTGGTACTCCCGATCTCGGGATTGCATGAACACCTGCACGGACGGGCGATCTTCGCCCGGCGTGTGCGACAGCGGCTGGCCGATGATGTCGAGCCGCTGTCCGTCGGCGGTGACCACGACGGACGAAAGATCCACCTCGTCCGGGAACTTCACGGGCGGGACGAACGGGTCGATCCGCCAGTCGCCCGACCGTTCGTCGGACGCGTCGATGTCGAGCTGCACCAGCATCAGCCAGCCCCGCTCGTTCTTCATCAGACCGATCGGCTTTGCGCCGAACGCGTCGCGTTGGGCGTACATGAGCAGGAGATCGGCGACCTGATCCGCCGCCAGGTCGAAGCTGCGACGCGTGTTCCCGGTCAGCCGCGGCACCGCGATCGCGGCAAGGACGGCCAGCAGCACACCGACCACCATCACCTCGAGCAGCGTAAAGCCGCGGCGGGGCCGAGCCGGTGAGAGCGACGAGGATGACGCGGGGGCAAACATCTCAGTTGACGACGTCGGCGTCCTCGCCCTCGCCGCCCGGCACGCCGTCGGCGCCGTAGGAGACGATGTCGAAGTCCGGGTTGACTTCGCCGGGGTTGACGAGAACGTACGCGTTGTCCCACGGGTCGATCAGATCGTCGCTGTTGAGCAGGCGATCGTCGCCGCGGGCGAGGGTGTCGAGACGGAAGTCGCCGGGCAGCCGGCTGATGCCGTGGTCGGCCATCCAGATGTTGACCTGCTGGTAGATGCTGGCGACGTCCGAGGTCGCCGCGCGTTGCTTGGCCTTGCCGATGTTGCCGAGCAGCTTCGGCGCGACGAGCGTGGCGAGCAACGCAATGATGGTGACGACGACGATGATCTCCAGCAGCGTGAAGCCGCGGCGTCCGCGTCGCGGATGACATTGGCGTCGCGCGGCGGTCGTAGATCGGGACATCGGGCAATCTCCTGACGCGGCCGCGGCCGCGGGGGTCTCGAGTCAGCGGACGAGGTTCTGAAGCTCCAGCAGCGGAAGCAGGATCGCCGCGAGGACGAAGCCGCCGATGCCGGCCATGACGATCAGCAGCAGCGGAGGCAACGCCTTGGTGAACAGATTGATCGACGTGTTGACCTGCCGGTCGAACGCCGTGGCAGCGTGCATGAGCATCTTGTCGAGGCGGCCGGAGCGTTCGCCGAGGCTCACCACCTGGACGAGCAGCGGCGGAAAGAGGCCGCTGCGTTCCAGGGGATCGGCGAGCGCCTTGCCGGCGGTCACCTGATCTTCCACGGCTTCGATCGCCTCCATCAACGCCGCATTGCCGAGCGTCCGGCGAGTGATCCTGAGCGCATCGAGGATCGGCAGCCCGGCGGCGGAGAGCGTGCCGAGGGTGCGGGTGAAGCGGGCCACCGACACGTCGCGGAGCAGGCGGCCGAGGAGCGGAGCGCGGAGCTTGAAGCGGTCGATCCGGACGCGGTTCGCCGGCACGCTCGACCACATGAACCACGCGAAGGCGATGCCCACGATCCCGAGAAGCGTCGGCGCCCAGTAGGCCTGGAGGAAGTTCGCGATGCCGAGGACGGTCTGCGTCGGCCAGGGCAGCCGCAACCCGGCTTCGCCCGCCATCGGCCCGATGAGCCGCGGCACGAGGATGGTGACGAGCACCACCGTGCTGACGACGACCAGCGCCGCGACGATCGCGGGATAGAACGTCGCGCCCATCACCTCGCGGCGCAGCTCGACGGAGCGTTCGAGCAGATCGGCGAGCTGGTGCAGCACCTCGCTCATGTCGCCGGAGGCGTCCGCGGCGCGGAGCATGCCGAGCACCATGTCGTCGAACGGGCGGCCGTAGGCCTCGGCCGCCATGTAGAGAGGATCGCCCGCTTCCACGCGGTCGATGAGATGATCGAGGATGACCGGCAACGCGCGGCCGTGGGCCTGACGCCGCACGGTCTTGAGCGACTGCATGAGGGGGAGGCCGGCTTCGAGCGCCGTCGCCAGCTCGCGGATGAGGTTGGCGAGCTCCGAGCGGCTGATCGACGGACGGTCGCTGCCGCCGAGACCCAGACGCCGTTCCATCGCGGCGAGGCCGGACGTCGAACTCTTGGCGGCTGCGCCGGTGCGGGCGGGGGTCTTCTTCTTGGCTTGCGGAGCCGGGGCGATCGAGGCGTCACCCTGGATGAGGGTGGTGGGCGTCTCGCCCCGCTGGGCGAGCCTTCGCACCGCGTCAGCGCGGTCGGCGGCTGCGAGCACGCCGTTGCGAGTCTCGCCGCCCGTCGTCAGGCTCTGGTACTGGTAGGTCGGCATCGCCCGTCAAACGCCCGCCTCCTCCGTGTCTTGCGTGGCTCGCATGACTTCTTCGATCGTGGAGAGGCCCTGGCTTGCCTTGTGCATGCCATCTTCTCGCATGGTCCGGAAACTCGCCTCCGCCAGATCGGCCAGCTCACCCGCCGGACGGTTCTCCGAGATCGCCTTGCGGAGGGCCGGGCTGATCCGGAGGAGCTCGAAGTACCCGATCCGGCCGTAGTGCCCGGACTCGTTGCACTGCTTGCACCCCCGGCCCCGCCAGACCTGACCGTTGAACAGGGCCTTCTCCTCGGCGGAGAGCCGGTGCTCGATGTCTTCCGGCATCGGGACCTGCTCGCGGCACTCCGGGCAGACGCGGCGGCCGAGCCGCTGCGCGAGCACGCCCTCGATCACCGAGGCGACGAGGTAGGGCTCCGCTCCCATGTCGGTGAGACGTCCGATCGAGCTGATTGCGTCGTTGGTGTGCAGCGTCGAGAAGATGAGGTGGCCGGTCAACGCCGAGCGAATGGCGATGTCGGCGGTCTCGCCGTCTCGGATCTCGCCGACGAAGATGACATCGGGGTCCTGTCGCAGAATCGACCGCAGACCGCTCGCGAACGTCAGACCCCGCTTGGGGTTGACCGGCATCTGGTTGATGCCCGCGAGCTCGTACTCGACGGGATCCTCGATCGTGATGATCTTCTTGCGGGGGTCGTAGAGCTTCGAAAGTGCGGCGTAGAGCGTCGTCGTCTTGCCCGAGCCGGTGGGGCCGGTCACGAGGACCATGCCGTGCGGCTTGGCGATCAGCCGGTCCATCTCGTTCCGCATGTCCTCGCCCATGCCGAGCGACACGAGGTCGAGCGGCAACGCGCTCTTGTCGAGGATACGCATCACCACCGACTCGCCGTACAGCGTCGGGACCGTCGAGACGCGGATGTCGACCTTGCGGCCCTCGAACCGAAGCGTGATGTGGCCGTCCTGCGGGATGTATCGCTCCGCGATGTTCATGCCGCTCATGATCTTGATGCGGCCGATGAGCGCGGGCTGGAGGTGCTTGGGCGGTGGCGGCTGCTCGACGAGTTCGCCGTCGATGCGGTACTTCACCTTGAGCTCGTTCTCGAACGGCTCGATGTGGACATCCGACGTCCGCGACTGGATCGCCTCGAGCAGCAGCAGGTTGACGAGGTTGATCAGCGTCGGCTGCTCGGCCATCCGGTGGATGTCGTCAGCTTCGATCGCGTCGAGGTTGTGCTCGAGATCCGTCCGCTCGTCGGCTTCCCCGGCGAGCGACTCGGCCATGCGGGCGGCGGTCGTGCCGAAGTGCTCCTTGAGCAGCTCGGCGAAGGCGGTCGGCTCCAATCCCACGCGGGTGATGGGGTGGGCGGTCAACGCGGCGACCTCGTCGGCGGCGGCAATGTCGAGGGGATCCACCATCGCGACGACGAGCCGGCCCTGCGCGCGTCGCAGGGGTACGACGCGAAGTCGCACGGCGACGTCGGCGTCGATCAGAGCGACCGCCTGCGTCTCGACGGGGGGGGCGTTGTCCATCCAATCGATGCCGAGGGCGGCGCACCGCTCGCGTGGCGTCGAGCCATCGGCGGTGTACGCAGGTTCGTCGGCCGGCTGGGAGGCCGCGATCGGAGAAGAAGATTGACCGTTCATCGCATCCGACATCGGCGGCTCATCGGGTCCACATAACTGAAATCGCGTCGGGTTCCTCGGGGGGAAGCGGCTACTCGTCGCTGACCCCGAACTTGTTGCCTTGACGCTCCATGAACTGCCGCTTCTGCTCCAGCGGGTCGCGGGCACCGCCCCGCCGGTTGAACCGCTGCGATCCGGCGAGCGAGTCGAACTGCTCGGGGGTGAGCAGGTCGCGGAGGAGCTCGATGTACCGGCGGCCGAGCTGGTCACGTTCCTTGAAGACGGCGCGGGTGGGGTCCTTCGGCTTCTCCGGCTTGATTCCGCCGGCGCGCGTGGCGAAGCTCTGAGCGCGGTAGCGATTCTCCTCGGGCTCGTAGTCCCGAAGGAGGACCACCAGCCGGGCGTTGAGACCGGCGACCTCGCCCAGGAAGGACCGCTCGAGATCCATGACGGCCTGTCGCGACTCGGTGGTGAGATCGGGGAGCTTGAGTGCTTCGGTGAAGAGCCGGTGCGCCGCCGTCGGCCGGTAGACGCGGGGGTAGGCCTTGGCGAGCGCCTTCTCCCGGAAGGTCGCGGCGAGATCCTCGGGCAGTCCGGCCGCGATGACCTCGGTGTAGTCGTCGTTGACCCGGCGGATCGCCATGCGGGCCGTGATCTGCTGCTCGTAGATGTCGAGCGCCTGGCCGGGGTTCTCATCGCGAATCGAGTGCATGATCGCCAGACGCGAGTCGTGCAGGAGACGCTCGCGTCGGACGAGCGCCTCGTCGAGCGTGATCCCGTAGGTGTTCAGCGGCTCGTCGATCATCCGGCGCGTCCGCGGATCCAGCTCCATCTCGCGCACGATCTCGAACAGGTTCAGATTCTCACCGGAGAAGCGGCCCTTCGGAAGCTCCTTCCGTCGCCGCAAGTCGCGGCGGAAGTCCGGCCATCGCTGCTCCTGGTCGCTGCTGAGGATGGCCCGAACGTTCGACAGGAACTGCTCGCGCATCTGATCCCACTCCTGCGAGCGTTGCTCGAAGGGCTGGAAGACCATTTGCAGGATGCGATCGCGGTCGAGCTGATCGATGTTCTCACGCATCTCGCTCAGACGCTCGAGCATGCGGACCTTGCCGCTCTCGTGATCGTCTTCGTAGTCCCAGAAGAGGCTCTCGACGATCACGGCCTGACCCTCATCCAGCTCCAGACCCTCCTGGAAGATCTGGAGATCCCGGCGAAGGAAGTAGGGCGACATCATCTCGCCGAAGCCGGCAGCCTCGCCGAACTGGGCGGGGGCCGCGCCGGTCAGGGCGGCGGCGGCGGTCAGAGCGAGCAGACAAAGCGGTCGAAGACGCATCGTTGATCTCCACGGGAACGCGGATGGGGGGCGGAAACAGACGGTCCAGCGGGAGCGTCGCGGGCCGGGCGAACGGCGATCCGATCGCGATCGGTGAGCCCCGGGCCCCCTTCCAACGTGCGAGGGCCCGGCGTATGGCATCGAATGGCAAATTCTCCGTCGGAGGGGATTCTATCGGGTCGAGGGCCCCGACCCCTCCGATCTGAGCCAGCTTCACCGGCGGTCTGGACTCGCGGAAATGACCGTGCTCGGGCGGATCGCTGATCCGTCAGACCTAGGCGTATCGCAGCCAGCGGATCAGCTCCAGTGGCGAGGGCGGCTTGCCCTGCATGAGGACCCCCACGCGGAAGATCCGGGCGGCCATCCACACCATGCCGACCACGCACGCGTATCCCCAGGCGATGCTGGCCGGAATCTGCCAGACCGGCACCGCCTCGTCGGCGGCCACCCGCAGGATCATCACGAACGGGATGGCGGGGGGGACGAAGCTGAAGACGGTCGCGATCAGGCCGTTGGGGGCCTGGCTGATCGGCATCCACAGCATGAGCGGCACCATCAGCAGGATCATCACCGGCATGAGCAGCGAGTTGGCCTCCCGGATGTCGCTGACCGCGCTGCCGACGGCCGCCATGAGCGCCGCGACCATGAAGTACGCCATGAAGAAGTAGACGACCAGGAGCACGAGCTGCATCGGCTCGATCAGGTCGAGCTGCGCGGCGACGACGAGACCCAGGATGCTCATGCTCGCGTACACGGCGATGATGATGAGACCGGCCAGCCCCTGCCCGAGGATCTTCCCGGTCATGAGCTGCAGCGGACTGACCGCGCTGAGCAGCACCTCCATCACCTTGTTCGACTTCTCCTCGATCGTCGACATGAGCAGCTGCTGCCCGCTCGAGAAGCTCGCGCCCCAGAGGAGCATCATGAACGCGATCGGGATGAGGAACTGCTTGAGCGCCCGACGCCCCTCGCTCTCGTCGGACTCGGTGCCGCCGGCGAGCAGCCGGTTGGTCGTCGCCCGCGGACGCCGGAGCAACGCGGCCGTCGCGTCGGGATCGATCCCCGCCCGCAGGGCGCGGGCCCGGACGATCGCCTGGCCGACGCGACGCTCGATGAGCCCGATGTGATCGGCGTCGAGACCCTCGGAGATGACGAGAACGAAACGCTCGGCCGGCCTGTCGGTCGGTTCGGCCAGGAGCGACGGTGGAATCCACACGGCCCCCAGCAGGTCGCTCGTCTGAACCCGGCTCCGCACGTCGTCGGGGATCGTTGGCCCGTCGTCGTCGATCCGCTCGATGACGATGCGCACCTCGCCGCGTCCGAGCGTCATCTGCGACGGATCGGGGGTCAGCAGGTCAGCCGCGTCGAGGGAGGGGATTTCGGCCGCCGCGTCTTCGGCGTCCGACTCGGCGAGGATCTGCGCGACGGCTTCCGCCACGTCGCCGGTGGGATCGACGACCGCCAGCGTCCCTTCCAGCGGCGGCTCCTCGTGGGTCGCGATGATCACCGCGGAGATGCCGCCGACGGCGGCGATGAGCACGGGCACGCCGACGATCGCGAAGAGAAAAGCCTTCGTGAGCACGGTGTGCTTGAAGTCACGCCAGGCGACCGTGAGGACTCTACGGAGCATGGCTGAGCGCCTCCTCGGCCTGCGCCGCCGCGGCCTCGCCTTCACCGGCCCGCACCGTCTCGACGAAGATTTCCTGCAGTGTCGGACGACGCAGCCGAATCGACCGCGCGGGCACGCGTTCGAGCGTCGCCCGCATGACCGCGTGCGGGTCGGCGTCGTCATCCAGGTGCAGCTCGACGGCGTTCGACCCCCGGGCCGCGATGCCGTTGACGCCGGGGATCTCGAGCCCGCCGTTGACGGGGGTCACCGGGTCCACCTCGATCGTGCGGGGATCGAAGCGACGCCGGATCTCCTCGAGCGGGGCGTCGAGCATCTTGACGCCGTGGTTGATCAGGAAGATCCGGTCACAGATCTCCTCGGCCTGGTGCAGCACGTGGGTCGAGAAGATGATCGTGCGTCCGGTCTCCTGGAGCTCTCGGATGAGCGTGTTCAGGAGCTCGGCGTTGACCGGGTCGAGACCGGAGAACGGCTCGTCGAGGATGACGAGATCGGGGTCGTGAATGATCGCGGCCAGGAACTGCACCTTCTGCTGCATGCCCTTGGAGAGCTCCTGGCAGCGTCGGCGGGCGACCCCCGGCAGCTCGATCCGCTCCAGCCACGCGGTGATGTGGGCATCGAGGTCGGGACGGGTGACGCCCTTGAGCCGCGCGATGTAGTGGAGGAAGTCACCCACCCGCATCTTCCGGTAGAGCCCGCGTTCCTCCGGGAGGTACCCGATGCGATCCTTGTTCGCCATTGCGGTGCTGCCGAGCACCCGGATCTCCCCGTCGTCGGGGTAGATGATCGACATGATCATCCGGATCGTCGTGCTCTTGCCGGCACCGTTGGGGCCGAGAAAACCGCAGAGACTCCCCGCGGGCACGGTCAGATCGAGATCGCGCACCGCATGCGTCGCGCCGAAACGCTTGTTGACACCTTGGATTGCGATCGCCGGCTCGGTCACGAACGGCTGCAATCAGTGGTCGTGATCGTGGTCGTGATCGTGCCCGTGTCCGTCGTGATCACCGTGGTCGTGCTGGTGGTCATGATCGTGGCCGTCGCCCTCGCCGTGGTTGTGCCCGTCGTGCGCTCCGGCCGGCCGGCTCGTGGCGGCGGCGGCCTTCTCGGCGACGAGCGTCTTGACTTCCTCGGGAAGCACGAACGACTCCAGCGTCAGCTCGTTCACCTTGACGTTGGAGACGGTGATGGTGGCGAGCGCCATCTGGGCCACCGTGATGCCCGCCGTGCGAACGAACTTGAAGTTCCCGACCTGCTGGTACGCGGAGAAGGTCGTGGTCATGGGCATCGGCCCCATCGGCGTCTCCCGCGACTCGTCGAAGCCACGCAGCGTGCCGTCGGCGTCGTCGAAGTAGGCGAACGCCTCGGACTTGTTCCGCAGGAACCGAACCTTGGTGCACGGGCGTCCGTCGAAGGGAACCTGGGCGATGGTCTGCATCGATTCGACGTTGTCGGAGAGGTTCAGAAGCAGCCCCACCATGTCGAGCTGGGTGACCTGGCCGAGCTGTTCCTTCGGAAGCAGCTCGTAGCCGTTCGGGCTCTTCGCCCAGGCCACGTCACCGATGCGGCCCATCTCGACCTGGCCCATCGGCGTCTCGGTCGTGACGTGGACGCGGTTGCCCCGCGCGGTGCTCATCGTGAGCACGCTCTCGCCCTGCGGCGTGGCGGCGGTCAGGTCGTACCGCACGGTCTTGACGTCACGCAGTGCGTGCGCGCCGCCGGCGGCGTCGATTGCGCGCTCCACCAGCGTGCGGGCCGCGGGGAGATCGGCCGCCGCCTGCGTCGTCGGCGGGGTGGCCGGGGCGCCGGCGTTCTGGGCGGTCGCGACCGGGCACAGGAAAAGCAGAGCAGGCAGAACGGCGACACGGCGGGCACGGGTGGTCATCGGGAGTCCTTTGTCACGGATGGGAGGAAGGTCATCGGCACGCGAGCGCGTGCATCGGGTGCGTTTACTGGTCGTTGACGCCGGCGGGGGCGGTGGTCGGGCGGCTCGTGCGCGCGAGCGCGGCGACCTCGGCCGGGACGGCGAAGAGCTCGGGGTCGAGGGTGTTGTACCGCACGTCGCTGAGCTTGAGCGCGCCAAGGGCCTGGCCACCGAAGCTCATCGTGGCCAGGTGGAAGATCGTCAGCGGCGCGACCGCGCGTTCGTCCTCGAACGTGGTCATGAGCGCGATCCGCGCCGAGGCGTTGGCGCGAATCTCCTCGAGACCGCGGACGAGCCCAGTCTCATCGTCGAAGTAGAGGAAGACCTCGCCCTGGGTGGAGGGGAGCCGAAGCTTGAGGCACGGGTGATCACCCACCGTCGCGTGGTCGGCGGTGACCGCCCGATCCCGGTAGCTGGGCAAACGCATCACCAGACCCAGCGGGTGCAGGCGGGTGACTTGTCCGAGCTGGCTCTCCGGGATGAGCGCAAATCCGGTCGCCGCGTCGTGACGCCAGGCGATATCGCCGTTGCGTCCGAACTCCATCCGCGTCGTGCCGTCGATGGTGATGAGCGTCTTGTCGGGCGGCGCTGCCCGCACCCGGAACGTGCTGGTCGAGCCCGGTTGCTCCGTCGTGATCACGTACTGGAGCGACGTGATCGAGGCGAGCGCCTCCGGGCCGCCGTGCGCCTTGATTGCGCGGTCGATGACCGCCGCGGCTTCCGGGAGATCCCGGGCTGCGGCCGGCGCGGTGGTCGGCGGCGGCGGGTTGGCCGGCGGGGTGTTCTGAGCGGCGGCCGAGGCCGCCAGGACCGCCAGCGGCAGCAGGGGTGCGATGCGAGAGAATCGGGCCATGGTCTGACTCATGAGGGAATGGGGGTGCTTCAGGGTCGCGGATCATAGGGCGGGGCCCACCGTCGGCGGCACGGCGACCTTTCATCCGTTCATCCGGATAGACGGTTGGACAGCCCCCGGGACCTCAAATATGATCCTCCCATGCCCTCATCCCTTCTCAGCCACCTCGAACAACGCGTGCTCGTGCTGGATGGGGCGATGGGGACCTCGGTCCATGCCCTCGATCCGGATGTGGACCGGGACTACCTGGGCCGGGAGAACTGCCCCGATCTGCTGGTCCGCAGCCGCCCGGATCTGGTTCAGCAGATCCACGAGTCGTTCCTGGCCGCCGGCGCCGACGCGGTCGAGACGAACACGTTCGGAGCGAGCCGACACGTCCTGGCCGACTTCGACGACGAGGCCGCCAGCTGGACCCGGTCGCTCAACCGCGAAGCGGCCGAGATCGCTCGCGCCGCGTGTGTCCTTCATCAGACGGAGGACAAGCCACGCTTTGTCATCGGGTCCATGGGCCCGGGCACCAAGCTGATCAGCCTGGGCCAGATCTCCTGGCCGGATCTCCTGGCCAGCTACACCGAGCAGGCGCGGGGGCTCATCGAGGGTGGCGTCGATGCGTTCATGATCGAGACGTGCCAGGATCTGCTCCAGGTCAAGTGCGTCATCAACGCCTGTCGCGACGCGCTCGCCGAGGCCGGCCGCCGGGTCGAGGACGTCCCGATTTTCGCGAGCATCACGATCGAGACGTCGGGCACGATGCTGCTGGGGACGGAGCTCGCCGCCGCCGCCAACGCGTTGCGGATGTTCCCGATCACCGCGCTGGGTCTCAACTGCGCCACCGGCCCCGCCGAGATGGGCGAGCACGTGTCGTGGCTGAGCCGCCACTGGGACGGCCCGATCTCCGTTGCGCCCAACGCCGGCTTGCCGGTCCTCGCGGACGGGCAGACGAAGTTTCCGCTGACCCCGGACGAATTCGCGTCGGCGATGGAGCGGTTCGTGGTCGACTCCGGCGCCACGATCGTCGGCGGCTGCTGCGGCACGACACCGGAACACATTCGCCGGCTGGCCGAGGTCGTTGCAACGGCACGGCCGGGGTCACGCGTGATCGAACCGCCGCCGCCCGGCTGTTCGAGCCTGTACTCGCCGGTGGACTACGAGCAGGACAGCTCGTTTCTCATCGTGGCCGAGCGGACGAACGCCAACGGCTCCCGTCGCTTCAAACGCCTGCTCGACGAAGAGGACTACGACGGTCTCGTCTCGATGGCGCGGGAGGAAGTGCGGGGTGGCGCGCACCTCCTGGACGTGTGCGTCGACTTCGTCGGCCGGGACGGTGTGCGGGACATGGCCGAGGTCGTGTCGCGGTTCGTCCGGCAGGTGAACGTGCCGCTCATGATCGACTCGACCGAGGCGCCCGTGCTCGAGGCCGCCCTTCAGCGGGCGGGCGGCAAGTGCGTCGTCAACTCGATCAACCTCGAGGACGGCGAGCAGCGGTTCGACGACGTCTGCCCGATGCTCCGCCGGTACGGCGCGGCCTGCGTCGCGCTCACGATCGACGAGGATCCCCAGGCCGGCATGGCCAAGACGGCGGAACGCAAGCTCGCCATCGCCACGCGGATGCACGACTTGTTCGTGGAGAAGTGGGGGCTCGACGAGCGGGATCTGCTCTTCGATCCGCTCACGTTCACGATCGCCACCGGCAGCGAGGACGACCGGCGTCTGGGGGCCGAGACGCTGGAGGGCATTCGGCTCATCCACGAACGGTTTCCCCGCTGTGGCATCCTGCTGGGGTTGTCCAACATCTCCTTCGGTCTGCGGCCGCCGCTGCGGGCCGTGCTCAACTCCGTGTTCCTGCACGAGGCGATGGTGCGGGGTCTCACCTCGGCGATCGTCCATCCGAGCAAGATCCTCCCACGCAACCGCATCGCGGACGAACACTGGGAGGCGGCGCAGTGGCTCATCTTCGACCGCCGCGGTGACGAGCGCCCCGAGGGGATGCCCGCGGAATTCGATCCGCTCCACCACTTCATCGGGCTCTTTCCCGACGAGGACGCCAAGGAGGAGGCGACGACGGACACGCACCGGACGCTCGAGGAGACGCTGCAGCACCACATCGTCGACGGCGACGAGCGTGACCTGGCGACCCACCTCGACGCTGCGCTCGAGCGGTACTCGCCGCTGGAGATCATCAACGAGCACCTGCTCGCGGGGATGAAGGTCGTCGGCGAGCTGTTCGGATCGGGTCAGATGCAGCTCCCGTTCGTCCTGCAGTCGGCGAGCGTGATGAAGAAGGCCGTCGCCCACCTGGAGCCGCACATGGATCGGCTCGCGGTCGACGCCGGTCCCAAGGCCCGCATCGTGCTCGCGACGGTCCGCGGCGACGTTCACGACATCGGGAAGAACCTCGTCGACATCATCCTCTCCAACAACGGCTACGAGGTGATCAACCTCGGCATCAAGCAGCCGATCGCAGCGATCCTCGAGGCGTGGCGGACGCACGAAGCCGACGCGATCGGACTGTCGGGGCTGCTCGTCAAGTCGGTGACGGTCATGGAGGAGAACCTGCACGAATTGAACGAGCAGGGGGTGACCGCCCCCGTGCTGCTCGGCGGGGCGGCGCTCACGCGGCACTACTGCGAATCGCGGTTGCGTCAGATCTACCGGGGTCCGCTGTACTACGGGCGGGACGCGTTCGACGCCCTGCGGATCTGCGGTCATCTCGTCGAGGGCGAGCAGGCCGAGCTGGAATCGGAGATCGACGAGCGTCTCGCCAAGCGGGCCCGGACGGAAGAGAAGGTCACCGCCAGCCGGGTGGCCGCCGCGGCGTCATCGGGCGGGTCACGCGTCGTCGTCGCGGAGCGGACGGCCCTGGCCCCGGCCGCGGTGCCGGCCGCGCCGTTCCTCGGCGCGCGGATCGTCGAGGACATCGACCTCGACGAGATCTACCCCTACATCAACGAGGTCGCGCTCTTCCGCGGCCAGTGGGGTTTCCGGAAGGGTCCCCGCAGCGCCGAGGAGTACGAGTCGCTCCTCGAGGAGACGGTGCGTCCCGTGCTGAGGCGTCTGGAGCGGGAGTGCCGCGAGCAGCAGATCCTCCGCCCGAAGGTTGCCTACGGCTATTTCGCCTGCCAGAGCGACGGCGACGATCTGATCATCTACGACCCCGACGACGCGACACGCGAGATCGAACGCTTCACCTGGCCGCGGCAGGCCACGCGGGACCGCCGGTGCATTGCGGATTTCTTCCGCTCCGTCGCGTCGGGGGAACGCGACGTCATCGGGCTGCACTGCGTGACCGTCGGCGACGAGGCGAGCCGCCGCGCGAAGACGCTGTTCGAGGCGAACGAATACACCGAGTACCTCTACCTGCACGGCATGGGCGTCGAGACGGCCGAGGCGCTCGCGGAGTACTGGCACCGCCGCATCCGGACCGAGCTGGGCATCGACGGCGACGACGCCGCCGAGATCCGCAAGCTCTTCACCCAGGGGTACCGGGGCAGCCGCTACAGCTTCGGATACCCGGCGTGTCCCGATCTGAGCGATCAGGAGAAGCTCTTCCGGCTGCTGCAACCGGAGCGTATCGGGTGCACGCTGACGGAGAACTGGCAGATCGATCCGGAGCAGTCGACGAGCGCGATCATCGTGCATCATCCGGAGGCGCGGTACTTCAACGCGTGAGGCACGGAAGCGGTCGCGGACGCGGTCACGGACGCGGGCACGGACACGGACACGGGCACGGGCACGGACGCGGTCACGGGCACGGACGCGGTCACGGACGCGGGCGCGGACGCGGTCACGGACGCGGTCACGGACGCGGTCGCGGGCACGGACGCGGACACGGACGCGGTCACGGTCACGGACGCGGACGCGGGCCCGGACTCCCCACCCGCCCCAACCCTCAACCCGTCACACGAATCTCATTCCGCACGATCCAAGGCCGAAAGCGGCGGGCGATGGCGTCCGCGGTTTGCTTCTGCCCGAGCGTCCGGACGCTTCCGCTGAGGACGATGGCCGCTTCGTTGACGGCGACGTGCAGATCCGCATCCGAGAGCCCGCGGCCGACACGCAAGGCGTCCAGGATGTCCGAGGCGAGGTTCTCGTCCTTCTCCGTCGTGGAGCGATCGACGAGGATCTGGTTGTCGACGTCGCGCACCCCCCGGCACGCCATCGCGACGTCCTGTGCCGTCATTCGTTCCCAGGGAGCGTGGGCGTGGCCGCCGAGCGTGACCACGCCGTTGCGAGCGGTCACGGTGATCGTCTCGCGCGTGATGTCCGCGTGGGCATCGAGCGCCGCCCGCACGCTGTCGGCGACCTGCTGGTCGGGCACGATCACGGGTGAGACCGCGAGCTCGTTGATGACGTCGCGGCACGCGTCGAACGAGGAGGCGATCTCGTGCGCGGCGAGCTTGCGGCGGTAGCTCTGCACCGAGCCGGTGAGATGCACCACGCCATCCTCGACCGCGATCTCCAGCGGTTGCGAGGAGAGCCGCTCGTCCCGCCGCAACGCTCGCTCGACCTGGTCGCACAACAGTTGGTCGGTCGTCGTCTTCACGTCATGCACGAAATTCGCTCCTTTGGCGGGTGGATGTCGGTGTCGAATCGCGCGTTACCATAGCCTTCGGTCGAAAAAGGGGGGCGCTCATGGAGAGGTCGCGATGAGGCAGGAGATGCGGGCCGGCAGCGTGTGCGCATGGGGGCGTGTCGCCCCGATCCGTGCGGTCGCGCTCACGCTCCTCATCATGTTCGCC
The DNA here is from genome assembly GCA_013003065.1 of Phycisphaerales bacterium. Classification (GTDB taxonomy): domain Bacteria; phylum Planctomycetota; class Phycisphaerae; order Phycisphaerales; family SM1A02; genus JABDLI01. Next base: position 27,955 of record JABDLI010000320.1, on the reverse strand, counting down.
GCGGCCCACGCGGATCGGGCGTGGGGGCAGGGCGGATCCGCCGTTGCGGATCCGCCTGAGGCCGTCGAGGAGACCGCCCTCACCACGACGGCCCAGACCGTCGACGTGGCCGCCCTCACCTCCGACGAGGCCATCGAGGCCCGGCTGCGTCGAATCCTGGATGCGACCGAGCGGTTCCGCTCTCCCGGGGTGGAGGTCCGGGATGGCGTGGCGTTCCTGACCGGACGCACGGATGACGCCGCCAACCGCGACTGGGCCGGGGAGCTTGCCCGCAAGACCGAGGATGTCGTCGCGGTGGTCAACAACATCGAGGTCGAGAGCGGCCCCATCTGGACCGTGCGGCCGGCCCTGCGTGAGATTCGCACGCTCTGGCAGCAATTCATCCAGGCGGCGCCGCTTCTCCTGGTCGGGCTCGCCGTCTTCGTCGGCACGTTGCTCCTCGCGCGGATCCTGGTGCGGATCGCCGATCGTCAGCTCGGCCGGCGTGTGCAGAGCGACTTGGTTCGGAACGTCATCGGCAAGCTGCTCTTCGTCGCGATCGCGCTCGTCGGCGTGTACCTCTTCCTGCGGATCACCGGCTTGACGCGAATCGCCGTCACCCTGGCGGGGGGGACGGGTCTCGTCGGCCTGGTGGTCGGCTTCGCGTTCCGGGACATTGCCGAGAACTTCCTGGCCAGCGTGCTCATCAGCGTGCAGCGGCCGTTCCGCCTCGGCGACACGATCGAGGTCGACGGCCACACCGGGGTGGTCCAGAAGGTGACGACCCGCGGCACGGTGCTCATGGACTTCGACGGCAACCACATCCAGATCGCCAACGCGACCGTCTACAAGAACACGATCCGCAACCTCACCGCCAACCCGAAGGTCCGCGCCGGCTTTTCCGTCGGCGTCGGCTACGACGCGAGCATCTCCGATGCGCAGGGGATCGCCATGGACGTTCTCCAGAAGCATTCGGCCGTGCTCGACACGCCGGAGCCCGTGGTTCTGGTGGAGCAGCTGGGAGCGGCCACGATCGTCCTGCGGATGTGGTTCTGGATCGACGGGCACGAGCACAGCCTGCTGAAGGTGCGTTCGTCGCTCATGCGGCTGATCGTGCGCGCGTACGAGGAGGCGGGAATCTCACTGCCGGACGAAGCACGCGAGGTCATCTTCCCGCAGGCCGTGCCCGTGCGGATGTTGCCCGAGCCGGACGCCGGCGTGGCGGCGACGCCCGCCCCTCCGACGCCCGCCGCGTCCACCGAAGACGACGACGAGGTGACGGAGGCGGAGGGCGACTTGCGGAGCGAGGTTGCGGACATCCAGCAGCAGGCCAAGGAATCCCGCACTCCCGAGGAAGGGGACGACATCATGCAGTCGGAGGCGGAGGAGGCGGGTCGAGCGGACGGCGCGTGACCGGCGGGGACGCGGGCACGGACGCGGGTGTTTGCGTGCGGGCGGGGGTCTTTCGCGTGAGTAGGTGAGCGTCTCGCGCGCGAGGTCGGTGCGCGTCGGAGCTTCTGGTGCCCCCAAAGTACTGGTGCCACGGACAGCGAAGCGTCCGTGCCGTGCGTCGCCCGTCGCGCAGGGGAGTCAGACACCCCACCGCAATGCACGCTGACGGCACGGACGCAGGCACAACGGTGCCACGGACAGCGAAGCGTCCGTGCCGTGCGTCGCCCGTCGCGCGGGGGAGCCAGACACCCCACCGCAATGGGCGCTGACGGCACGGACGCTTCGCTGTCCGTGGCACCAACCCGAGAACGAGATCTCACTCCGGCAGCGGTGTCACGTCGACCTCTTTGGCGTGCGTCACCCGCACCTCGAACTCGACGACGAACGGGCTCGCGCCGGTCGGCGGGACGCTGAGGGTCCAGCGGAGCAAGCCGTTCCGACGCTCCGCGTCGAGGTACTCCTCGTCGGTGTCGAGCGGATAGGTCAGGTCGATGAGCTCGACCGCGATCTGATCGGAGCGGGCGACCGGGATGCGATCCCACAGCTCCAGCAGAATCGTCTTGCCGGCGTGGTTGTCGATCTCGATGCGGTAGACGCTGCTCGTGCGGAGACCGCCGCCGAGGAGTCCGGTCCGCGTGGTCTCGCGGAGGACGCGGTCGCGTGCCGCGGTCACGAGGCGGTCGACGCCGAAGTACAGCTCGAACTCGGCACCGGGGGCGACGGCGTCGAGGCGGGTGGGGCCGACGTAGTCCTGGCCGACGAAGATCGACGCCGTGCCGGGCAGAAGCTGGTAAGCGCTCGTGTTGGCCACGGTGCCGCGGACGTACACCGCGGCGCCGATGACCGGGGTCGCGACGTGTTGAAAGCGGGGCTGCGTCTGGATGGTCGCGATGCGGGTGCGGTGACGACGCTGCCGTTCGCTGGCCACGGTCACGCGACGGGGGAGATCGAAGGTGATCGACGGACCGGCGCCGGTCACGGCTGCATCCTGGCTCAATTCCTCGACGCCCGCGGCCAGCCGCGGCACGGCGGTGGCGGTGGCTCGACCCGGTGGCTGCCGTTCGATCAGATCGACGAACCACGGCTCGAGATCCGGCGGATGCGTGACCTGCGTCGGCTGTGCGGTCGACAGCGTGAGCGCGACGTTGGCCCAGTCCTCTCCCGTGCGTTGCGTGATCATCGCGTCGTACTCGAGGACGACCCCACCTCCCCCCGGATCGGCGCGGAAGTTGTACGCCGGCTCCCACGTCGCGTCGGTCACGAGATAGCTGAGGTCGACCTCGATCGCCGCCGCCGAGGAGACGGCCACGGTGACCACCGCGACGCGATGCTCTCCGCCGCTTCCGGCGATCGCCTCCCGCTCCGCCCGCCGGTTATCGAGATCCGCCTGCAGCGTCCGGCCCCGCTCATCGAGCGTTCGACGGGCGGCGAGCAACCGCTCGCGTTCGGTGCGGACGAACGCGAGCTGCTCCCGCACGCGGTCGAGATCGAGCCGGTCGGTGCCGCCGGTGGCAGTGGCGTCGGCGGACACGCGGACGCCGACGGCGTCCACCAGCCGCTCTTCGGCGGTGATGATCGCGTGTTCGCCCTCGACATCGGCGAGCGCGACCTCGAGGCCGGCGATGATCCGGTCGAGCTCCCGCACGCGTGGGGAGGAGGTGCTCGCCTCCGTGGCCACCAGCTCGTCGACGCCGAGCACCCGGGCCGGCCCGCGGACCCGCGCCTGGAGGGTCTGCGGCGTCACCGATTTCGGCAGTGCCGTGAAACGCAACGCGTGGAGACCGGTCGGCAGCGACACCTGGGCCGTGCGGGTGACCGCAGCGCGACCGAGGTAGACGGTGACCGCCTCGGGTCGGGCCGGGACGTCGACGACGGCCGCCGTGGGCACGTCCTGTCCCGCCGCGACCGATGCCGGGAGGGCGCCGAGGACGACGGCGAAGGCCGCGAACCGCATGCTCATCGTGGGGTCACTCCCGGCCGAGCGTGGGGAGAATGCCCGCATCGCGCAACGCCTCGGCGATCCGCGCGCGGGTCGGAAGATCGGATGACTCGACCTCGGCGGCGAGCCGGCCGCGTTCCTGCTCGATCTTGAGGTACTGCACCGCCAACGCGCCGATGCCCGCGGTGGGCATCGCCTCGATGTGCTCGAAGCCCTCCCGGTAGACGATCCGCGCGGACAGCGACTTCGCCATGATCCACTTCAGATACGGCTTCGGCGTCTGATCCCACACCCGCGCCCCGGCCGTCTCGAGCAGGACCGGGGGAAGATGCTCGACGACGAGCTGTCGCAGCAGAACCTGGTCGGCATCGTCGAGGCGATCGATCGCGGCCTCGATGGCGTCGGCGGTGCGAATCATCACGCGGCTGAGCCGCGTGCTCATCTCCGGCAGCGGGACCTGCGGGTGGAACCGGTGGACGCGAACGAGCAGCTCCGCCTCCCGGCGGGCGAGGTCACGCAGGATGGCGAGCACCTCTTCGACGAACCGGTCCTTGATTCGCAGGAACTCCTCCTCGCTGAGGAGCATGTTCGAGATGATCTCGTAGCTGGAGGTGATGACGCCGCACTTGTTGGCGGAGCTGTCCTTGACGATCAGCACGCCCTGGGCGGACAACGCCTCGCGGGCCTCCGGCGTCAGGAACAGGTTGGCCCCCTCGACGATCAGCTTGCTGCTCGGGGTGCCGTCGGGCGTCAGGTAGCTCTTCCAGTTGCGTTCGTGGATCGCGTTGGGCCGCCCGCCGCAGGGGACGAACGCGTCGGCCACGACGCGGTTGTGCAGCGTGTTGCGCAGGTGAACGCCGTCCGGCTCGTCGAGCGCGACGACGCGGGTGCCGGGCCCGCCCTTGCTGCGGTCGAACTCGCTGATCGGCAATCCGTCCTCGAAGAGCTGGAGCAACGCGCCGTGGTCGAGACCTTCCGGATCCTCGGCCGAGCCGCTGCCGTCGGCGATGCCGACGATGCGGGCGCGATCGCCGTACTCGCGGTGGAGGATGCGGATCAGGTTGCCGCCGACGTCGCCATCGGGGCCACCGGTCATCTTGACCGTGAATGCGTCGCGGGTCGGGTCGATGCCGATCGCCCGCAGGGAGACGTCGAGGAACACCGTCACGCCTTCGCTGGTGACGCCGTACTCCTTGTGGTTGATGCCCGCCCCGGGCTTCGAGCTCATCAGGGCGGTGGGCGATGGGTAGCCGCGTTGGCGCGCGCGGGCGACAATCCACTCGATGAACGGCGGGGTGATGTTCTCGTCCGGGCCGAGATAGAGCAGCTCGTCGTGGTGCAGGTGATCGACGACGAAGCGGCGGGTCTCGGGATCGGGCGTGATCAGATCGAGCAGCGTGTCCACGAACCCCTTCACCCCGCGATCCAGCCGCGCGTACGGATCCAGCAGCACGGCCGCCTTCGCGCCGCCCTCGGGGATGTCCTTGTTCTTGAGCTGCTGAGCGAACGCGAGGTTGTAGGCCTCGTCGTACAGCCGCTCCGCCTCGAGCGTGTGCTGCTCTTCGCCGCGGGTGCGGATGACGCGAAGCCCGCCGCGGGCGATGTCGCGGAACCGGACGTGAAAGCCGTTGAAGCCGCGGCCGTGGACGAAGAACACGCCGAAGGGGACCTCCGAGCGTTCGGCGGTCGAGAGAAAGGCCGGGTCGATCCTCATGCCGAGGGCGTAGCGTCCTTCCAGGTACACGTTCGTCCGCCGGACGGCCGCGACCGCCCGCAGCATCTTGCGGAGAATCGTCCGGGCGTCCTCCAGATCGACGTCATTGTCGATGTGGGTCTGAAGCTCCTCGCTGCGGCGATCCAGCTCGGCATCGTCGAGCGGTCCCGACGGGTCGAACCGCGCGAGGTAGAGGTCCGCGATGCGGGTCGCCGGTTCCAGGTTGCGTTCGACCAGCGTGGCGGTGCGGCTCTGGCTGAAGGCGTACGGGTTGGCCTTGGTCAACACCTGGTGGCAGAGGTCGCACAGGCCGGTGATGACCTCCGCGCGTCGCACGCCGAGCGGCCGATGGCGATAGGCCAGCTGCAGCGTGCGATGCTCGACCCACTTGTTGCGACGCAGATCCCGCCGCACTTCCTGCCACAGGTCGCTCGCCGGGTCGATCGGTCCGCCGCCCGGGGCCTGGACGACGAAGCCGAGCAGGCTGATCGAGCCGTGGTCACCGTCGTTGATGACGTCGAGGTACGCGCGGTGGATGTTGATCTCGCTGAACGCCAGACGGGTGGCGATGCGTTCGAGCATGCGGCGGGTCGTCGCGTTGCCGACCGCGACCACGATCCGGCACTGGGACGGATCGGATTCGGGCTCGAGCACCACGGTCGTGCCGTCGGTGCCGCTGAGTTCGCGGAAGAGCGCGAGGTGCTGGCACAACCGCAGTGGGGTGACGGTCAGGATGTACTCGCCCGCGCAGCGCGCGAAGTGCTCGGTGATCTCCGCTTCGGTGTACGCCGGGTCATGACCGGCCGCGTATTCGATCGTCTTCGCGAGCTTGTCTGCCTGCCGGGGATCGGTGGGATCGAACGGGGGCGGCTCGCCGAACTCGAAGGTATCCAGAACGAGGTTGCCGTCGTTGGCGGTGTGGATCTTCGCGGCTCGCAGGCGCCGGTCGTGCGGCAGCTCGCTGACGAGGTGCGCGAGCACGCCCGGGTAGTCGGCCGGGCGCATGCTGGTCCACTCGGACCCGTCCTCGTTTCGCAGCGTCAATTCGATCGGACGCCCCGACGCCTTGGCCGCGATGATCGCACGGAGGTGCGTGAGTTGCGTGGCGTGCTCGGTGTCCTGGAAGTACATGAGCGGCATGTTGGTCAGGAACCACGGAACGACCTCCTCCGCGGTCTGCTGGAGGCTGGCGGTCAGGTCCTTCACGAGGGCTTCCACGCCCGCGGGTTTCCCGAGGCTCGTTTTGGCTGAATCCAACTGCATCGGCGTAGTGATAGCCGCGTGGGTGGCTCCCATCAAATCGCGGGACGCGGAACTTTCCGCACCCGCCCACGCAGCGTGGCGAGGAAGCCGCGCGGGGTCCCGGGAGGAGTGGTATGGTGGTCGTCCGATGCCCCGCCAGACCGCCCTCACCATCGGCAACTTCGACGGCGTTCACCGCGGGCACGCCGCCCTGCTTTCGGCCGCGCGTGACGCCGTTGGGGACGAGGGCCGGGTCGTGGTGCTGTGCTTCGACCCCCACCCGCTGACCGTGCTTCGTCCCGAGGCGGTTCCGCCCCGGCTGACCCACTTCGCCGATCGCGTCAGGCTCCTCGGCGAGGCCGGCGCCGACACCGTGGTGCGGGTGCCCCCGACCCCCGAGCGGCTTCGCCAGACCCCCGAGGCGTTCGTCGACGAGATCGTGGTCGAGCACCGTCCGGTCGCGATCGTCGAGGGTCGCGATTTCCGGTTTGGTCGCGATCGCGCGGGATCGATCGAGACGCTCGAGAGCCTGGGCGGGCGCCACGGCTTCGAGACGATCGCGCTCGACGCGGTCGAGGTCGCCCTCGACGATCAGCACGTCGTGCCCGCCAGCAGCACGATCACACGCTGGCTGCTCGCTCGTGGTCGAGTGCGTGACGCGGCGAACGTTCTCGGACGCGACTACGAGCTGACCGGGACCGTGGTGTCCGGCGATCGGCGGGGTCGCACGATCGGCTTCCCGACCGCCAACCTCGAGGTGGGCGAGCAGCTGCTTCCCGGTGACGGCATCTACGCCGGCTTCGCGACACGCGGGGACCGAACCTGGCCGGCGGCCGTCAGCGTGGGGACGAAGCCGACCTACGGAACGCACCCGCGGGTCTGTGAAGCGCACCTCGTCGGCTACGACGGACCGGTCGACGACTACGGGTGGACGATCCGCGTGCGACTGAGCGTCTGGCTGCGTGGCCAGATTCGGTACGACGACACCGACACGCTCGTCGCGCAGCTCCACCGTGACGTCGCCGCAACCACGGCAACCCGCGAGGCGACGGTGGCATGAGCGACTACTCCTCCAACGCGACGGTGCCGGAGATCGCCGCCAGGATCCGGTCGGCCGAGCGGATCGCGCTGCTCACCCACCGACGTCCGGATGGCGACGGGATGGGCTCCGTGCTGGCGTTGCAGCGGGGGCTGACGGCGTTGGGCAAGGAGGCCGAGATCTACCTGATGGGATCGATCGAGGAGGCGTTGCTCGTCGTGGCCGGCGCGACCCAGTACCGCCGCGTCGAGCACGATCCGCCCGGCGACGATCACGATCTCGTCATCGTGACGGACACCGGCGCCTACGGCCAGCTCGAGCCGCTCGTCGACTGGCTCCGCGCTCACCAGGCCAACGTCGTCGGCATCGATCACCACACGCAGGGCGAGGAAGTCGCCGCGATGCGTCTGGTCGATCCGGCCGCAGCGTCGGCCACGATGATGCTGGTGCCGCTGTTCGACGAGCTGGGCATCGAGCTCACGGGCGGTCCCGGCGGCATCGCCGAGCCGCTCTTCGTCGGTCTCGCGACGGACACGGGCTGGTTCCGCTTCTCCAACGCCGGCGCGGAGGCCTTCGCGGTCGCCGCGCGGCTGCTGGGGTGCGGAGTCGACAAGACCCGGCTCTACCAGCTGATCGAGGAGACGTACCGCCCGCCGCGGCTGGGGCTGGAAGCCCGCGCCCTCGCATCGCTCGAGTACGCGCGCAGCGGCTCGGTCGCGATCATGACGCTGCGACGCGCCGACTTCGAGGCAACCGGGGGATCGCACGACCTGCTCACCGGCATCGTCAACCGCCCGATGGTGGTCGGCACCGTCCGCATCTCGATTCTGCTGGTGGAGCTGGAAGCGTCGAAGACGAAAGTCTCGCTTCGCGGCAAGCCGCCCCGGGACGGCGAGCCGGCGGAGGAGACGGATGTCAATCGGCTCGCCGCGTTGATCGGCGGTGGCGGCCACGTGTTCGCGGCGGGGGCGACGCTGCGGATCGGAATCGACGCGGCCCGGCGGCGGGTGCGGGAGCTGGTCGAGCATGATCGGGTGATGGGGTAGGGGAGGCGGATCCGCGGCCGGGTCCGGGTCCGTGTCCGGGTCCGCGTCCGCGACCGGGTCCGCGTCCGCGACCGTGCCCGGGTCCGCGACCGTGCCCGGGTCCGTGCCCGCGACCGTGTCCGGGTCCGCGTCCGTGCCCGCGACCGTGTCCGCGTCCGCGTCCGGGTCCGTGCCCGCGACCGTGCCCGGGTCCGCGACCGTTTCCGCGACCGCGTCCGTGCCCGCCGCACGCGCATCCGGACCCATCACCGTCCGAGAAACGCAATCGAATCCCGCACCCGCCGCGCTCATCTCAGGTCGCCGGCGAATCGACCGATGCACCCCCGAGAAGGAGCTCGTGCATGCAGTGTCCCCACGACCAGCAGATCATGACCGAGATCGTCTACGAAGGCGTTCCGATTCATTCGTGCGACGAGTGCGGCGGGGAGTTCGTCGCCGCCGAGTCGATGGCCCACATCGTCCGCACGCGGGAGGAGCGGTTTCCGGCGGAGCTGCGTGACACGCTCATGCACTGTCGCCCGAGCTTCACCGCCCCGCCGCGAGGCGCGGAGCGTGAGCTCATCTGCCCCGGCTGCGTCACGCCGATGTCCGTGCTGAACTACGCCGGCGACACGGGCATCATGGTGGATCGCTGCCCCAGCTGCGGGGGGCTCTGGCTCGACCGCGAGGAGCTGGAGCGGGCGCAGATCCTCACCGAACGCTGGAAGGATGACGCGCCGCGTCAGATCCAGGCGATCGCCGGGGCCCTCGAAGCCGAGCGTCAGCGGATGGCAACGCAGACGAACGCCGTGTTCTCCGGATCGCGGTTCGCGTTCGTCAATGCGGTGATCAACTGTCTGCTCGACGCAGCCTGATACGGCCTGATACGGCCAGACGCGGCTTGATACGGCCAGACGCGGCCTGACGCGGCGACGTGCACCGCCGCCGCGACCCATTCGTCTCAGGGACCGTCGCCACCGGCGGCGGGCGTCGCCGCGGCTCCGCGTCGGCGGGCCGGCTCGTCCTCGTCCCGAGGCGGCAGCAGCGTCGTGACGTTGACGGTGAACCCGAACTCGGCCATCGGCGCGATGATCGGCGGGTTGTTGAACGGGCCCTCGGTCAGACGATCCTCGTTGAACATGACGCGAGGGACGAGGGTGCCCCGCAGGACGAGCACATCCTCGAGCAGACCGCGTTGCGAGAGCTGCTGGAGACGCGACCGCACCGAACGCGACAGGATGCCGTCGAAGGGGTCACCGAGCGTCGCGCCGGTCTTCGGATCGACCGCCTGCATCCGAAGAAGGTAGCCCCGGCCCACGGGAACGATGCTCCCGAGGTGCCGCACGTGCCACTCGATGGGCATCTTGTGCTCGCGGTTCACGCGGGCAATCCACCGGTTGAGCTGCCGGACGAAGGCGACGCGGGTGGGATCGCCGGGCTCACCCATCTCGACCCCGTCGAGCGTACTCCGGTAGGACTCGGTGAGCGTTGCCAGCAACGCCCGCGGGCTCGCGTCCGGTTTGGACTCGTCGATCGAGATCGGGTCGGGCGTGAAGGGAGGCACGGTCGTACCGCCGGCGGTGGCGGCGGCGGTGAGCTGCTGCTGGAGCCGCGCGATCTGCTCGGTCAGCGACTGAAGCTGCTGCTCCAGATCGGTGACCCGGGCACGGAGTCGCTCGTTCTCACGCCGCAGCTCCGCCGCGCTCTGGCCGGCCGCGGGGAGGGCCGCCACCAGGGCCAGGCCGGCCGCGAGGGCGAGGGAGATCTTCGTCGCGCGGTAATGAAATGCCATGGGACGCGTCCTTGTCGGGGGGGAGCGGCCGTGTGGCCGCGGCGGAACAGCCGATGCGTGGCCCCAGCGGGCCTACCATGAGATGATATCGGCCGATCGGAGGCCCCGGCTCAGTCGGTCCTCTTTGGGGGTTCAACGGGGGACAATCGGTGCCGCCGCCCGGTGGCTCCGGTCGATGAAGACGATGGCGGATCGATGGACCGTCCTCGCGTCGCGGGGACACGCGAGCAGGAGAGCCTCATGAACGACATTCGGACGCTCCTCCGTCAAGCCAGCCGCCGGCTCGAGCTGACCCGCTTCCTCTCTGCGCTCAACGTCGTCGCGATCATCGCCGGCGTGGTGGTGGCAGTGCTGGCCGTGGCCGACCGCCTTCCGGCGGCCGCGTTCGTGCCGTGGGTGTGGGTCGCACCGGCGCTCGGTGTCCTGGCGGCGTGTGCGGCGCTCGCGGTCTGGTCGCGTCGCCGCGCGTCGGAGATCGAGGTTGCCGTGGAGGTCGACCAGCGACTGGATCTGCGCGAGCGGCTCTCCACCGCGCTTCACTGCCGCGACCGCGATGACGCGTTCGCGATGGCCGCCGTCGAGGACGCCGTGACGGTCGCCCGCGACCCGCGGTCGCGTGAGACGCTTCGCCGGCGTTTCGCCGTCTCCGCCCCGCAGCGGTGGTGGGTGACGCCGCTGCTCCTCGCCTTCGCCGGCGGCGTGCTGCTCATGGAACCGCTCGACCTGTTCGCCAGCGACGAGCCGGACGCGGAGCAGACGCGTCGGGTCCGGGCCGAGACGGACCAGACGCTGGAAGCGATCGTCAAGGTGGTCGAGGACAAGCCGCAGCTCAAAGCGGAGCTGGCCAGCCTCGTCGAGGAGCTGAGCCCCGAGGGCGCGCGGCAGATCGACGAGCCGGAGAACATCAAACGCACGGCGCTGAAGAAGGTGACCGAGCTGAACCGCAAGCTCGACGAGATCGTCAACGGCGAAAAGGGCAAGACCGTGCGGGCGCTGAAGGACATGCTCTCCGGTCTGGAGCCGCCGGACGACGGCCCCGGACGGGAGCTCGCCGAGGCGCTCGCCGACGGCAACTTCGAGGCGGCCAAGCAGGCGATGGAGAAGATGCTCGCCGAGATCGAGGCGGGGGAGATGGACGAGGCGACCAAGGAGAAGCTGGCGGCCCAGCTCGAGCAGCTCGCCGAGCAGCTCGAGAAGCTGGCGAGCCAGCAGAAGGCGCTCGAAGAAGCGTTGCAACGAGCCGGGATGAACCCGCAGCTCGCGCAGAACCCCGAAGCGCTCAAGCAGGCGATCGAGCAGGCCCAGAACCTCAACGAGCAGCAGCGGCAGCAGCTCCAGCAGATGATGCAGGCACAGCAGGCCGCGCAGCAGATGTGCGAAGGGCTCGGAGGCGCCTGCAAGGGGCTCGGCGAAGCAATGCAGGGCGGGCAGCTCGGGCAGGGCGCGCAGCAGATGATGAACCAGCTCGACGCGATGGAGCAGATGCAGCAGCTGCTCCAGCAGGCGCAGGCCGCGGCGAACCAGGCGCAAGCGCAGGGCATGGGGCTCGGCCAGGGCATGAACCTGGCCCAGGCGCTCGAGCAGTGGGGTCCGGGAATGCGTGGACCCGGCCAGGGCGCGGGCGGCACGGCGCCGCTGTCGCGCACGCCGGTCGGAACGAAGATCATCAAGGCCGACACGCCCACGGTCGAGGGCGAGATCATCGCCTCGATGCTCATCGACGGCGTGCCCATCCGCGGCGAGTCCAAGGCGAAGCTCAAGCAGGTCGTCGAAGGAGCGGCCGAGGGGTTCGACGAGGCGCTGAACGAGGACCAGCTTCCGCGTCGCTACCACGAGGCGCAAAAGCACTACTTCGGCGAGCTGCAACGGCAGGTCGAGGCCGTCACGACCGTCGAGGAGACGCCGCCGGCCGACCCGCCGGGGGCTGGAGAGGGTTCGGGCGCGGCGAGCGATGAAACCACGTCCGGCGGTTGAGCGCATGCAGGCTCGCGGGCGATACCGGGGGCGGCTCGTGGCGGCCGTGGTGGTCTGCCTCGGGGCGGCCGGTGGCTGTGAGCCGGCGGACGAGGTGGTGCTGTACGCCTCCGCCGACGAACACCTCGCGCGACAGGTCGCGGCGATGTTCGCCGAAGAGACGGGGATCGAGGTCCGGCTCGTCGGCGACACCGAGGCCAAGAAGACGACCGGGCTCGTCGCCCGCCTGCGCAGCGAGCGGGATCACCCCCAGGCCGACGTGTTCTGGTCGTCGGAGATCTTTCTGACGATCGCGCTCGCCGACGAAGGGATCTTCGCCGCCCACACGTCGCCGCTCGTGGAGACCTGGCCGGCGGCCTACCGGGATGCCGGCGGGCGTTGGTTCGGCTTTGCCGCGCGGGCGCGGGTGATCGCCTACGCCCCGGATCGCGTTGCCGAGGCGGACCGGCCCGTGAGCTGGACGGATCTCACCCGCAGCTACCTCGACGGCCGCGTCGTCATGGCCGATCCGCGGTTCGGTACGACCGGTGGTCATCTCGGCGCGATGAAGACGCACTGGGACCGGACGGCGATGCCGGGGTACTACGCCGCGTTTCTCATGGGCCTGCGGGACAACGCCGTTCGAATGCTGCCGAGCGGCAACGCCGGCGTCGTGCAGGCGATCATCGACGGTGACGCCGACGTGGGGCTGACCGACACCGACGACGTGCTCGCCGCGCGACGCCGCGGCCACCGGATCGACTACGTGCTCGCCGCGCACTCCCACGAGGCCGAGCCGGGGAACGGCACGCTGCTCATTCCCAACACGGTGGCCCGCGTGGCGGGCGGCCCGAACCCCGACGCGGCGGGGCGGCTCGTGGACTTCCTTCTCTCGGAGCGGGTAGAGCGGTGGCTCGCCGAATCGGAGAGCGCGAACACGCCGCTCGGTCCGGGCCGAACGGGCGGCCATGCGATTCCCGATCCGCTTGCCGTTGACTACCGGCGGGCCGCCGCCAACCGTCTGGCCGCCGTGGCGATGGCGATGAAGATCATCGGCGGGACGGCCGATCCGGCCACGCGACCGGCTCGCGACACTGACGGGAACGACCCTTTTGAGCGCGAAGAGTAGACCGGCGCTCAGCCCGATCGGCGCGGTGCTCGCGCTCGTCGCCGTCGTCGTGATGCCGGGGGTCGCGTTGTGCGTCCTCATCGCGACGGGCGGCGGCGGCGAGACGGGTCCGGCCGCCGACTGGGCGGGGGCGTCGCTTCCGGGTCTGTTCGCGAAGACGGTGGGCTCCGCCCTGCTCGTGGCTGGTCTCGCCACCGCCATCGGCTGGTTGCCCGGCCGGGTGCTCGGATCGATGCTGTCAACGCCCGGCCGCCGGATGCGGACCGCCGCCACGCTCGTGGCCGCGCTCACGCTGGTGCCACTGTGTCTGCCGTCGTACGTCCTGTTCTACACGTGGTGGCAGGCGTGGCCGGCCGATTCGGCGCTCTACGCCTGGGCGGTGAGGAACGACGCGATCGGTCCGATGCGTGCCGCGACGCTCGTGCTGGCGTTGGTGGCGTGGGGGTGGCCCCTCGTCGCCTGGTGCGTCGCTGCGGCGTCGACGCACGCCTCCGGGCACCGCCTGGATCTCCTGCGGATCGACGGCGCCGGTCGGTGGCGCCGGGGGCTGGCCCGGGGGCGCGCGGACGCGCGGGGGTTGCTCACCGGGGCCACGCTCGTCTTCTGTGCGGTCTTCGCGAACACCACCTGTTTCGATCTCGCGCAGATCTTCACGTACGGCAACGAGCTGCGGGCCCGGGACGCGGCCGGGGCGAGCGTGGTGACGGTCGTCGGCAACGCGTGGCCGGCCCTCGTCGTCGCGCTGCTCGGCGGCCTCACGCTGATGCGGCTGCTGGGCGGACGGGCGGGGGGCGTCGCGTCCGCGACGCGCGCGTCGATGGTCGCCGCGGGAGGCGCCGCGCTGATCTGGCTCTTGTTCGTCGGGACGCCGCTCCTCTGGCTGCTGGTCCGGTGCGGAAGAGCTCCCGCCGGGGCGATGCGATTGTTCATCGATCTCTACGGAGCGTCGGCGGCCGCGGCCGTCGCGGGCGCGGTTGTCAGCGGGACGGTGGCGGCCATCGTGATGGTGGGGCTGACCGTGCTCTGGCACGGTACGCCTGGCGGCTGGCGTCACCGGTTGGCCCGTCTTCAGACGCTCCTGTGGCTCGTCGCCGCCCTCGTGCCGGGAACGATCGCGGGCGTGGCGATCGAGGCCGCGTACAACCAGCCGGCCTGGCTCGGCGGCGTTCTCGCGGACGGTCTCTACCGCACGCCGGCCGTGCTCGTGCTGGCGCATCTCACACGCTTCGGCTTCATCGCGGCGTTGTTTGCCTGGTGGTGCGCCACGCGGGAGCCGCGGACAACGGGCGACCTCCGGCGGCTCGACGGGGTCACGAGCGGGTGGGCTCTCTGGCGGGCGGGGGGACCGCGGATCACCACCGCCGCGGCCTGCGTGGTCGCGACCGTCGCGGTTCTCTCTTTCGGGGAGATCACGGTGACGGCCCGCGTGCAACCTCCGGGATCGGGGGCGCTCTCCGTCGCGTTGCTGAATGCGATGCACTATCAGCGTCCGGAGACCGTCGTCAACGCGGCGGTCCTCATGATGCTGGGCGCTCTGGCCGCGGCGGCGATCATCGCGGTGGCGTGGGTCACGCGGGGGCGGCGGCCGCTGCGGAGGTCCGGGCTGGTCGGCGTCTTCGCGGTGGCGGGCGTGATGCTCACCGGGTGCCGCGATCCGGGCGAGGCCGGGCCGCTGCCGGTCGACCTCGTCTTCGGCAGCAACGGGACCGCGCTCGGTCAGTTCAGCTACCCGCGTTGCATCGACGTCGACCGGGAGCGGGGGCGGGTGTATGTCGTCGACAAGACGGCGCGGGTCCAGCGGTACGGACTCGATGGCACACCCCAGATCCAGTGGCAGATGCCGGCGCGGGAGCAGGGCAAGCCCACGGGGGTCAGCGTCGCCCCGGACGGGCGTGTCTTCGTCGCGGACACCCATTACTACCGGATCATCGCCTACACGGCGGACGGCGAGGAGGTGCTCCGGTTCGGCTCGTACGGCAAGGGCCCGGGCGAGTTCATCTACCCGACCGACATCGCCTTCGGGCCGGAGGGCCGGCTGTACGTCGCCGAGTACGGAGGGCACGACCGCATTCAGGTCTTCGCGCCCGACGGCACCTACGAGTTCGAGTTCGGGTCGCTCGGGAACGGGCCGGGCGAGTTCAGCCGCCCCCAGTCGATCGAGTTCGATCCCGGCGGGACCGAGCTCTTCATCACCGATGCCTGCAATCACCGGATCCTCGTCACCGATCCGCGCGGCCGTCCGCTCCGCCAGATCGGAGCGCCCGGCAACGGCCTCGGCGAGCTGCATTACCCCTACGGACTGACGTTTCTCTCCGACGGCACGGTGCTCGTCGCGGAATTCGGCAACAACCGTCTCCAGCGGTTCGACCCCGACGGCACCCCCCGCGGGCTCTACGGCACGGTTGGAGCGAGTGCCGGTGCGCTGCGATATCCTTGGGGCGTGAGCAGCGTGGGGGGATCGGTGTACGTCCTGGACTCCGGCAACAACCGCGTGCAGCGGATGCCCGAGCCCTAGCAGGGCCGATGTTCCCGTGGGCGTCGGCGCCCGTCCCGAACGCGGGCGGGCGCCTACCGTCTCCTTCTGGCGTGTGGAGGCCATGCGGCCAATGCCCATCCGGTTCGATCAGCCGATCTGGCTCGCGTTGCTCCTGCTGCTCGTCCCCGCGATCCTCATCGCGTGGCGGAGCCGCGGCGGATTGTCGCGAGCGAAGGTGTGGACCACGCTCACGCTCCGCACGGTGCTCATCGCGACGCTGGCGCTCGCCCTCGCCCAGCCGAGCTGGGTGCGGCGGGGCGAGGGCCTGACGGTCACGGTCCTGATCGATCGCAGTCAGTCCGTGCCGATGGCCCTCAAGACCTCGGCGCTCGACTTTCTCACGAAGGCGGTGGAGGCCAAGGAGCGTCGGGAGGATCGGGTTGCGGTGGTGACGATCGCGCGGGACGCGAGCATCACGGCCATGCCCGACTCGTACAGCGCCATCACGGTCGGCGCCGACGACGGTGATCCCTCGGCCACGAACCTCGCCGCCGCCGTGCGGTTGGCGCTCGCGATCATGCCGAACGACACGGCGAACCGCATCGTCCTCGCGTCCGACGGCAACGAGACGACCGACAGCGTGCTGGCGGCGGCGGAGATCGCCCGCGCCAACGGCGTGCCCATCGACGTGCTGCCGCTGGAGTACGAGTATCCCAACGAGGTGCTCTTCGAGCGGGTCGTGACGCCGGCTCGCGCCCGGGAGGGGCAGACCGCGCGGGTGCGGATGGTCTTGCGCAGCCAGACCCGCACGCGGGGGACGGTGCGGCTGTCGATGAACGGCGAGCCGCTCGACCTCAACGGCGCCGAGCCCGGAGATGGTCTCGCCGTCGAGCTGGATCCGGGTCCGAACGCGCTGGAGCAGATGATCAGCCTCGACGCCTCGGGGCCGCAGCGGTTCGAAGCGGTCTTCGTGCCCGACGACCCCGCGGCCGACGCGATCGATCGCAACAACACGGCGATGTCGGTCACGTTCGTGGGCGGCGAAGGCAAGGTCCTGCTGGTGGCCGACGACGTCGGCTCCACCCAGTTCCTCGCGGCGGCCCTCCGCGCGAGCGGCATCACGGTCGAGCTGCGATCACCGACAACGCTCGACGGTGGCCTCGTCGCGCTCAGCGGCTACGACAGCGTCATCCTCGTGAACACCGCGCGGTGGTCGTTCGATCAGGAGCAGGATCGGATGCTCCACGCCTACGTCCACGACCTCGGGGGCGGGCTCGTGATGATCGGCGGCAATCAGTCGTTCGGCGCCGGGGGCTGGATCGACTCCGAGGTCGCCAAGACGCTGCCGGTCGATCTCAACCCGCCGGCCACGCGTCAGATGCCGGCCGGCGCGCTCGCGCTCATCATGCACTCCTGCGAGATGGCGCAGGGCAACTTCTGGGGCCAGCAGGTCGCGCAGGCGGCCATCGACGCGCTCAGCCGGCTCGACTACGTCGGCATCATCGAGTTCAACTGGGGGGCCCAGGACGGTTTCCAGGGATGCCGTTGGGCGTTTCCCATGCAACGCCTGGGTGACAAGACGGCGGCCCTCGACTCGACCAAGACGATGCAGGTCGGCGACATGCCCACCTTCGCGCCGTCGATGCAGCTCGCGCTCCAGGGTCTCATGAACACGACCGCGGCCCAGCGGCACACCATCATCATCTCAGACGGCGACCCGCAGCCACCGAGCACGCAGCTGCTGAAAGAGTTCGCCGACAAGAAGGTGACGGTCACCACGGTCATGGTGGGGGGGCACGGCACGCCGCTCGATCGCGGGCGGATGCAGGCGGTGGCGGAGAAGACCGGCGGACAGTTCTACAACGTGAAGAACCCCAAGCAGCTCCCGCAGATCTTCATCAAGGAAGCGCGGATCGTCTCCCGCTCGCTCATCCAGGACGGGGAGACCTTCCAGCCGCAGGTCGTCAGCCAGCTCCCGGGTCCGACGCAGGGCTTCGGCTCGGTGCCGACGATCGACGGGTACGTCCTGACCGCCAAACGCGAGGGGCTCGCGAACACGGCGATGGTGGTGCCGACGAGCGACGGCCGCGATCCGCTCCTCGCGTCGTGGAATTACGGCCTGGGGCGCACGATCGCCTACACGAGCGACGTGTCCAGCCTGTGGGGCGCGGCGTGGGCGAGCTGGGAGCGTTTCCAGGCCTTCTGGGAGCAGGCCATCCGCTGGTCGATGCGGCCGAGCACGCCGTCGAACCTGCACGTGAACACGCGGTTCGAGGGCGACCAGGCGATCGTCGAGCTCGAGGCCACCGACGCGGACGCGTCGAGCCTCAACTTCCTGAACACGAGCGCGATCGTCCTGCGTCCCGACCACGAACCGGTCGAGGTGACGCTGCAGCAGACCGGTCCGGGTCTCTACCGCGGCCAGTTCGACACGGACGAAGCCGGGGCGTACCTCATCAACATCGGGTACGAGAGCACCGACGGCACGGCCACGGCCCAGGGCAACATCCAGGCGGCGGTGACCGTGCCCTACCCGGGTGAGTTCCGCACCGTGAAGCACAACGCGGCACTGCTGGAAGCGCTCGCCCGCGACACCGGCGGGCGCGTTCTCGCCGGCGGTGACCCGGCGCTCGCGGATCTCTTCGACCGCACGGCCCTCGAGGTGCCGCGATCGATGAAACGCATGTGGGATCTGCTGGCGATGATCGCCGCCGCGTTGCTTGTCCTCGACGTCGCCGCCCGGCGTCTCTCGATCGATCCCACCGAGGCCGCGGCGGCCGCCCGCAGCGCCGTGAGCCGCCGCGCGGCGGTGGGGGCCGGGACGCTCGACGCGTGGAAGAGGACGAAGTCGCAGTCCGCGGAGCGGGCGGACCCGCTGGCGGCGCGATCGCGGTTCGACGCCGATGCCTCGGACGTCCCCGCGGTCGACGTGGCGGCAGAGACGAGCGGCGGACCCGCCACGGCCGGCACGTCGCCCCGCGTCGGGGGTCGACCCGAGACCGACGCTGGTCCGCCGGAAGGCGACGACGGTGACGGCGACTACACGAGCCGGCTCCTGGCCGCCAAGCGACGCGCCCGCGGCAACGACGGCGAGGGAGCGCCGGATGCCTGAGCTGGCCGCGCCCCCTTCTCTCCCCGCGCTTCCCCGCCTCGATGTCGCCCTGCGTGACATCGAAGGCGTCCGCGCGGCGTGCGAGGGGTTTCGCACCGTGTACGCCGCGTTGCGGGAGGAGATCGGACGCGTGATCGTCGGTCAGGACGTCGTCGTCGACGAGACCATGACCGCGCTCTTCGCCGACGGGCACGTGCTCCTGGAGGGCGTCCCCGGGCTCGGCAAGACGCTGCTCGTTCGCACGCTCGGGGAGGCGTTGTCGCTCCCGTTCGCCCGCATCCAGTTCACGCCCGACGTCATGCCGGCGGACATCACCGGCACGAGCATCGTCGTGGAGGATCCGGAGAGCGGGCGACGCACGTTCCGGTTCCGGCCCGGACCGATCTTCCACCAGCTCGTCCTGGCCGACGAGATCAACCGGGCCACCCCGAAGAGTCAGTCCGCACTGCTGGAAGCGATGCAGGAACGCTCCGTGTCGATCGCCGGCACGACGCACACGCTCACCCGCCCGTTCTTCGTCCTCGCCACCCAGAACCCGATCGAGCAGGAGGGAACGTACCCGCTGCCCGAGGCGCAGCTCGACCGATTCCTGCTGAAGGTCGTCGTCCCGTACGCGGATCGCGCCGAGCTGAACCGGATCGTGCGGCGAACGACCGCGACCGGCAACCCGAGCGCGCGGCAGTTGCTCGACGGCGGGGCCATCCAGCAGGCCCAGCGGCTCGCCCGCCGCATCGTCATCGCGCCGCACGTTCAGGATTATGCGATCCGGCTGGTGCTCGGCACCCACCCGGGGCGGCCGGATGGTGACCGCGAGATCGACCGCCTCGTGCGGATCGGCGTGAGCCCCCGGGGGGCCCAGGCCCTCGTGACCTGCGCCAAGGTCCGCGCACTCGTCGACGGCCGCTTCGCGGTCGGATTCCGCGACATCATCGACATCGCCTTGCCCGCACTCCGCCACCGGATCGCGCGAACCTTCGAAGCCGAGGCGGACGGAACGACGACGGACGATATCATCCGGCACCTGATCGAAACGACGCCCCGTTCCGGCCCCGATCCGGCCGACGCATTCGCCCCGCGGCCGACCGCTGTGCTCTCCCCCCCGGCCTCACACGATGCCTGACTTCGGAACCCCAACCGAACCGCGGCCGGCCCGCGTCGACGAGCTGCTGGGCAGCGAGCTGATGTCGAAGCTCGACCAGGTGGACGTCATGAGCCGCAAGATCTTCGCCGGCAAGCTCCAGGGGGAGCGGCGGAGCAAGAAACGCGGCATCAGCGTCGAGTTTGCCGACTACCGGCATTACGCGCACGGCGACGACCTGCGTTTCATCGACTGGAATATCTACGCCCGGCTCGACAAGCTCTTCCTCAAGATGTTCCTCGAAGAAGAGGATCTTTCGCTCATCATCGCGATCGACACGAGCGCCTCGATGCACTGGGGCAACCCGAGCAAGTTCGTCTTCAACCAGCGGCTGGCCATGGCGCTCGGGTACATCGGTCTCAGCAACCACAACCGGGTGAGCCTCTACGCATTCGGCGACGAGCTCAGGCCGCTCCCCAGCCTGCGGGGCAAGCGTCGTCTCCGCGAGATGGGCGCCTGGCTGCTCGAGCTGACGCCCGGCGGCCCCGGCAACTTCAACGACGCGATGCGATCGATTGCGCTCGGGCGTCAGGGCAAGGGCGTCATGGTCATCCTCTCCGACTTCATGTTCAAGGATGGCTACGAGAAGGGCCTGCGGTACCTCGCCGGCGGCGGCTACGACACGTACTGCATGCAGGTCTTGAGCCCGGAGGAGATCGATCCCGGTCGCAACGGGCTCGCCGGCGACCTTCGGCTCACCGACGTCGAGGACGAGGATGTGGCCGAGGTGACCGTCAGCGCGGCGTTGCTGAAGCGGTACAAGCAGAACCTCGACGGGTACTGCGGCAAGCTTCGTGAGTTCTGCGTTCGCCGCGGCATGATGCACGTGACGATCGACACGAAGACCGATCTCGACACGCTGCTGCTCGACTACCTCCGCAAGCGGGGGCTGCTGCGGTGAGCTGGCTGACCCCGCTGACCGGGCTCATCCTGGCGGCCTCCGTGATCCCGCCGCTGCTCCTGCTGTACTTTCTCAAGCTGCGGCGTCGCACGCAGCCGATCGCGAGCACGTTGCTCTGGATGCGATCGGTCGAGGATCTGCGGGCGAATACGCCGTTCCAGCGTCTGCGTGCCAACCTCCTGCTGCTGCTCCAGCTCATCGCGTTGCTGCTGCTCATCGCCTCGGTGATGCAGCCGCAGATTCGCGCGGCGGGAAGGGCGGGGGGACGCACCATCTTCCTCATCGACAACTCGATGTCGATGACCGCGACCGACGTCGACGAGGACGGCACCACGCGGCTCACGGAAGCCAAACGCCGCGCGCGTGATCGCGTGGAGGCGATGTACGGGGGCGGGCTGCTCGCCGCGCGTCCGGGGGAGACGATGATCGTCGCCTTCTCCGACCGCGCCGAGGTGGTCGCGCGGTTCAGCCGCTCCAAGGCGGAGCTGCTGGAGGCGATCGAGCGGATCCCGTCCACCCACGCCGCGACCGAGATCTCCGAGGCGCTCAAGCTCGCCCGCGCCTACACCACGAACGTCGATCCCGAGTCGGACCGTCCCGTCGGCGACCCGGCCACGCTCGAGGTCTTCACCGACGGCGGCATCTCCGATCTCGATGATCAGGTGCTGCGGGGCGAGCGGATGGTGTACCACCGCATCGGTTCGCCGACATCGGACAACGTCGCGGTCGGCGCGATCTCGATCGACCGGCCCTTCGATCGGCCCGGGGCGGTCGAGGTTTTCGTGGGATTGCTCAACTACGCCGACGAGGCGGTTACCTGCGACGTGCAGCTTTCCGTCGATACGGCGGCGCGGGCCGTCGAAGAGGTGGATCTGCCGCCGGCCCGGATCGAAGAGAGCACCGGCCGCCGCCTTCCGGGCCGAAAGAACCTGATCTTCACGCCCTTCGACCTCGGACGGGGCGCGCCGATCGAGGTTGCGATCTTGCGGCGGGACGCACTGATGGCGGACAACGTCGCGCAGATCGTGGCCCCGCCGCCCCGGCAGCTCTCGGTCGCCCTCGTCGGCTCGGGCAACTTCGTGGTGCGGTCGGCGCTCGAGGGCATGCCGCTCGCGCGGCTGGAGCTCTTGACCTCGGCGCAGTTCCAGACGCGGGCGACCCAGGGCACGGTGGACCAATACGACGTCGTGGTGCTCGACGTCGGCGCGACGCCGCCCGATCCGCTCCCGCCGGGCCGCTACCTCTCGTTCGGCGCGACGCCGCCGGTCCCCGGTCTGAACGACTTCGGCGTCGGTGAGCGTCAAGTGGTCCTGAACACACGCGACGAGCATCCGGTGCTCCGGTTCGTCCGGCTCGACGACCTGTTCATCGACCGTTGTCGTCTGCTGCAGCCGGAAGGGAGCGTGGACGTCCTGGTCGAGGGGAGCCAGGGACCGGTCATCGTCGCCGCCTCCCGCGGCCCGCTCCAGCTCGTGCATGTGGCCTTCGACCCAATCGAGAGCAGTTGGCCGCTCATGCGAAGCTGGGTCACCTTCCTCTTCAACGCGGTCGACTACCTCGGGCACTTCGGCGAAGCGCTCGCGAGCCGCGGCTTCGTCCCGGGCGAGGCGTTGACCACGCGGTTGCCGGCGAGCGCGAGCGATCTGGAGCTGCGTCGCCCCGACGGAGAGCTCGTTTCGCTGGGCCTCGTCGATCCGACGATGCTGAGCTGGGGTCCGATCCGGATGTCCGGCTTGTACGTTCTCTCGTACGCCATGCCCGACGCGAATGACCGCCAGCAGCGCGCGTTCGCGGTGAACCTGCTCCGACCGGAAGAAGGCGACCTGCCGCCGGCCGAGCAGCTGGAGGTGGGTCAGGAGACGATCTCCGGTCGCGCGGCCGACGCGAGCGCCTACACGCCGCTCTGGCCGTGGGCCATCGGGTTCTGCCTCGTCGTGCTCATGCTCGAGTGGTGGGTCTACCACCGCAAGGCGTTCCTGTAAGGACGCGACCGCCGTCGTGACGGCCACGGTGCTACCATGCGCACGCGGTGTGGGTCCGGACGCGGCCGAGACCCCGGCGCGGACCGGCGTGCCGACGCGTTGATCACACCACCCGGAGCCACTTCCCCGATGACCGACCTCGACGAACGCATCGCTCAGTTCGAGAACATGGCGCAGGCCGACCCCGACAACGACATGGCGCACTTCAGCCTCGGCGGCGCCTACCTTCAGGCGGGGCGGGCTGCCGAAGCCGCCCGCAGCCTGCTGCGGTGTCTGGACCTGAACCCCGACATGAGCAAGGCGTACGAGCTTGCCGGGTCGGCGCTGATCGACGCGGGGTGGACCGATCAGGCGGTCGAGACGCTGGAAAAGGGCTACCTCGTTGCCGCGGGCAAGGGTGATCGGCTTCCCCAGCAGGCGATCGCGAAGCTGCTGGAAGGCATCGGCCGGCCGCTCCCGGAAGTCACCGCCGATGTCGAGGCGAAGGCCCAGGCGTTGGCCGCGAGCGGGTCGTTCGTCTGTCGCCGCACCGGACGCCCCGGTACGAAGCTGGAGTCGCCGCCCTTTCGCGGGCCGGTCGGCGGGTGGATCCAGGAAAACATCTCGGCCGAGACCTGGCGGGAGTGGATCGGTCAGGGGACGAAGGTCATCAACGAGCTGCGTCTGGACTTCTCCCGCGAGGAGGACCAGGCGGTGTACGACCAGCACATGCACGAGTTCCTGGGGATCGACGCCGCTTTGCTCGATGCGTTGCGGGCGGAGACCGCGTCGTCCTGACGAGCCGCGTCGCGTGCATGTTCCGGCCCCCTGCTAGGATGGCGCGCGTGAAGCCGACGCTCCTTCCTGTCACCCTCGCCGGCGTTCCTCTCCGCAACCCGATCATCGCCGCGGCCGGTACCTGTGGGTACGTGACCGAGCTGGCCGACGTGCTCGCCCCCGCGGCGCTCGGAGCGATCGTCACGAAATCGATCACACGCGAGCCCCGCGTGGGCAATCCACCGTGGCGGATCATCGACGCGCGGCACGGCATGCTCAACGCCGTGGGGCTGGCCAACGTCGGCCTGGACGGGTTCGTTGCCGACAAGCTTCCGGCCGCCGCGGGCGTGGACACCGTGATCATCGGCTCGATCGCCGGCAACTCGATCGACGACTACGTCGCGGTGGCCGCCGCGTTCGACGCCGCCGACACGCTGCCGCTGGTCGAGCTGAACGTGTCCTGCCCGAACACATCCGACGGGCTCCAGTTCGGCGAGCATCCGGCCGGACTCCGCGCGCTCCTGTCGGCGGTGCGGCCGGCCCTCGGTCGCACCAAGATGATCGTCAAGCTGTCGCCCAACGTGGGCGACATCGTGGCGATGGCCCGGGCCGCCATCGACGGCGGCGCCGACGCGATCACGCTCATCAACACGGTGTCGGCGCTCGCCATCGACGTCGACACCCGCCAGCCCCGGCTCAGCCGCGGCGCCGGTGGTTTGAGCGGGCCCGCCATCCATCCGATCGCCGTCCGCATGGTCTGGCAGGTCTACGACGCGATCGCCCGCGACGCCGGGGTGCCGATCATCGGCCTCGGCGGCGTCGTCCGCTGGCAGGATGCGGCGGAGCTCGTCCTTGCCGGCGCGACCGCCGTCGGCATGGGGACGGCGCTCTTCGTCGACCCTCGCCTCCCGCTGCGGGTGGCCCGCGGCCTCGAGGCGTGGGTGAAGAAGCAGGGGTGCCGGACGCTCGACGAGCTGACCGGGGAGGTCGCGATGTGAACGAGCCCGAGCGGGATCGGTTCGACGCGATTCTCGAGACGGTGATCGAGTCGCTCCCGCCGAGGATCCGCGGGCTGCTCGAGGAAGCGCCCGTGATCGTCGAGGATCATCCGGATCCGAGGATCATGGCCGAAATGGACCTGGACCCGGAGACGGACGTCCTGTGCGGGTTGCACACCGGCACGCCGATCACCGAACGATCGGTGATGGATTTCCTCGACGAGCCGGAGACGATTCACCTCTTCCGCGAGGGCATCCTCGAGGAAGCAGGGACGTGGACCCACGTCGAGCGCGAGATCCGCATCACGCTCCTGCACGAGATCGGACATCACTTCGGGCTGGACGAGGAAGACCTGACAGCGCTCGGATACGAGTGACGGCCGGCCGACGGCACCCATTCTACGCGTTCACGGACGCGGGGCGCTCGCTCGCGTCGCCGTCCCCGCCGGCATCGCGACCTCTTCCGCCAGCCGCTGAAACGCCTGCCCCCGCGCCTCGTAATTCGCAAACTGATCCCAGCTCGCGCACCCCGGGCTCAGCAGCACGATGTCGCCGGGCTCGCTGCGGGCGACGGCGGTGCGGACGGCAGTAGCGAGCGTCTCGCACGGAAACGCGTTGTCGCCGCCGCGGGCAGCCAGCCCGGGGCCGGTCACGCCGACGGTGTACAGCCCGGCCAGCGTCCGGGTGAGGTCGGCGATGGCCGACAGGTCGCTGCCCTTGTCGTAGCCGCCGGCGATGAGGTGCACGCGCCCCGGGTCGGGGAAGGAATGCACGGCCAGGACGGCCGCCGCCGGCGTCGTCGACTTCGAGTCGTCGTAGAACCGGCGGCCGTTGCGTGTGGCAACCAGGGCGAGGCGGTGGGGCAAGCCGCGGAAGTCCTGGAGATGAGCGGTCAGCGTCGCCGGGTCGACGCCGGTGATGGCCGCCGCCGCGTGGCAGGCCATCCAGGCGTTGCGTTGGTTGTGCGCGCCCGGGATCGCGAGGTGAATCGGTGGGTCCTCGCCGATCGTCTCCGCCCGAATCGCATGGTCACCGGTGCGCTGGTTGGCGAAGATCTGCTCCTTGCACTGAATGTAGTGTTCGAGCGTGCCGTGCCAATCGAGGTGGTTCGCGTCGAGGTTGGTGAGAACCGCGACGTGCGGTGACCAGCCCGGACCGGTGGTGGCGGGGCCGAGCCAGTAGAGCATCGCGCTCGAGATCTCCAGCACGACGACGTCGTCCGGCGTCATCGACGAGAGCTCCGGCAGCAGCGAGCCGCCGATGTTGCCGCCGAGGCGGGCCCGGCCCCCGTCCCGCGCCAGCAGATGATGGACCATCGCGGCCGTGGTCGACTTGCCGGCGCTGCCGGTGACGCCGACCACCTTCGTCCGGTCGAGACGCTCGACGAGGAGCCTGATCTCGGTCGTCACCGGCACGCCCGCCGCCCGCGCGGCCTGGAGGTGCGGGTTCGCCCACGGTCGCGGGACGGCCGGATTGGCGACGACGAGATCGGTGTCCGTGAAATCCCGCGGATCATGCCCGCCCAGACGCAGCTCGACGACTCCCGCCTCGACGAGCGGACGCAACTCCTCGAGCGCCGGGGCGAGCGTGGCGGCATCGGCGAGATCGGTGAGCCGCACCCGCACGCCTTCCGCGGCGAGCCAGCGTGTCACCCCCGCGCCGCCGCCGAAGCGTCCGAGGCCCATGACGGTCGCGCGGGCGGGCAGAGCATCCATTCGCGGAGTGTACGGTCCCGGCGGATCACGCGTGCGGGGGGCGCCGGATCAAGGCGGCAGCGTCGATCGCCTATCCTGCTCGACGTATGCCCGCATCGGCCGACAATCCGGGTCCGGGGACCGAGGTGCGTTCGCGCACCCCGGCGCTCGCGATCACGGCGCTCGTGCTGGCGCTCGTGCCGTGTTGCCCGCTGACCGGTCTGGTGGGCGCCATGCTCGGCTTCACCGCCTACCGCCGCGCCGTCCGCGAGGAGGCGGCGGGCGGCCAGGATCGCGGGCGGCGGCTTGCGCTCGCGGCCATGGTCATCGGCGGGCTGGGCGCGGTCATCTCCACGCTCACCTGGAATCACCTGCTGCTCGTCACCGACGAGGCGCAGGAGTCGATGATGACCCACCAGATCCGGCGGATCGTCGCGCCGGAGCCGGACGACGACACCGCGCTCGCGGAGGTGTGGGAAGACGATGCGGCGACCCCGCCGGAGGCGGAGCGCGATGCCTTTGCCGACGCCGTCGCCGCTCGATTCGGCGCGCTCGACCGGATCACGATCGTCTCGACGGCCCGGACCGGCTCGTTCTTCGATCCCGCGATCGAAGCCGCGTGCGTGTTTCACTGCGAGCGGGCGTCGCCCACGGGGGCGGTGCGTTTCCGCGTGCACGCTCGGCTGGGCGAACCCCTGGATTTTCGGATCGTGAAGCTGACCATCGATGGGGGCGAGCGGGGCGATCTGATCCTCGGCGGGACACCGCAAGCCGCCGGCACGCCGTGAGTGTGGCGAAGCCGCGGACGTTCCCGTAGGATGCCCCCGCGCGGGGCGGGGACCGACGTGCACTCCGCCGCGCCGGTTCACGAAGCAACGTCCAGAGCCGCGTCAGAACCGGCCCCGACTCGGCGGCGGTCCCGGACAATCCTCCTCCGACCCTCCTCTGCCCGGAGCGCTCCGACATGAGTCAGTTCGACAGCCAGTTCGGCGAACAGCCCGTCCCCGGTGACCGGAAGACCAGCGGCATGGCCATCACCGCGCTCGTGTTTTCGCTGATCTTCATCTGCCCGCTCACGACGCTGCTCGGGCCGCTCCTGGGACTCATCGCGTTCTTCAAGATCGGCTCGGATCCGACCAGGAAGGGCAAGGGGATCGCCCTGACGGCGATCGTCCTCGGTCTGCTCTTCACGGCCGGCTGGGTCTACGGCGGCATGAAGATCGGCAAGCTCGTCGGCGAGTCGATGCAGGTCGTTTCGAACGGTGCGCCCGATGCCCTCCGCGCCGGATTCGCCGGCGACATGGCGACGTTCAAGGCGCAATTCCACGGCGCCGGCGCAGCGGCGACGGACGAGGAAGTACAAGCGTTTCTGGGTGAGCTCGAGCAACGCTACGGCGCCTTCGTCTCGGCGTCGTTCCGCCCGGATCGCCAGGCATCCTCGCCGCAGTTCGGCACGCCGTCGCAGGTTTTCCCCTATGACGCCACCTTCGACCAGGGCACCCGCGAGGTCGAGGCGGAGGTCGTCTTCGCGGATCAAGCAACGGGCCAGATGGTCATGAAGCTCGGCTACATCACCGTCGTGGACGATGATCTCGGCGACTTGACCTACCCGCCCGGCAACTGACGGTGGCCGC
>JABDLI010000306.1 GCA_013003065.1 Phycisphaerales bacterium | reverse complement strand
GGGGGGTTCCACTCCCCCGCGCAGCGGACGACGCACGGCACGGACGCTTCGCTGTCCGTGGCACCATTGTGTGAACTCGGCCTTCCACCGAGACAGGACCGACGAGGCGCCCGTGGTCCGCGGGGTCGTGGCGGTCTATCGTCGTGGGAGGAGACTGCCATGAAGACGCTCACCGTCGTCGTTCCCGTCGTCGCGTCCCTCCTCGTCGCGCCCCTGAGCCCGGGCGGGAGCGACGCCCGGATCCTCGTCGCCACCGGAACGTTCGCCGGCGACGGCACGCTTGTCGCCATGGAGCGCGCGACGCCGTGGAATGTCGTCACCGTGGCCACGCTCGACTCGATGGACGCTGCCGTCCAGTCGTTCAACGGTCTGATCTTCGTGGTCGAGCCCGACACGGATCGGGTGCGGGTGTTCGACGGGACCTTGGCGGAGATCCGCTCCTTCTCGGTCGGCGAGGGCACGCGGCCGCGGGACATCCTGGGGGTTGCGCGGAACCGGGCGTACGTCACCCGCGCGAACTCCACGCACCTCTACCGGGTCGACCCGCAGACCGGCGTCGGCGCGGACGTCGTCGATCTCAGCGGGCTCGCCGGTCACGACGGCATCCCCGACATGGAGCGAATGGCCACCGACGGGTCACGCCTTTTCGTCCAGCTTCGCCGGTTCGCCGACGGGTTGCCCACCGCCGACGGCGCGCTCGCCGTCATCGATCTCGAGACCGAGACGCTCATCGACGCCGTTCCCGCCACGCCCGAGATCGACGCGATCGAGCTGACCGGCCCCGCACCGCGACTGCGCATGCACGTCGATCCCGGCGCCGCGTTCCTGCTCGTCAGCGCGACCGACGGGAATCACCTGAGCCTCGGCGGCGGCATCGAGTTCATCGACCTTGCGTCGTTGTCGTCGGCCGGCCTCCTGCTCAACGAGATGGAGCTGGCTGCCCTCGGCGGGTTCGCGATGACCGGACCGGCGGAGGGCTACTTCGTCTTCCACACCGACATCGTGCCGTCGAACCACCTCCAGACGTTCACGATCCCCGGGGGAGCGGAGCTGGGGCCGGAGATCGTGTTCGACTTCGGCGCGTATCTGGACGCGTTGCTGTTCGACTCCGACACGAGCCTGCTGTACATGCCCTCGGCCGCCCCCGGCATGTACGTCGTCGACACGACGACCGAGACCGCGCTCACGAAGGAGCCGATCCCGCTCCCGGCCTTCCCCTTCGACCAGACCATCGGGCCGGTCGGCCACCGCTACGACCTGACCGGTGACGACGTCGTCGACTTCGTGGACCTCCTCACGCTCATCGCCGCGTGGGGCGACTGCCCGACGCCCTGCCCGCCGACGTGCGTGGCGGACATCGCCGCGGCGGGCGGCCCCGGGGCCGATTGCGTGGTCGACTTCGGCGATCTGCTGCTGCTGCTGGCCAACTGGGGTTCGTGATCCCCGGCCGAGGCCGACCGACCCGAACATGATCCTCGTTGGTCGTGGTTCACGTCAGCCGCCCCGCGGCTCCTGCTCGTTCGTCGCATCCACCATGCCTTCGGTCGCCTGCGCCGCGCCGTCGAGGAGGCGTTGGGCGAAGACGGGCAGCACGACGACCGCGATCGCGGTGAGCAACGCCGCGACGCGAGGCCAGGCCGCGGGGGTCCGCACGATGGTCTCGCTGCGGGGGCTCGGGCTCGCGAGGATCGGCATGCCGACGAGCATCAGGTAGTACCACGCGCTGATCGCGCTGTTGATCGCGGCGATGACGACGAGCGGGAGCTGCCCTGCCTCGACACCGGCGATGAAAAGGTAAAGCTTGCCGATGAACCCCAGCAGCGGCGGGAATCCCAGCAGCGAGCCGGCGCACAGCGCCATCGCCCACGCCATGGCGGGATGCCGCTGACGCAGGCCGGCGAGATCCTCGAGCGTCTCGATCTCCTGGCCCTGCCGCTCCAGCCCCGCAAGCACGCCGAACGCGCCCGTGTTCATGAGACCGTAGACGAGCAGGTAGAAGAGCACCGCGTTCACGCCGAGCCCGGGCCCGGCGATGATGCCGATCAGCATGTAGCCGCTGTGGGCGATCGAGCTGTACGCGAGCATGCGTTTCACCGATCGCTGGAGCAACGCCCCGATGTTGCCGAGCGTCATCGTCAGCACGGCCATCATCCAGAGCGTCGTCACGATCGGCTGCGGCAGCCCCTCGGCGCCCCATCCCACGGTGGCGAGCAACGCGATCAGGGCGATCATGCCGGCGGCCTTCGGTACGAAGCCCAGGAAGGCGGTCACCGACGACGCGGCACCCTCGTAGACGTCGGCCGCGTAGAAGTGCATCGGCGCGGCCGCGATCTTGAACGAAACGCCGAGGATGGCGAGGATCAGCCCGACGAGCGCCACCGGATTGAGATCACCCGCCAGACGTTGCTCGCGGAAGATCGACTGCATCGCGGTCAGCTCGATCGTGCCGGTCGCACCGTACAAAAGCGCGAAGCCGTAGAGGAAGACCGCGGCGGCCATCGCCCCCAGGAAGAAGTACTTGACGCTCGCCTCCTGGGCCTTGCGCGAGCCGCGGCTCATCGCCACCATGATGTAGGTGGGCAGCGAGGTCAGCTCGAGCGCGAGGAACAGCCAGATCAGATCGTTCGCGCTGCAGCAGAGCATGACGCCGATGAGGCTGAGCAGGAAGAACGCGTAGTACTCGCCTCGGCTGGTCCGCAACGCATCGAAGGGCACACGCCCCGAGCCCAGATCGCCCTCGAGCCGGCGGTCGATCAGGCCGACGCTCAACATGGCCAGCAGCACGCCGATGAGGCACACCGACATCTTGACATACCGGCCCAGCTCGGGCAGCAACCCCGTCGCGAGATCGACCCGCTCAACGGAATAGACGATCGGCGTTGCGATGAACGCGATCGCCAGGAACACGCAGGTGATCAGCGGAAGCTGCTCGCGGATCACGCGGCGGGGTGAGAGGCCGAGCACCGATACGATGACGGCGCCACCGAACAGGATCAGCTCCGGGATGACGAACCAGAGCTTCTCAGCCATCACCGTCATCTCCACCGATCGTCTCGCCGGGAGCGGTCGCGAAGTTCGGTGCGTCCGCCTCGACCAAGGCCTCGACGGGCATCTCGGCCACGGCCTCCAGCGTCGGGTCCGGTCGTGACTCGACCAGCGCGGGGTAGGCCGCCAGCGTGTCGGCGATCGAGCCCTCCATCGTGTCCATCAGCACCGACGGCTGCACGCCGAGGTAGACGCACAGCACGGCGAGGGGAACGAGCACGCCGATCTCCCGCGGCGTGAGATCCGCCGGCAGGGACGAGGCCGCGTGGTGGTGGTCGGCATCCGGCTCCCGGCGGGCGCCGAAGACGACCTTGCCCACCATGATCAGCAGGTACATCGCCGCGAAGATCATGCCCAGACCCGCGAACGCCGCGTACCAGGGACCAAGGACGCCCGGGTAGGGTTGCGCATCGGGGCTCGCGGCAAAGGCCGCGACGAGGCAGAGGAACTCGCTGACGAACCCGTTGAGTCCCGGCAGCCCGACCGACGAGAGCACGAAGAAGACCATGAAGAACGACCACACCGGCATGACCGTCGCCAGCCCGCCCAGCTCGCGCATGTCACGCGTGTGGTACCGCTCGTACATCATGCCGACCAGAAAGAACAACGCCCCGGTGCTCAGCCCGTGGTTGAGCATGTAGAGCACCGACCCCTGCCCGCCGAGCGGGTTGAGCGCAAAGAGCCCCAGCACGCAGAAGCCCAGGTGGCTCACCGACGAATAGGCGATCAGCCGTTTGATGTCCTGCTGCACCCAGCAGATGAGCGCCGCGTAGAGGATGCCCACGATCGACAGCACGGCGATCAGCGGCGCGTATTCGACGACCGCGACCGGGACCATCGGCAGGACGAACCGGTACAGGCCGTACGTGCCGAGCTTCAGAAGGACGCCGGCGAGGATGACCGAGCCGGCCGTCGGCGCCTCGGTGTGGGCGAGCGGCAGCCAGGTATGCACCGGGAACAGCGGCACCTTGACCGCGAACCCGGCCAGCAGGGCGAACAGCACCCACCCCTGCTGGCCCGGCGAGAGGCCGGTCGCCGCGAAGGCGGTGAGGGCGGGGATGTCCCAGGACCAGCTCCCCTGCGTCTCGCGGAACTGCCACGCGACGTAGACCAGACCGGCCAGCGTGATCATCGAGCCGGTGAAGGTGTAGATGAAGAACTTGATCGCCGCCCGCGAGCGGTTTTCCCCGCCGTAGATGGCGATCAGGAAGAACATCGGCACGAGCGTGAACTCGAAGCAGATGTAGAAGAACAGCAGATCCCGCGCCAGGAACACGCCGACCATGGCGGCCTGCAGCACCAGCAGCCACGCGTAGTACTCCTTCTCGCGGGTCGTGATCGACGTGAACGACCCGAGGATGCACAGCGGCATGAGCAGCGTCGTGAGCAGCACGAGCAGCATCGAGACCGAATCGGCGTGGATGCTCAGACCCACGCCGAAGGACGTCAGCCACGGCGCGTTCGACTCGATCCCGAATCCGCCGGCCCACGCTTCGAACTGCGACGCCATGACGACGCTGAGGAGGAACGTGAGCGTGCTGACCGCGAGGGCGACCATTCGCGCGCGGCCGGAGGGCGCGAGCGCGACCGCGGCGGCGCCGGCGAGTGGGACCAGAAGCAGCAGCCAGGCCATCATCCGCCGCCGCCTCCCCCGAGCCAACCCTCGAGCAGCTTGATCACCTGCGGCATGTACAGGACGAGCAACGCCACGAGCCCGACCCCGCCCGCCATCGAGACCGCGTACGACTGGAGGATCCCGTTCTGCAGCGGCTGGAACGCGCGGCCGACCCAGCGGGGCACGCGGGCGATGCCGTCCACGATGACGAGATCGACGAGGTACCGGTCGAGGAACGCGAGCGCGTGACCGACGATCCAAAGGGGCAGCCGGATCAGACCGTGGTAGATCTCATCGAAGTACCACTTGTTCTCCATCGCCACCGGCAGCCACGCCGTCGCGGGGTTGGCGAGCAGCCGGCTGCGCAGGGCGTCGGCCGCCTTGCGGTTTGCCAGGTGGAAATGCCAGGCGATGGCGATGCCGACGATCGTCGTGATCGAAGCGACGACGGGCATCCACTTGTGCGGATCCTGCCAGAACCCGTGCCCTTCACTGTGGGGTTCGGCGTTGCGCGCGGTGGAGCCCATGACCATCTCACGCGCCCAGGGCTTCAGGAAGATCGCCAGGAAGGCCCCCGTCGTGATCAACACCAGGACGAGGTTGATCGCCAGCCGCGGCGCGTGCGGCTCCCCGTGGCCATGCTGATCGCCGTGGTCTCCGTGCCCTTCGCCGTCGTCGGGACCGTGGTGGTCGTCGCCAAGCTCGTACTTGACCGGCCCCGCGCAGACGCGGAACCACACGCGGAACGTGTAGTACGCGGTCAGCAAAGCGGTCACCAACGCGATCAGCCCCAGCCCGGTCGAGCCGGAGATGAACGCCTGGGCCATGATGGCGTCCTTGGAGAAGAAGCCGCTCGTCACGTACGGGAACCCGACCAGGCACAGGCACCCGTAGAGCATGGTGTAGCTGGTGATCCGCCAGCCCGGCAACTGCCGGAGCCCGGAGAGCTTCCGCAAGTCGAGCTGCCCGGCGAAGCCGTGCATGATCGCGCCGCACGTCAGGAAGAGCACCGCCTTGAAGAAGGCGTGCGTGAAGACGTGGTAGGCGGCGCCGAACGTCGTGAGCACGCCGATGCCCAGGAACATGTACCCGAGCTGGCTCACGGTCGAGTACGCCATGATGCGTTTGATGTCGTACTGGGCCATCCCGATCGTCGCCGCCACGAGTGCGGTGAGGGCGCCGATCCACGCGACCGTCGGCGCCGCCGCGGCATCGAGCGCGAGGAACGGGAACATGCGGGCGAGCAGGTACACCCCGGCCGTCACCATCGTCGCGGCGTGGATGAGCGCCGACACCGGGGTCGGGCCCTCCATCGCGTCGGGCAGCCACACGAAAAGCGGAAGCTGCGCGCTCTTGCCGAAGGCGCCGAGCATGAGCAGGTAGGGGATCGCTCGGACCGACCAGCCGCCGGCCTGCGTCGCGTGGTGGCCGGAGCCGAGCCGCTCGAAGAGCTCCGAGTACTCGATCGTGCCGAAGGTGCGCCAGATGAGGTACAGCCCCAGGGCGAGGCCGAGGTCGCCGATCCGATTGACGATGAAGGCCTTCTTGGCCGCCGCCACCGCAGAGGGGCGGGTGTAGTAGTAGCCGATCAGCCAGTACGAGGCGAAGCCCACC
This sequence comes from Phycisphaerales bacterium, assembly GCA_013003065.1. Classification (GTDB taxonomy): domain Bacteria; phylum Planctomycetota; class Phycisphaerae; order Phycisphaerales; family SM1A02; genus JABDLI01. The sequence continues at coordinate 13,964 of JABDLI010000306.1, read as the reverse complement.
CCCTCCCAGCCGAGGTACAGCATGAGCAGGTTGTCGCCCAGGACGAGCGCGCTCATCGCGAAGAGAAAAACGCTCACGCCGGCGAAGAAGCGGGCGTAGCCGGCACCGACGTCCGACTCCATGTACTCGCTGGCGTAGAGGGCGATGAGGGTCCCCAGCCCCGTGACGAACAGCATCCAGAGCAGGGACAGCTGGTCGACGTAGAGCGAGAAGTTCGCGGTGAACCCCGCCGCGTCGGTCCCGGTCCCCAGCGAGAGATCGATCCACCGGAACAGCTCGATCGTGACCGGCTCGGTGTACTGGAAATACAGTCCCAGCGTCACGAGGAACGACGAACCGAGGAAACCGACCGTCAGCCACGCCGGCAGCTTGTTGCGCACGCGGAATGCCGCGCACAGGCCGCAGGCGATCAGCGAGATCAACGGCAGCCAGAGAATCCACCCGGCCCATCCCATCTCGGTCGTGGGCTGCGCGATCGGAATCGCGGTCGCATGGTGCGCCCCGAGCGTCAGCAGGTCGAGCTGGGCGTTGGCGGCGATCACTCGTGCAGCTCCGACCACGCCTCGGCGCTGAGCGTCTCGCGACGCCGGTACAGGAAGACGACGAGCCCGAGCGCCAACGCCGCCTCCGCGGCCGCCACGGTCAGGATGAAGATCACGAAGACCTGGCCCGACGGGTCGAGGTGATACGCGCCGAACGCGATCATCGCGAGGGCGGCGGCCTGGAACATCAGCTCGGTGCAGAGGAACATGACGATCATGTTCCGCCGCGTGAGGAAGCCGACGAGGCCGATCACGAAGAGGCCGCCCGAGGTGATCAGGAAGTGCGCGAGCGCGACCGGGGTGAGCGGATCGGAGAGGGCGAGCAGCGGAGTCATGCGTCCGGCCCTCCGCCGGCCGGAGCCGGATCGTCGTGGTGCCCGAGTCGCCGCATGCCCGCGGCCTCGCGGGTCTCGTCTTCGGTCAATTCGATCTGGCGGCGGGCGAGGATCACTGCTCCGAACATCGCCATGAGCAGGATCACGCCGGCCAGCTCGAGGGAGACGGGGAACCGCGACACGAGGGCGAGCCCGACGCTCTGGACGTTCTCCGGCAAGGCGTCCGTGTCGAGCGTGACCGGCTCCGCGAGCCCTCCCCCTCGCACGACGGCGGTCAGCCCGTCGGCCGCAGGTTCGACCTCGACCGCGGGAAGCCCCGCGTCGAGCCGCATGTCGGATCCCGCGTGCTCGAGCACGCGACCGGGAAGCTGCTCCAGCTCCGACCACGCGGCCTGCCGGGCCTCGACCGGCGTCGGCGGCGGGTCGAGGGCGGCCGTCCCGTCGAGGGCCATGCGGCTCAGCAACGCGAGCACGATGAAGCCGACGATGACGCCGGCAGCCGGCTCGCGGGGGTTGAGATCGTATTCGGGCTGCCCGCGGTCGTCGTCGGCCGTGGGCGCCTGCTGGGCGAGCATGAGCACGAACATATACGTGATGAGGATCGCTCCGGCGTAGACGATGATCAGGGCGAACGCCATGAACTCGGCCTGGAGGAGCAGAAACAGCCCTGCCGACGCCAGGACGACGAGCACGAAGTAGAGCGCAGAGTAGACCGGTCGCGAGTGGGTGATCATCCGCACCGCCGCGGCCAACGCGATGAGGCTGAAGATCGTGAAGAAGAGCTCGGGTCGGGTCTCGGGGGGACCCACCCGTTCCGCCGCGGCCACGAGCAGTCCGGCAAAGGCCCCCAGACCGAGCAGGACGCCCGCCGCGGTGAGACCGCGTTCGCGGTTCGTCCGGCCACGCGACGGGCGGACGAGCAAGTAGAGCCCGACCGCACCGAGCACGCAGATTGTGTAGAGCATCGTCGTCGACATCCACCAGCTCGGCCGGCCGCGGGCGACCCGCGAGGAGCGGGCAGAATAGGCCGCGCGGGCCGGGGCCGCAAATCAGCCGACGGAGGGGACTGGCCCCGAGGGTCTTGGAGCTGCCCCGCCGGTGCGGCCCCGGAGGGTCTCCGGTAGGATCCTCGCATGGCTCTCGTGGGACGGGCGCAGCTCCCGAATGTGCTGACGGTCCTTCGGTTGTTCCTGGCGGCCGGGTTCTTCGCCGCGCTCAACGCCTACCGCTACCCGGATGTGCACGTCGCCTGGGCCAACGGCGCGATCGCGTTGTTCGTTCTCGCCGCCGTGACCGACGCGCTCGACGGCGCGCTCGCCCGCCGCTGGAACGCGCAATCGCTCTTCGGCCGGATCATGGACCCGTTCTGCGACAAGGTGCTCGTGCTCGGAGCGTTCATCTACCTCGCGGGGCCGCGGTTCGTCGTGCCGGAGTGGGTGCAGGAAGGCTCGTTCTTCACGATGGCCACCGGCGTCTACCCGTGGATGGTCGTGCTCATCTTCGCACGGGAGCTGCTGGTCACCGCCGTCCGGGGCGTCGTCGAATCGATGGGCATCGGCTTCGGCTCGATGGGGTGGGGCAAGGCGAAGATGATCCTCCAGTCGATCTCGGTCCCGATCATTCTGGTGCTCGCGGTCAACTTCCGCACGGCCGAGACCCCGTGGGCGATGTGGGCCTGCCACGGGCTCGTGTACGTGACGCTGATCGTCACGCTCGTCTCCGGCGCGCCGTACGTGCTCGGATTGCGGCGGCTTGCCGGCACGCCCGAGAAGAAGAGCGATCCGTGAAGCCGCTGCTGCTGCTGCTAACCGCCGGGGGCCTGGGGCGACTGCGTCCGGCGCCCGGCACGTGGGGATCGACGCCGCCGGTGCTGCTCGCGCTCGGCCTGGTCGCGGCGTTGTCGGCCGACGGCCTTTCGGGCGGGGAGACCGCCGCCGTCAACGCCGGGCTCGTCGTCCTCGGCATGATCTTTGCAACCGTCTGCATCGCCGGCGGCCCGGCGGCGGAACGTCACTTCGGCGGGAAGGACCCGGGCGCCGTCGTGGCGGACGAGGTTGCCGGACAGTCGCTTCCCCTGCTCGGTCTCCCCTGGGTGGCGATGACCGACGCCGCCAGCGTGGGCCGCAACGCGATGCTCTCGTTCGTCGCCTTCGCCGCGTTCCGGATCTTCGACATCTCCAAGCCCCCGCCCGCCCGCAACCTGGAGCGGCTCCCCGCCGGCTGGGGAATCCTCGTCGACGACCTGGTGGCCGGGTTGTACGCCGTCGTCGTGACGCAGCTCGTCGTGCGGCTCGCCCTCCCGGGCGTGCTCGTCGGCGGCTGACGCCGCAACGCGTTACAGCGGACGCACCTTCCGCATATCCAGCTTCGCCTCGAAGACCGAACGGAGGTTGCAGAGGTACCAACGCCACGTCTGCGCTTCGTTGGCCATGACCAGCAGCGACTCGGCGTCTTCCGTAAACGGTCCCTGGCGAAACGTGATCTTCGAGCCGGCTTCGACGTCCGGCGCGACCGTCCAGTAGACGGGGGCGTGCATGTCACCGCTGCCGGGATGCCAGTCCCAGACCACCCGGCCACCGGCGTCGTAGTCGAGGATGGCGACGGTGCTCGTCCGTGTCATCTTCGCATCCCACCCGAACACGACGAGCCCCCCCTGTCGCAGGTCGACCTCGGCGGAGATGCAGTACCAGCGCATCAGACCGGCTTCGGTCGTGAGCGCCGCGAACACCTCTTCGTGGTGAACGTGCACCGTCTCCTGGAGCACCATCCAGATCCCGTCGTCGTCGCGATCGATCATGGAGTCGGGATCCCCGGAACGGTGGGGCCGGAAGCCGCGGCGGATGAAGACGTGTCCGGCAGCGCGATCGGCTGCGACGCCCGCTCGTGGGCGATGAGGTCATCATACGTCTCTCGCGTTCGGACGAGCGTCGCCTCGGCTCCCGCGATGAGCACCTCCGCGGGCAGGGGCTGGCTGTTGTAGCGGCTGGCCATGGTCATGCCGTACGCCCCCGTGCCGAAGATGGCCAGCAGGTCGCCCCGCTGCACCGGCGGCAACGGGCGGTCGACGGCGAGAAAGTCCCCTGATTCACAGATCGGTCCGACGATGTCCACGACCTCCAGGCCCGGCAGATCGGGCGTTGCCGTTCGCGTTCGGGGCACGTGCCCGGCCGCCACGCGGCACGGCCACGCGAAATGAAACGCCTCGTAGAGGCTGGGCCGGAGCAGCGTGTGCATCCCCGCGTCGCAGATGACGAACCGCTTGGTCCCCGACGACTTGGTGTACAGCACCCGCGTCAGGAGCACGCCGGCGTTGGCGGTGATCATGCGGCCGGGCTCGAGAACGATCTTCAGCCCCGCCGCCACCCGTTCGGCGAGGAGCGGCCCGATGGCGGCGGCGTAGTCGGCCGGCCGCGGCGCCTGGGCGGTCTCGTAGTCGGCGCCGAAGCCGCCCCCCAGATCCAGCAGCTCGATCGGGTGCGGCGTCGGGCTCATCGCCGCCAGATCGTCGACGAGCGCAAGCGTCTTTCGAATGGACTGCACGTACGCCTCGATCCGCTCGACCTGGGATCCGATGTGCAGATGGATGCCACGCAGCCGGCAGTGGGGGTCGCCGCCGAACCGACGGAAGAACGCCCGGGCCCGCTCGAGGTCGACGCCGAACTTGGTCTCCCGGCGACCGGTGGTCGTGTACCGGTGCGTGCGGGGATCGACGTCCGGGTTCACGCGAAGCGCCGCCCGCGGACGGCGCCCGGTGCGGGCGGCGATCGCGCTCAGGTTCTCGTACTCCGCCTCCGACTCGATGTTGAACCAGCCGACGCCGGCCTCGAGCGCCGCGGCAATCTCGTCGTCCTGTTTCCCCACCCCGGCGAACACACAGCGTCCCGGATCGACCCCGGCCGCCAACGCCCGGTAGAGCTCCCCCCCGCTCACGAGGTCCAGACCGGCTCCGCGTTCCACGAGCAGCCGCGTCACGGAGAGGTTGCTGCAGCTCTTGAGGGCAAAGCAGATCAGCGGGTCGAGCGGGGCGAACGCCGCGGCGAGCCGGTCGTAGTGATCCACCAGCGTGGCCCGGCTGTAGACGTAGCACGGGGTGCCGACCGCCGCGGCGAGACGCGGGGCCGCGACCTCCTCGCAGTGGAGGACGCCCTGGTGATAGTGGAAGTGATCCATGGCGAATGCCGCGGATTGTAAGCGGGTTCCGGCCGGAGGCCTTCGGCGCAAGGCGACGCCGCCGGACGTCGAGACGCCCGCCGGCGTGGGAGGGGAGTGTCAGTTGAACTGGTGGTCTCAGGCCGCGATCTGGAGCTGCGGCATGTTGCCGTGCTCGTCGCGGAAGTCCTCGATCGAGAAGTTCTCCGGCACCTCGATGAACGTGAGGCCGGATTCGTGCTTCATGTCGCCCACGTAGCTGCAGTGCACGACGCGGACGCCGAGAAGCACCTCTTCGCCGTTGGAACGACGCATGAGCACCGCTCCCTCGTGGCCGACGTGCAACATGAACCGAGAGATCACGCACATGCCGCTGGAGCTGATGTTCTTGCAGCTCACGACGGTCGGAATGCTCTTCCCACCCGTGGGCGTCCACTGGACGAAGCCGACGGGCGAGACGTGATCCACCCGGCGGGTGTTCCGCTGCTCGACGTCCGTCGGCTCGAGATCCGAAGCGCCACGCGCGATGTCGATGATCGCATCGATGGGATTGTTGGGGTCCGTCATAGTGTGTCTTCCCATTATCGGTCGCGAGCGGACGCCTCCGCTCCGATCCGTCATCGGGTGACCACCGGGACCTCGTGAGTCAAATTCCCGGTTCCGGCGGGTGGCCCCGACCACGGCCGCCCAGGAGCGTCCGCAGCCCCGTCCAGGAGCCGACGCCGTTCCACCCGGCGAACGCCAGCAGCAGGACGGGGTGGATGCCGCTGTCGTAGTCCGAGCGGAGATCCCAACCCGCCACGACGAGGAAGGCCACCGCGGCGGCCAGACCCACGATTCCGTACAGCAGGTTCGCCCCGAACGGCGTCACCACGACCAGCCCCGCCGCGATGGCGAAGCCCACCGCCGTCGCCCGGAGCGTCCACTTGAGGGTGAGGACCAGCGGGATCGGATCCTTCGTCGCGACGTCGATCTCCGGGAAGGCTGTGAAGAACCCGAAGTACGCGAAGAGCGCGGCGCTGAAGAGCATGACCCCGGGACCGGCGAGCGGCGAACTGTAGGACATCGTCATCTCCTTTGGCAGCGAGACCCGCCTACCGGACCTCCCGCAGCTTCACGGGGCACCGCTCCCGCGCCGCGATCAAGGCGGCCTCGAGAACCCGCTGCGTCTCGTACGCGTCGTCGAAGTCGGGCAGCGGCACGACGGGACGGCGGCCGGCCACGACCCGGACGATGTCCGCGACCTGGCTCACGAAGCCGTGCTCGTAACCGATGATGTGCGCGGGCGGCCAGTACGCATCGACGTAGGGGTGCGCGCCCGGGGTCGTGCACAGGATGCGACTCCACCCCCGAAGCCGCTCCTCGAGCGTGTTGTCCCACCACTGCAGCTCGTTCATGCGTTCGAAGTCGAACCGGATCGAGCCCTTCTCCCCGTTCACCTCGATGGCGTTCCGGTTCTGGTTCCCGGTGGCGAGCCGAGTCGCCTCGAAGGACGCCGTCGCCCCCCCGGCGAACCGCCCGATGAAGAGGACGCAGTCGTCGACGGTCGAACGCCCGGTGGCCCGCCCCGGCGTGCCGTCGGGTCGGAGCTTGCGACGCTCCTTGACGAACGTCTCCTCGATCGACCCGGTCACCTCGACGATCTCGTCGCCGAGGATGAACCGCGCCATGTCGATGATGTGCGCGTTCAGGTCGCCGTGCGCGCCGGACCCCGCTTGCCGTTTCTGAAATCGCCACAGGAGCGGGGTGTCCGGGCCGCCCCAGTCCTGGAGGTACTGGGCCCGCACGTGGTGGATCCGGCCGAGCTTCCCCTCCCGCGCAAGCTGATGGGCGAGGGCCACCGCGGGGCACCGGCGGTAGTTGAACCAGACGAACGTATGGAGACCGCGTCGCTTCGCCTTGCGGGCGGCGTCACGCATGAGCCGGGCATCCGCGAGCGTCGCGGCAAGGGGTTTCTCGCACGCGACGTGCTTGCCGGCGGCCAATGCCGCCACCGCCGGATCGGCGTGTACGTGGTTCGGCGTCGCGACGTCGACGAGATCGATGTCGTCGGCTTCGGCCACGTTCCGCCAGCGGGTCGTCGTCCGCGACCAGCCCCAACGATCGGCGAACGCCTGCGTGGCATCCGCGTCGCGAGCGCAGACGGTGTGCATCTCGACGCGCCGGGGGAGGTCGAAGAACCGCGGCGCGCTCATCCAGGCGTTGGAGTGCGCACGCCCCATGAACTTGGCGCCGATCATGCCGATGCGAAGCGTCTTGGCCATGGGGCCGCGGCTCCTTTCCGCTCGCGTTCTCCGCGTCGCTGCCGAATCCGTTGCCGGGTCAGTCCCGCGCCCACTCCGCGACGGCCGGGCAGGTGCACACGAGGTTGCGGTCACCGTAGGGGTTGTCGATTCGGGCGACGGGCGGCCAGAACTTGTGCTCGCGCAACCACGGGGCCGGGAAGGCGGCCTCGGAGCGGGCGTAGGCGTGCGACCACTCGTCGGCGCCGATCATCTCCACCGTGTGCGGCGCGTTCTTGAGGACATTGTCGTCGCGGTCGGCGTCGCCCCGCTCGATGGCGGCGATCTCGCCGCGGATGGCGATGAGCGCGTCGCAGAAGCGATCCAGCTCCGCCTTCGACTCGCTCTCGGTCGGCTCGATCATGAGCGTGCCCGGGACCGGCCAGGCCATCGTCGGGGCGTGAAAGCCGTAGTCCATCAGCCGCTTGGCGATGTCGTCGATCTTGATGCCCGCGCTGCGGTCGAACGGCCGGCAGTCCACGATGAACTCGTGGGCCGAGCGGCCGTTGGGACCGGTGAACAGGATGTCGTAGTGACCGTCCAGCCGCCGGGCCATGTAGTTGGCGTTCAGGATCGCCACCTGCGTCGCCTGCCGCTGGCCCTCGGCCCCGGTCATGGCCAGGTACATCCAGGTGATGGGGAGGATGCTCGGGCTGCCGTAGGGCGCGGCGGCAATCGCCCCGATCGCGTCGGGACCGGCCGACGCGGGCGGCGTCACCGGATGCCCGGGCAGGAACGGCCGGAGATGCGAGGCCACCCCGATCGGGCCCATGCCCGGTCCCCCGCCGCCGTGCGGGATGCAGAACGTCTTGTGCAGGTTCAGGTGACAGACGTCCGCGCCGAACTCGCCGGGACGGCAGACGCCGACCATGGCGTTCATGTTCGCGCCGTCGAGATATACCTGACCACCGTTCTCATGCACGATCGCGCAGACGTCGCGGATGGTCGGTTCGAAGACGCCGTGGGTGGAGGGATACGTGACCATGAGCGCGCCGAGGCTGGCCGCGTGCTGAGAGGCCTTGGCCCGGAGGTCGTCGAGATCGATGTTGCCCTTGTCGTCGCAGGCGATCGGCACGACGCGGAAACCGGCGGCGACCGCGCTCGCCGGATTCGTGCCGTGGGCGGAGACGGGGATCAGGCACACATCGCGCGCGGCGTCGCCGCGATGCTTGTGGTACGCGCGGATCACCGCGAGCCCGGCGTATTCCCCCTGTGAGCCCGCGTTGGGCTGGAGCGACACGGCGGCGAAGCCTGTCAGCTCGCCGAGCCAACGCTCCAGATCGGCGAAGAGCGTCTGGTAGCCCGCCGTCTGGTCGACCGGCGCGAACGGGTGCATCCGCCCGAACTCGGGCCAGGTCACGGGGAGCATCTCCGACGTCGCATTGAGCTTCATCGTGCACGAGCCGAGCGGGATCATCGACTGCGCGAGCGAGAGATCGCGGGATTGAAGCCGCGTGAGATACCGCAGCATCGCCGTCTCGGAATGGTGAGCGTGGAAGACCTCCTGCGTCATATACGCGTCGTCGCGCACGAGCGTCTCCGGCAGCGTCGCCGGCGCGCTCGCCGCGTTTGCCGCCACCGACGCCACATCGGTCTCGACCCCGAATGCGCGGAGGACCGCGGTCACGTCCGCCGCGGTCGTGGTCTCGTCGCAGGCGATGCCCACGCTGCGGCCGTCGTCGTACCCGCGCAGGTTGACGCCGAGGTCGGCGGCCCGGGCGATCACCTCCGCCGCCGTGCGGCCGACCGGCTCGACCCGCAGCGTGTCGAAGAAGGGGCCGTCGCCGATCCGCCGGTGTCCGGCCGACTCGAGCCCGCGGGCGAGCCCTCGCGTGAACGCGTGCACCCGTTGGGCGATCCGACGCAGGCCGTCGGGACCGTGGTACACGGCGTACATCGCCGCCATGATCGCCAGCAGCACCTGGGCCGTGCAGATGTTGCTCGTCGCGCGATCGCGTTTGATGTGCTGCTCCCGTGTCTGGATCGCCATCCGCAACGCCGCGCGGCCGGTCGCGTCACGCGAGACGCCGATGAGCCGACCCGGCATTCGCCGCACGTGGGTCGGCTGCGTCGCGAGGTACCCGGCGTGGGGTCCGCCGAAGCCCATCGGGACGCCGAACCGCTGCGTCGAGCCGACGGCGATGTCCGCGCCCAGCTCGCCGGGCGGCGTGATCATCGTGAGGGCGAGGAGATCCGCCGCCATGACGACCAACCCCCCCGCCGCATGGACGCGGGCGATCGTGTCGCGGTCGTCCCCCACGACGCCGTCCGTGTCGGGGTACTGGAGGAGCACGCCGAACATGGGCGCCGCGTCGAAGTCGTGGCTCCGCTCGTCGCCGATCGTCACCGCCAGCCCGAGCGACTGGGCCCGTGACTGCACGACCGCGATCGTCTGCGGGTGGCAGCATTCGGAGACGTAGAAACCCCCGCCCGTCTTCGCGCCGGCGATGGCGTGGCACATGAGCATCGCCTCGGCCGCACTCGTGGCTTCGTCGAGCAGCGACGCGTTGGCGAGCGGCAACGCCGTCAGCTCGCTCACCATCGTCTGGAAATTCAGCAGTGCTTCGAGCCGTCCCTGGGCGATCTCCGCCTGGTACGGCGTGTACTGCGTGTACCAGCCCGGGTTCTCCAGCACGTTGCGTTGGATGACGGGGGGCGTGATCGTGTCGTGGTAGCCCTGCCCGATCATCGAGCGCATGACGCGGTTCCGCGAGGCAAGCTGACGCAGGTCGGCGAGCGCCTGGAACTCGCTGCGCGGGTCGGGCAGATCGAGCGGCCGGTCCGTGCGGATGGCCGGCGGCACCGCGGCGTCGGTCAACGCGTCGAGGGAGGACAGCTCCAGCGTCTGGAGCATCGCCGCGATCTCCGCCGCGTCGGGACCGAGGTGCCGACGCAGGAACGTGTCCGAGGGCGCGAGGATGGCGTCGTCGTTCATGTGAGTCTCAGCGGACGCGCCGCGGGAGGCCGGCCGGCCGGAGGTCGGTGTGGTGGAGGTGGTGGGCATGGTCGTCCGTCATCCCGGTCGGCCGGGTGAGCGATCTCGTCTCCGGCCCGAAGGGCCAAAGGGCTATGATGGGTCCACTTGGGGAGCGACGGGCCCCGGCCCGCCCTGGCTTCACACGTGGCGAACTATATTCATGGCCCCCGCGGCGAGCAATGCCCGGTGCCCCTTCACCCGCATCGGCCCGACTCCACGCCGCCCGACCCGACGTTCCAACTCCCGAGACACACGATGCCCACAACTCACCGGCTGACCCGTCCGCTCGTCCTGTCGCTGCTCCTTCTCGCCGGCGGCTGCGCGCACCTCCACACCGAGACCACGTCCGTCGCGCGACCCGTCGCGGCACCTCCCACCGACGCGTCGATGGCCGCGCCCCCCGCCGCCCCCACGCCCGCCGCAGCGGCGACCTCCGGACGCATCGAGCGGGGCCCGGCCTCGATCACGACCTTCCGGCCCGACGAGGAATCGACGCGGGTCGATCCGCACGCGATCGACTACAAGACGCTCTTCGAGGATCTCGGACCGGTCGCCTCGGAGTGGTACCAGCACGTGCAGACGCTGGCGAACCCGTACTTCGAAGGACGCGTCAACGGCAGCGCGGGGACCGAGCGGGCGCGCGATTACCTGGAGTTCCACTTCCGGCGGGCCGGTCTGGAGCCGGCGTTCCCCGCCACCGACGAGATGCTCGGCGGCGCCGCCGAGACGATGGCGAGCTTCATGCAGCCCTTCGAGTTCAACGCCGGCCGGGGCTTCGAGGTGACCATCGAGGAAGCGCACGCCGCCGTCGGCGGCAACGCCCTGGTGGAGGGCACCGACTACGTCGTCCTGGGCAACTCCGGCTCCAGTGCGGCGAGCGGGCCCGTGACGTTCGTGGGCTACGGCATCGCCGATGGCCCCGACGGCTACTCGAGCTTCGACGAAGACACCGATCTCACCGGCCGGATCGCCCTCGTCCTCCGCTACGAGCCGCTCGACGAGGAGGGCTCGAGCCAGTGGGCGGAGGAGCGGTTCAGTCCGAACGCCGGCATCGCCCGGAAGATGCGCGCCGTGATCGATCGCGGCGCCGCCGGCGTCATCCTCGTCAACCCCCCCGACTGCGTGGACGGTCGCGAGGGGCTCGAGCCGATCGACCGCAGCGCGCGATTCGGCCGTCAGATCGACGTGCCCGCGATTCAGATGACGCCGGAGGCAGCCGCCCGGCTGCTGGCCGCGGGCGATCGCGAAGGCGGCGACCTGCTTCACTGGCGTCGGCAGGCGGATACCGCCGCGATCACGACGGTGGACCTCGACGGGGTCGAGGTCGAGCTGGCCGCGACGCTCGAACGCAAGCGGGCGGGGCAACCGATGCCGGCCGAGAACGTCGGCGCCGTGCTGCCGGGTCGCGGCAACCTGGCGGACGAGTGGCTCGTCGTCGGCGGTCACTACGACCACAACGGATACGGCATGTTCGGGACGACGCCGGACCGCGGCCCCCTGTTCCCCGGTGCCGATGACAACGCGTCCGGCACGGCCGGCGTGCTCATCCTGGCCGACCTTCTGGCGAAGCGGTACGCGGACACGGACAGCGACGAGCCCCTCCGCTCCGTCCTCTTCCTTTGCTTCGATGCCGAGGAGCGTGGTCTCCACGGCTCGCGGTACTTCGCCGAGAACACTCCGATTCCGGCGTCCAGCATGACGTGCCTCCTGAACATGGACATGATCGGGCGGCTCCGATCCGACAACCTCGCCGTGCTCGGCACGGGCACGGCCGTCGGGATGCAGGAGATCCTCCGCCCGCACTTCGAGTCGAGCGGCCTTGTCATCGCGGAGACTCCGGCCGGCAGCGGTCGTTCCGACGACGCGAACTTCAACCGCATCGGCGTGGCCGGCCTGCACTTCTTCACGGGAATGCACCCGGAGTACACCTCACCCCGCGACCTCGCCTCGACCGTCAACCCGTCCGGCGCCGCCAAGATCCTGGATCTCATCTACAGCATCGCGATCGACCTCGCGACCCGCCCGGACCGGCTCCGTCACACCGAGCCCGGGCGTCAGACCCGAGGCGAAGATCGCGCCTACGCACCCGTGCGGCTGGGCATTCGCCCGGGCATGGGCGAGGACATCGACCACGGCATTCTCGTCGAGAGCGTCTCCGACGGCACGAGTGCGGCCGACGGCGGCGTCAAGGCCGGCGACGTGATGATCGGCTGGGATGGCGACGACCTCGACGGCATGCGGACGCTGGCCGAGAAGCTGCGTGCGCACAAGCCGGGCGATGTCGTGACGATCACGGTGGATCGGGATGGGGTGGAGCATGACCTGTCGGTCACGTTGAAGGCCAGCGACGGCGGGCAATAACCGAAAGGGTGTCGAACAACGGGCGAGCTTCCGCTCGCCCGTCGTTCAAATGGTCGCACTGGACATAAGCCGAATTCTGTCCCCGGCCGAAACCGGGTGACGGTCATTCATCTGGGGTCGCCGTCGCCGACGACCTCGAGCACGCGACCCGCCTTCACTCCGCGGACTACGGACGCCCGCACGAGGCGGACGGAAGGCTGCTTGCGCTTGCACCGGGTGGGGTTTGCCGTGCCCCGTCTGTCACCAGCCGGGCGGTGCGCTCTTACCGCACCTTTTCACCCTTACCTCGCGAACGAGGCGGTTTGTTTTCTGTGGCACTTTCCCTGACCCGCGACCGGGGCCGGTGGGCGTTACCCACCACCGTGTCCTGTGGTGTTCGGACTTTCCTCGAGCGAACGAATCGCCCGCGACCGTCTGTCCGGGCAGAGTATAGCACGCACGACAGGCCCCCCGCTCCCGCCGCCCCAATCCACCGCCGCCGGTACACTGCCCGCGTGGCAAACGCCCGGATCATCGTGTGGGCGCGACGCGGACAAGAGTCCCTCGTCGACGATGCCCTCCGCGCCGGCAACCTCGCCATTGCCGGCGTCGGCGCACCCACCGTTGCCGATGCCACGGCCCTCGGGTCTCACTGGGATCGGCCCGCCACGTCCGACATCCGCCAGACGGCACGGGAAACGGACGCAGCCGCGTGGTGGATCGCCGCCCCGTGCGTCCTCGGCGGGGATGAACGCGGCGCGTTGGCCGAACGCGGGTGCCCGGTGTTCACGAGCGAGCCGCGGCCGATCGCGTTCGACGAGCTGCTGACCGGCGACGCGTCGTCCCTGGACACCGCGTTCGTACCGCTCTTCCGCCGCAGCGCGGGGTACCGCGGCACGCTGGACGCGGTCGAGGCGTTCGGCCCGGCGCCGTCGATGAGCGTCGTCGTGGCCGGGGGGCCGGGCGACGGGTCGCTGTTCGCCCGGCTGTACGACGCGATGGACACGCTGGTCACGCTGGGGGGGACCGTCGAGCGACTGGACGCGGCGCTCGGGGGCGAGACCACGGCAACCCCCGACCGGCTCGTCGATCTGACCGGATCGATGACCGTGAGCCTCCGATTTACGGGCGGACGCAGCGGAACCGCGCACGTCTCGAACCAAACGGGCGGCTGGTTCCGCCGTCTCACGCTGGCCGGAGAGGCCGGGATTCTGTCGATCGGCGACAACGGCTACGCGTGGCACCGCGGCGACGCCGGGGGCCCGGAGACCGGCGGCGAGGGGGCGCCCGGCAGCGCGGGAACGCACGCCGGCGTCCAGATCGCCCGGCGGCTGGCCGG
>JABDLI010000289.1 GCA_013003065.1 Phycisphaerales bacterium | reverse complement strand
GACACGGACACGGACGCGGACACGGACGCGGGCACGGACACGGACACGGACGCGGGCACGGACGCGGACACGGACACGGACGCGGGCACGGACACGGACGCGGACCCGGACGCGGGCACGGACACGGGCACGGACACGGACACGGACGCGGACACGGACGCGGACACGGACGCGGACCCGGACGCGGACACGGACACGGACACGGACACGGACACGGACGCGGCCCGCCCCGGACACCCCCGCCAACCAACGTCCCATAAACACGACACGCCAACACGGCAAACGTCGCAACACCGTTTTCCGACGCACTTTACCTTGATTCACCCCGAACCGGTGGCACGGTTTTGGAACGTGGCGTTCCGCATCGTGGCGGAGCGTCCGAAACAACTTCCGAGGGGACGGTGAGGGGATGCGTCGTGGGGACGCGTGGCCCTTGCCAGATGCCGAGCATGCGATGAGCGCACGCGGTCGTCACGACGACCGGCGTCGTCGTTGTCGGCCTGCGCCGTCGACCCGGAAGCCTGCGAGGTGGTGGCAACGAAGGCCGCCGGGACGGAGGGTTCGGATGGACACTCGTACGTGCACACGGTTGGCGGCGGCGATCGCGACGCTCGCGCTGGTGCCGGCAACGCTGGCCGGCGGCGGGCTGGAGACGACGCAGGAGCTGAGCTACTCGTTTCCGCTCTCTCCGGGAAGTCAGGTGCTGTCCTTCGATCAGTTCGACGACAACGGCGGGAACCGCGTGCTGCAATCCGTCACCATGTCGGTGGACGGAACCGCCGGTGCGAACGTCACGGCGGAGAACGAATCAACCCTGCCCGCTCCGGACTTCGCGTTGACACTGGGCGGTTTCATGACCGTCGACTTCGCCTCGCTGGCAACCTTCACGATCATCGACGAGGCCTTCCTGACGGACGGCTCCGTCGCGGCTTCCGACGGGATCCCCGGCGGCGGTCCCGACTTCTGGGACTTCGGCTTCGTCTCGGGCGCCGTGGCCGATGACGCCACGACGACCAGCGGGCTGGCGTCCTTCGTGGGCGCCGGGACGATCGACGCGGTGGTCGCCGTCAACGGCGGCTTCTCGCTGTCCGGGACCACGGACGCCACGATCATCATCGACGGCTTCGTCGGTGAGGGCGTCATCACGATCACCTATGCGTACGAAGTCGTCGCCGGCGCCTGCTGCCTGCCCAACGGGGCGTGCCAGGAGCTGGCCGAGGACGCCTGCTTCGCCTCCGGTGGCAACGCGTGGCAGGGAGACATCCGGTGCGCCGACGCCAACTGCCCGGCCGGCGAGGTCGGGGGCGATCCCCGCGGCACGTGCACGGAAAAGGGCAGCCTGCTGGTCTTCTCGAAGGTCGAGATCCTCTGGGACGGCGACGGCAACCTGGTCCAGGACACGTTCATCTCGATCACCAACGACATGAACCAGGATGTCGCCGTGCAGCTCTACTTCATCAACGGCGACCCGCCGCTGGCGGCCGATCCGGTCACAGGGGAACGAGCGCACGCGGGATGGAACTGGGTGGACAACCAGATCACGCTGACGGCGAACGAGCCGACGTACTGGTCGGCGCTGTCCGGTCAGCCCAAGGGCGTTTCCCCGTTCACGGTCGTCGATCCCGGCTTCCCGCCCGGTCGCCCGTCGATCGACAACGCCGGCAAACGCATGCTCCGCGGGTACATCGTCGGGTGGGCCGTCAACCGCGACAACCAGGAGATTCGCTGGAACCACCTCTCCGGTCACGGCACGATCGTCAACTACGTGCGCAGCGGCTCGGCGTGGGAGTACAACGCCTGCGCGTACGCTGCGGTCGATCCGGCCATCGCGAACGGTCAGCCGACGGGCACGCCGGGCGAGATCAACCTCGACGGGCTCGAATATGCCCAGGCCTTCAACGAGCTGCTCGTGAACTTCCAGGCGGTCGGCTCCGCGGCCTTCAGCGGCCCCCGTCTGGTCATCTCGGACACCGACCTGACGCTCCACCCGGTGGAAGTCGATCTGCGGCAGGAGACCGTCGGACCGGTCACGACCAAGGCGAGCTTCAACGTGTGGAACATGAACGAGGTCAAGTTCTCCGGCGCCGATCGCTGCGTGAGCTGCTGGGATCAGTCACTCCTGAGCCTGTACGACCTGCCGAACCACTTCCTTCTGCAGAATCTCCAGACCGACTTCGGCAAAGCGCGGATCGACGGACTCGCCAGTCAGGTGTGCGACTTCGACTTCGACCCGGGCGATCAGCTTCCAGTCGGCGCCGATCCGCGTGACATCCTGAGCCAGGCCGTGGCGTTGACCGGTGTCGTCGCGCGGTACCTCGACATCGACGGCGGCATCGATTCCGCCAAGGCCGCGACGAACATCGTCGGGATGGGTCACCAGAACGCGGTCATCCGGTACGACGTGCTGACCGGCCCCGGCGAGTTGACGTCTCCCGGCGGCAAGGGATCGCGGGCAAAGGACACCGGCGTCGGCAGCCTCGACCGCTGACGCTCACCCGATTCGGGGACGCGAGTCGAGCACCGCCATCGGTGGTGCTCGGCTCATTTCTCTGCGCTCTGCGTGCCTCCAGCCTCTCAAATGTGAAGCTGGCGAAGGAAGGCAGGCCGGCTTTCCACCAACTTGAAACAAAGGCTGGCGATTGGTCGGCGACCGTCGATACGATGGAGCCGTCGCGTGATCTCGTGCGCGTATCGAGCTGGTCCCGCCGCTCGATATGTCGAGCCGCGGCTCCGGGGCGGGGAAACGGCACGCGGACCGAGCGTGCGGGCAGGTGGTGAGAAAGATCATGGCGAATCGACGAATGACGACGGTGGTGGTGGTGGGTGCGCTGACCATGCTTGTCCCCGCGGCGTGGGCCGGCGGGCCGTTGACCGAAACGCAGACTCTTCCCTTCGGGTTTCCGCTCTCGCCGGGATCGGCCCTGCTTCAATTCGACCAGTTCGACGACCAGGGCGGACAGCGAATCCTGCAACGCGTCACCGTCGATCTCGCGGCCGCGATCGGTGCGAGCGTCACCGCGGAGAACGAATCGGTGATTCCCGCGCCGGACTTCGCGCTCGTGCTCGCCGGCTTCCTCACCAACGACATCCGCGACATCTCGACGTTCAGCGGCTTCAACGAGACGTACGCGACCGACGGCAGCGTCGCTCCGTCCGACGGCGTCCCGGGCAGCGGTCCCGACTTCTGGGACTTCGGCTCGGTGTCGGCGATGGCGAACGAGTCGAGCGAGGAGACCACGAACCTCGCGCCCTTCATCGGCGCCGGCACGGTCGATGCCGACATCTTCGCGAGCGGCGGCTTCTCCATCCTCGGCGCGACCGACGCCACCATCGTCATCAGCGACTTCATGGCGAGCGGCACGGTGACGATCACCTACGAGTTCCTGTCGCTGGTGGGGGCCTGCTGCCTGCCGGACGGCTCGTGTGTCCAGACGACCGAAGCCGACTGCACGGCGATGGGCGGCACCAGTTACGCGAGCGGGGTCGAGTGTGCAGCCGCCGATTGCGTTGCCCCGGGCGGGCCCGACCGCGTCGGATGCACCGAGAAAGGGAGCCTGCTCGTCTTCTCGAAGGTCGAGCTGCGTTGGACGGACGGCGGCGCCGTCCTCCAGGACACGTTCCTCAGCCTGACGAACGATCATCCCCACGACGTGAAGGTGCAGCTCTACTTCATCAACGGCGACGCGCCGCTGCCGGCCGACCCGACCACGGGCGAACGCGCGCATCCCGGCTGGAATTGGCTCGACAACGAACTGACGCTCACCGGCAACCAGCCCACGTACTGGTCGGCGTTGACCGGCCAGCCCGCGGCCGGTGGTCTCTCCCCGTTCACGGCGCTCGACCCCGGCTTCCCGCCGGGACGACCGGCTGTCGACGGCACCGGTGATCGGGTGCTGCGTGGCTACATCGTGGGATGGGCGGTGGATCGCGACAACCAGGAGATCCGCTGGAATCACCTGACGGGCAACGGCACCATCGTTTCGTACGGAGGCGGTTCCGGGTGGGAGTACAACGCGTGCGCCTACCAGGTCGTCAACGACGCGATCGCCCACGGCGCGACGACCGGCACGCCGGGCGTCCTCAACCTCGACGGGACCGAGTATGCCCAGTCGTTCAACGAGCTGCTGCTCAACTTCCAGGCGGTGGGTTCCGTCGCCTTCAGCGGCCCGCGGCTGATCGCGAGCGACACCGACCTGACGCTGCACCCCGTCGACGTCGACCTTCGACAGGAGACCGACGGACCGGTGACGACGAAGGCGAGCTTCAACGTCTGGAACATGAACGAGGTCAAGTTCTCCGGCGCCGATCGGTGCATCACGTGCTGGGACCAGACGTTGCTCAGCATGTACGACCTGCCGAACCACTTCCTCCTGCAGAACCTCCAGACGGATCACGGGAAGGCGCGGATCGACGGGCTGGCGAGCCAGGTCTGCGACGTGGACTTCGACCCCGGCGACGGTCTGCCCCTCGGGGCCGATCCCCGTGACATCGTGAGCCGGGAGGCCGCCCTCCACGGGATCTTCGCGCGGCTCTTGACCATCGACGGCGGGCTCGACCGCGCCGCGTCGGGGGCCAACCTCGTGGGGATGGGGTTCCAGTCGTCCGTCATCCAGTACGACGTGCTGGGCGAGCCGGACGAGCTGACGGGCGGACGCGGGTTGTTCAGTCGAACATCGCCGTGAGCCCGTCGACCTTGTCGTCGGGGATCAGCTCGATGTTGGTGCGGATGCGGAAGTCCGTCTGCCCCGAGTCACGCTGCGCGTAGAACAGGTGGACGCGGTAGGTCTCTCCGTCGAAGAGCCCCAGCCGGTCGACGTCCACCGTTTGTTCGGCGCCGCTCGCGACGCCACCGAGATCGATGGCGAGCTTTCCGTCGACGAAGAGCCACTGCCCATCACCGCCCCGCAGCTCGAAGTATTGTTCGGCGCACTCGTCGTAGACGAATGACGCTTCGATGGCGAAGGTGAAACGCCGGTTGTGCGCGGCGCCCTCGTTGCCGAGCAGCCGATCGTCGACCGGGTGAAAATCGGTCGCGGCAAACTCGTAGATGCCATCGAAGTCCCGCGTGAGCGTGATCGCGTGGGCCCCCGCCTGGTTGACGCCGAGGGTGGTTCGGAACCACTGGTGAAAGGTCTCGGTGGAGGTGATGCCCCCCGGCCCCGACACGCCGGCGGTGCCCTCGACGTCGGCCAGCGTGACGCAGGTCGGCACGTACGTCTCGACATCCACGAAGTATCTTGCACCGTTCGACAGATCGAGGGCGTGGCCCACGATGGAGCCGTAGTAGTCGGCCGAGTCGATCCGCGTGTGCAGCAGGGGGGCGTGGGTGTTGGCATGCACTTCGGCCCCGTCGGCCACCACGAGCGTGTGGGGACCCGGCGCGATGGACGCGACGGCCGAGCCGGTGCCGGGCGTGCCGCCGGAGAGGTTGTCCCAGTCGGCCGCGTAGCTCCCCGGGCAGGCGGTCGCCGAGAGGATGACGCCGGCCGCCGGACCGAAACGGTCGGCGAGGTCGCCACCGCTCGTCTTGAAGACGAACTCGTTGAGACCGCTTCCGACGCCTGTCGATCCGTAGAGGCCGATCTCTCCGGTCAGCAGCGTGGGGCCGGGGATGCCCATGCCGGGGATCGAGCCGGAGATCGTGAGGTTGCCTGAGCTCGCGCGTCCGGTGTTGTCGACGGTCGCGGTGATGTCGAAGCTCCCACCCGAGATGGGCACGGCCGGCGTGGCGGCATCGCCATCGTGGTCGACTTGAAACGCCGTGCCGCTGGCAGTCAGCGTTTCGGCGGCGGCGTCGTACTCGACGTCGATGAAGCCCGCGGCGATGTTGGGAAACCGGGCGAGCAGAAGGTTGAGCGGCTCGGCGCTCGTCGGATCGGGGATCGTGCCGTAGATCTGAAACCGCTCGGGATCGGCGGTGTTGGCGTTGACGGTCGCACCGTGATCGATCCACACGTTGCTCGGCGTAAAGAGCCGGACGGACGCACCGGGTCTCAGCTCGATCTGCGATCCGTACCAGACCTCCAGCCCGTCGGCGCAGAGGATCGTGACGTCGCCGTCGATTTCCAGCAACGCACCCCCCGTGAGCCGCAGGACGTCGCAGTGCAGATCGCCGCTGAGGAGCGTCGTGCCGCCGTTGTAGACGCGGTCGCCGACGCTCGCCCCCAGACCCGACGGCGGCTCGACCGGATTCATGGCGTACGGTTCCGCGATCGTGCCGACGACGCCATCGACGGAGCAGCCCGTCAGACGAATCGCCGTGGCCGGATCGGCGCCGGGGCCGGCGAGAACATCACCGCTGATCGTCGCGCCCGCCAGATCGATGACGTTGGCCGACGTGCTGTTCGAGCTCAGAACGAGGTGCTGTCCGTCGTTGCCCGGCCCGTAGGCGCCGCGGCTGGCGGCAAAGCCGTCGACGACGATGCTCCCGCCCTGACCCGTGATCCGCCAGTCGAAGGCATGTCGGGCCGCCGGCAGGAAGTCACCTTCGGTCAGCGCGCGGTCGACGATCGAGACTTCGTCGATCACCCCCACGAAATAGCTGGGGCTGCTGAGCTGATAGTAGTCCGCGTCGCGACCGCCGATGTTCATGTCGGCAACGTAGTCGGTGTCGATGGCGTTGACGGTGCCGGCATCGGTCGCGTCGGTGTCGTCGACGCCGTCGATCAGGATCGCGTTGTTGGCCGCATCGTCGCTGTTGAGAACGACCGCGAAGTGGTACCACGTCCCGGCGTCCCACGATCGTCGCTGCGTCCACTTGTACCGATAGTCGTCCCCGGAGGCACCGTGCTCCACCTTGAAGACCAGCGTCCCTTTCGGCACCTCCGCCCGGCCGTAGTCGTTGCCGACCAGCACGATGTGCGTGTTCTCCTCGTCGCTCGCGTACCGCTCGAGGATGATCTGCGACGTCGCAGCCGAGCTGTCGAACGCGGCGTCGAGCTTGAACCAGCCGGAGATCGTGACGTCACCGGTGATCTGCAACGCGGGATCGGAGGGGATGCTGACGTGGTCGTCCCCGTCGAACGCGAGCCCGGTTCCCGTGTGGCCGGGCACCCACTGGGGGTCGCCGACGAGCGTCCCGGGGTTGGTACCTGCGTCATCTGCGGCCGTGGTGCCCGCGCCGTCATCGAACGACCAGACCCCGACCGCGTCGGGGCTCGGGCCGCCGCCGCCGCCGCCACCACCACCACCACCACCACCACCACC
>JABDLI010000273.1 GCA_013003065.1 Phycisphaerales bacterium | reverse complement strand
GCGCGGTAGGCGCGGTAGAGCTCATCGACGCCGGCGCGGGTCTCGTCCTCCAGCCCGTCGATCCGCTGCGCCGCCGCGAACACCTTGTCGGCGTGGCGGGGGCGATAGATCTTCGGGTACGACTGCTCGAGCGCGCGGCGGCGGAAGGCCGCCGCGGTGTCGGCCTCGAGCTGCGCGGCCAGCAGGTCGCGGTACGACTCGTTGACGTCACGCACGGCGGTCCGCAGCGTCGCGCTGCGTTCGGCCACCGCGATCGCGCGATCGGGCTCGCCGTTCTTCATGGCGTTGCCGATCTTGCCTTCGGCGCTGGCGAGGAACGCATTGCGGCGGGTCAGCGCGTCATGGAGCGCCATCTCGTACCCCCACAGGGTCTCGGCGATCTCTTCCTGCTCGGCCTCGCTGAGGTAGACGCCGCCCAGCACCTCGGTGAGATCGGTCCGCTCACCGGCGAGCTCCCCGGCCGGAAGCGTCTTCTTGCGGACGAGCGCGCGGTCGAGGGCGGGCCACCGGTCGAGCTGATCGGGCTGGAGCATCGCCCGCACGTCGGTCACGAACTGCTGCTTCAGGCCGACCTTGCCGACGTTGAACTTCTTGACCTTCTCGGCGAGCTCCTCCATGCGTTTCATGCGATCCTCGGGCGAGCGCATGTGCATGCCGCCCATGCCGGGCATCTCGCCCTGGGCGATCTGCTCCCGCAGCCGATCGGCCATCGCCTCGGCCTTCTTCTGAAGCTCCTCACGCACCTCCTCGGGGACGTCTTCGCCGGTCTCGATGGCGACCACGACGCCGGAGTCGGGCATCATCGCGTGCCCCTCGCCTTCGCCCTCCTCGTCGGCGGTGACGATGATCATCGCGCCGTCCTCGCCCTCCGCGTCGCCGATCGGCGTGCCGACGCCCGCGCGAATGGCGATCGCCATCCCGCCGGGACCGACATCGGCATCGACGTCGAGCGTGCTCACGTCACCGATCGCATCATGCACGATGTCGTCGACCGAAACGCCCGCCCCGTGATCGCCGTGCCATTCGCCGGCGTGTCCAGCGTGTCCGCCGGGTCGCACCACGACGGGGCCGCCCGGCACCACGATCTGTTTGTCCGACGAGGACGCCTCCGGCAGCGTGGCCTTGGCCAACGCATCGAACTCCGCCAGGTACGCCTCCAGGCGTTCGCGCACCGACATGCGTTGCACGGCGTCCAGATCCAGCTTCTGGTTGAAGAGCGGAAGGTCATCCCGCACGAAGTCGGGGCGACGCGCCTGACGCAGATCGGGCACGGTCAGGTGAAAGACCTGCGGCCCGGCGCCGTCATCCGTGATCATGATCGAGTGTCCCGACTGGGCGACGCTCGACACCGGCATCAACAGCACGGCACCGGCAACAACGGGAGCAGCGGCGAGGGTGAGAAGCCTGGACATGGGTGGTTCCTTCTAGCTGAGGCGGTCCGGGGGCCGGCGGCCCGACGGGGGCTCGGAGGGGACGATCGCAGCGTCGCCCGGCTCGATAGGATGCGGAACGGGTCCGATTGTGACAGTCAATCGGGAGGCAGAGCCAAAAAAATCACCCTGTCGGCGGCTCCGCGGGCTCGGATCCGTTGAGAACGAGCCCATCGTACGCCAGGCGCATCCCCGCCGGAAGCCTGGGATCGAGGTCGGCGTGGCGGATGTCATGGGTCATGTGGATGAACCAGGTGCGATCGGCCGCGATCGTGTCGGCGGCGGCGATGGCCTCGTCGACGGTGAAGTGGGTCGCGTGCTTGCGATACCGCAGCATGTCGAGGACGAGCGTCCGCAGCTCGGTGAGACGCGGCCAGCTCTCGGGCGGGATCGCCGAGACGTCCGTGCAGTACGCAAGCGGAAGCGGCGGCGGCTGCGTCGCGGCGATCGCCCCGCTCTCGTCGAGCGCCTCGACCCGGTAGGCGAGCACCGGCAGTCGTCCGTGCAGCATCCGCACCGGCGTGAGTCGCAGACCGAAGAGGTCGAGCGGCCGATCGCCGTCGATCACCTGCGGCACGAGCGTCGCGACGAACGAATCGTTGACGTTCTGATCGCGTCGGAAGATGTGCTGGTAGACGCGGTGCAGAAACTCCATCGTGCGTGACTCGGCGTACACGTCGATCGACGCCTTCATGAGCGCGTTGAACCGCCGCACTTCGTCGAGCCCAAACGTGTGATCGACGTGGTTGTGCGTAAAGACGATCGCATCGCAGCGGTCGAGCCGGTGCCGCAACGCCTGCTCCCGCAGATCGGGCGATGCATCGAGCAGGATGACCCGCGGTTGACCGGACCGATCGACGAAACGAAGGCACGCGGACGTCCGGGTACGACGATCACGCGGATCCTCCGACGCACAAACCTCGCACCCACACCCGATGACGGGAACCCCGGCCGAGGTGCCGGAGCCGAGGACGACAAGCTCGAGATCGCGAACGGACATGGGGAGAT
>JABDLI010000256.1 GCA_013003065.1 Phycisphaerales bacterium | reverse complement strand
GCCACGGACAGCGAAGCGTCCGTGCCGTCACGCGTCCATCTCGAAGGGGTGTTCGCGACGGCATCCGCGTCAGCGCACACGTCGATACGATGTCCACACCGTCCCCCCGGAGTCCCTCTCCAATGTCAACCCTCGACCAACTGCTCGCCCACGACGCGTGGACCACCCAACGTCTGCTCGAAGCATGCGGAGACCTCGACAACGAGCGGCTCGATCGCGTCTTCGACATGGGTCCCGGCACGGTGCGCAGCACGTTCATTCACATCATCGGAACGATGGAGCACTGGGCCGATCGCATCGCCGAACGCATCCGCACGCAGCCCGCCCCCGACCCGTCCGCCACGATCGACGACCTGAAGCGGCGGCTGGAAGCAGCAGCGGCGGCGTTGCGGACGGTGGCGGAAGACGTCAGAAGCTCCGGCCGCGGGCGGGAGATGATGGAGGTCACGTACGAGGGCACCTGCTACCGGTTCACCCGCGGCATCGCCCTCGTCCACGTGGCCACGCACGGCATGCACCATCGCGCGCAGATCATCAACATGCTCCGGCGGCTGGGCGTCGATCACGGGATCGAGGGCGATGCGATCGAGTGGGAGCTGGCGGGAGAGCCGATGGTCGGCGCGGAGTAGGGCGGACGCGGTCACGGGCACGGGCACGGGCACGGGCGCGGACACGGACACGGACGCGGACACGGACACGGACACGGTCGCGGACCCGGACGCGGACCCGGATCCGGACACGGACACGGACGCGCACGCGGACACGGTCACGGACCCGGACCCGGACGCGGACCCGGCCCCGGACCCGGACACGGCCCCCCACACCGCACTGATACAATCCCGCCGATGAGCATCGGCATTGTCGCGTTCCTCGCGACCACCAGCATCACGACCGGCATGCCGAGACGCGTGATCGCGGAACCCGGCCGGCGGAATGACCTCGTTCGGAAGCGGCGTGTTTCGTGATCGGCATGGTTCGAGTCCGTCCCGTCCACGACGCCGATCTGCCCATCTTCTACGCCCACCAGCTCGACCCGGTCGCCACGGCCATGGCCGCCTTCACGAGTGCGGAGCCGGCTGATCACGCTGCGTTCATGACGCGATGGCGACGGCTCCTCGACGATGACGCGATCGTCAAGCGGACGGTGCTCGTCGGCGACGACGTGGCGGGGCATGTCATCCGCTTCGAGCGTGACGGGCAGCCGGAGGTTACGTACTGGATCGGACGGGCCTACTGGGGTCGCGGCGTGGCAACCGCCGCCCTGACCGCTTTGCTGGGCGAGATTCGGGAGCGTCCGATCTTCGCCAGAGCGGCTGCCGACAACCGGGCGTCGGTTCGCGTGCTGGAGAAGTGCGGTTTCCGTGTTTGTGGTCACGACCGCGGCTTTGCGGCGGGACGCGGACAGGCCGTCGACGAGGTGATCCTCTGCCTCGCCTCCGACGCCGCCACGTGAATCGCGTACCGTACGGGACGGAGTCACGCAGCCCACCGATGGTCGATCGCGCCCATCCCGACGACGAAGCGGCACGCCTCCGCCGCGAGCTGGAGGCGGTGACGCCGTCGGAGCGGCTGGACTACCTGGCAGCGCTCCCGCCGGAGCGTCAGAATCGATTCAAACGCATTCTCTCCCGCGACGAGATCAAGAAGCTCAACGACCACATCGATCGGCTCCTGCGTCAACGGGCGAAGCCGACGTACGAGTCGTGGATTGCCGACGCGCGGGCCGGTCGAGCCTCGTCGCCGGATGCGATGATCGAAGCGTTGCGTGAGAACGCGTCCCGCCTGCGTCCGCGGGACGCGCAGTGGATCGAGCGGATCAGCGAGACGGCGGGAGGACGCTCCTTTTCCAAGAAGCAAGAGGCGGTCATCCGTGGGATCTACGAGCGGTACTTCGGATCGCAGGCGTCGTAGCGTCGGGCCGGGTGAGCCGCTCTCGTCCGCCACGCTGCCGGACGCGGTCGCCACGCTCGCCGGGGCTGACGCGGACCTTGCCGCCGTCGTCGACCGGATCGGAACGCCGCCGCTCTGGGGCCGCCCGCCGGGGTTCGCGACGCTCGTGCGGATCATCTTGGGCCAACAGGTGTCGCTCGGATCGGCGGACGCCGCTTACCGGCGGCTGCAAGCAACGGTTGGTCGCGTCTGCCCCGGCTCGGTGGCCGCAGCCGCGGAATCACGGCTGCGTCGGGCCGGCCTGACGCGGCAGAAGGCGGCGTACTGCCGAAACCTCGCGATCGCGGTCACCTCCGGCGGGTTGTCCCTGAAGACGGTCGCCACGCTCGACGATGCCGCGGCGCGTGCGCAGCTTGTCCGGGTTCCCGGCATCGGTCCGTGGACCGCCGACATCTACCTGCTCATGGCGTTGCGTCGGCCCGACATCTGGCCCGACGGGGATCTTGCGTTGATCAAGGCCGCGCAGCGGGTCAAGCGGCTGCGGCAACCACCGGACTCCGCGACGTTGCGGACCCTTGCGTCGGCGTGGTCGCCGTGGCGCGCGGTGGCGGCGCGGGTCTTGTGGCATGAGTATTTGAGCTGGTAGTCGTGGGGGTGTGACGGGCTGGGCGGCGTCCGTGTCCGTGTCCGCGTCCGTGCCCGCGTCCGGGTCCGTGTCCGCGTCCGGGTCCGTGGCCGCGTCCGTTTCTGGTTCAGTGGCTCTTCACTGTCCGCACGATCCCCACGCCGCGAGGATCTGAAGCAGGTCGCCGAGCGCCACCGTTCCGCTGTCATCGAGGTCCGCCCGACACCCCGGGCACGGGCCCCAGTACGCGAGAACCTCGAGCAGGTCGGCGAAGTCGACGACGCAGTCGCCGGTCACATCGCCCGGACAGCCGGGGAGGATGTGAAGAGCGAGCGGCACGATGGCGGTGCCGTCGGGTTGGATCAACCGGGATGGGCCTTCGTTCAAGCAGAACTCGAGCTCGAAACCGCACGAAGGGCCCGTCGACTCGAACGTCAGCACCGCGAGGACGGCATCGTCGCTTGACGGCGGCTGGCCGGTCGACGGATCGAGACCCGCGCTGAGATCGATGCGGTCGTCCATGGCAACGATGGGCGTGATGAGCGGAAGACCGAACGGCTCGGACGTGTATGCGCCGTGGAGGAAGGTGACGCGATGCGGGCGGAACCGCAGAGACGTCTCGAAGCGAATCGCCTCCTGGCCGCCCAAATCGCGCATCCGGAGCTCCACATCGAACACAGGGCCGGGCGCGGTCGCTGCCTCGCCGGTTTCGGCCAACGCCAGTTCCAGCCCACCGCCCGGCTCCCGGGTCTGATTGAGGAACACGTTGACGCTGCCATTGTTCGTGTTCGCCGTCACGAGGTCATGATCGCCATCTGACTGGAGATCGACGGCAATCACGTGCGCACCGCCGTCCGGCGACGTGAGCAGCTGGGGTGTAAACCGGCCGAATCCGTCGTTGAGCATGAGACGCACGAAGTATTCGACGTTGACGTGCGAGATCGCGAGATCGATGTCACCGTCGAGGTCGAAGTCGGCGCTGTCGATGGCATGCGGCATGCTGTTCGTCGGATAGCGGTCAAGAGGAGGTGCCGAGAAAGACCCATCGCCGTGGTTCCAGTACAACCACAGGTCGTCCCCGGCCTTGTTGATCACCGCGAGATCCACATCGCCATCCGCGTCGAAGTCGGCGGCCGCGGCGTAGCGAGGCTGTTCGCCGGCCGGCAGATCGATCGCCTCGCGGAAGAACCCGTCACCGTCGTTGAACAGCACCGTGACCACGTCGTCCACGATCGCGGTCACGACGACATCGCGGAAACCGCCGCCGCTCAGATCCGCCACGTCCCCGCCGCGCGGACCGGCGGGAACGACCCAACTCTCCGCCGTCGTGAAGATCATCGCTCCGTCGTTGACCAGAAGCGTCAGGCAGTGAGGGCTCGTGAACTCGGATACGAGCAGATCCTGATCGCCGTCGTCGTCCAGGTCTGCGGCAATGAGCCAATCGGGCTGGCTCACGGCAAGCTGATCCAGCGGGATGAAGCTGCCGTCGCCGAGGTTCTGCAACAGCGTGACCGAGTTGCCCACCTTGTCGGTCGTGGCGAGATCGGCATCACCGTCGCCGTCGAAGTCGGCGCCAACGACATACCGGGGCTGAAGACCCACGGGGCAGCTCACGGGGCCGTCGAAGGTCGCATCGCCGAGGTTGATGAGGATCGACACGTCGTTCGAGACACGGTTGCTCACGGCCAGGTCGAGATCACCGTCGCCGTCGACGTCGATCGCAACGACGCCGGTCGAGTTCTCGCCAGCATCGTATTGCCGGTACGTGTCGAACGGAACCGACTCCGACTCGAGCGTGCGACCGAGACTCGTGGCCGCGATGAACGTCGCCAGCGTCGCGGCGGCAGGCCAGACGCGGCGCACTCTCGCTCCCCGCCCCCACTCGGCATTGCACGAGCGTTGCATGGCCACCTCCTGACCAGCGGCGAGCGTCTGGGGGGGCGCACCACGATTGTCGCGCGCCACCTGGGACGGGCGAGCGGGGAAACCGCCTGTCTCGCTGCGGCGGCGCACGTTGGATGCGGTTTTCCCGCGGACTTCACACCGCGCTCCCCGTGTGGGTGGTCGTGGCCGGGCCGGGGCCGCGTCCGTGGCCGTGTCCGTGGCCGTGGCGGTGCCCGTGGCCGGGTCCGGGTCCGTGTCCGTGGCCGCGTCCGTGTCCGCGTCCGTGTCCGGGTCCGCGTCCGTGTCCGCGTCCGCGTCCGTGTCCGTGCCCGCGTCCGCGGCCGCGGCCGTGTCCGGGTCCGCGGCCTCGTGCCCGGCTCGGCGGGCCGACCGCGGCTCCCGGGTGGTACACTCTCGAGAATCGGTCACTCACCCGGCTTTCTCAGCGAGCGGTTCTTCCGGAATGGCATCCAAGAAGACTCGAAAGAAGGCCGTGACGCGAACGGCGAGGAAGCCGACCGCAACGAGTCGCCGGAAGAAGACGAAGGACAAGAAGAAGACGGCGGCTCCGCGGCGTTGGACGTTGCACATCGTCTCCGATGCATCCGGCCATCTCGCCGGTCACCTCACGCGGACGATCCTCATGGGCTTCGAGGATCTTCACGTCACACGCAAGTTCCACGTCTTCCAGACCACCGCGGAGACGATCCGCACGACGATCACCGCGATCGGCCGCGGACGTCATCTGCTCGTCCACGCCGTCGCCGGCTCGGAGCTGAAGGACGCGGTCGTGGAGGCGTGCGCGGAACGCGGCATCCCCGAGCTCGACCTGACGGGTCCCTTCGTCGAGTTCCTGGCCCGCCACACCGGGGCAACGGCGGCGGTCAACGCCGCCGACCTCCACCGGACGAGCGAGGGCTACTTTCGACGCGTGGCGGCCATCGAGTTCACGGCCGAGCACGACGACGGACGCAATCTCGCCACCATCCACAACGCGGACGTCGTGGTCATCGGGCTCTCCCGCGTGAGCAAGAGCCCGACGTCCTTTCTGCTCGGTTCCATGGGGCTGCGCACGGCGAACGTCTCGATCGTGCGCGAAGTGGGCTTCCCCAGCGAGCTCACACGCGTCAAGAAGAAGATCATCGCCCTCACCATGCAGCCCCGGATGCTGAGCGAGATCCGGCAACGGCGGCTGGCGGAATCGGGCATCGCCGGCACCGACTACAGCGACCTGCGGTCGGTGATCCGCGAGGTGATGTGGGCGGAAAAGACGTACCGCGAACGCGGCTATCCGGTGATCGACACCACGGGACGGACGATCGAGGAGATCACCGCCGAGATTTGCAAGCAGCTCGGACTGGCCCGCGCCGTGATCGACACCTGAGGTTTCCCGTCTGACCACCGCGCGCCGCGACGCGTCGCCGCTTCGATCAGGAGTCGGGATCGTGCGCGATGAGTCTCCGCAAGGCGGGGGGATCTTCGTCGGCTTCGATCTCCCGAATCAGGGCCGGGATGCCGAGCGCGTCGATCGCCTCGGGCTTCCAACGCTTGGCCGCGAGATCTTCCTCCAGCTGGCGAAGTCGCGGGATCTCGGAGGCGGCGGCGCCCCCATACCGGCGAAGCGTGGCGAGGCAGCGGTTGATCCGGTTGGCAAGACCCCACCGCGCGGGATCGATCAGCGCGACGCACAGCGGCAGACCTTCGGCGATGCGATGCTGCGCGAGGATCTCGACGCCGCTCAGCCGAATGCCGTCGGCGAACATGATGCCGCTGGGGGCCGGCTCGACCACCGCCTTGTGAATCGCCGGCAACAACGGCTCGATTTCCTCGTACGAGAGATTCCGGTACACCGAGCCGATGCTGCCGCGGGCCCGACCATCTTCGTTCTGAAGTCCGGCCCGCACCGCCGCATAGAGCGCGGTGCGATCCACGCCCTCGAGCGAACGCCCCAGCATGCCGCCGCGTTGATTGAAGAGCGCGAAGCACAGGTAGCGTTGCTGCATTCCACGCGGGTCGGAGTCGACGTCATGATCCGCGAGCATCGTGAGCAGGTCCGGCAAGGCCGACAGCGCCGGGCGTCCGACACTCGCCAGGGCCTCGGCGGCCTTGATCCGGAGCCACTGATCGTCGGCGCGCAGCGTCCGTTGCAACGCCGGCACGGCCGGCGCTGCGCGATCCTTCAGCAGGATCAGCGACTGACACGCGCCGAGACGCGTGTGCAGGTCATCCTGGTCGAGCATCGCGATCAGTTGCGGCGTCGGGTCGCCGTCGCGTCGAGCCAGCTCCATCGCCGACCGCTCGCGGACGACCGGCGACCAGCTGCTCAGACCCGCGACGATTTCCCCGATCGGACGCGTCGCGTAGGCGGCGAGCCGCCGGCGGGGCCCCCACCCGCGGCCGTCCGCGACAAGACGGTCGGCCGCAGCGGCGTCGATCTGCGGAGCGACGCTGTCCTTCCTCCCGGTGAGGGAAAGACGCCGGAGCGGTTGGGCGTACGCGAGCAGATAGCCGCCGGTGGAATCCCAGCCGGCGTAGCTGTCCGGCTTGGCGGCGGGTGGTCCCTGGTGCCGAAAGGTCCCGTCCCACCGCCGCGCGAGGTCGTAGGACCAGCCGAACTCCTCCATCCAGACACCGGTGGCGTGCGGGCCGGAGAGCGCGACCGCCGGCATCGCCCACAGGATGTTGAAGAAGTTGCCCGTGTGGCCCGTGTCGCGTTCAGCGCCGTGGGAGGCGACGCTCATCCGAGAGAAGTACTCCGCCGCCTCGGCGTCATCGAGCAGGTGGAACATCACCGCGGCAATCCCGTTCTTGCCATTGTCGTCGTGCGTCTGGATCCACGGATGATGGTCGCCGTACGGAACGCTGCCCTTGCCGACGTAGAAACGAATCAACCGCGCACTCTTGGCGATCGCCTCGTCGAGCTTCGGATCGTCGACCCCGGCGGTACGGGCCAGGATGAGCGAGACCGTCAGGGGCAACCCCGGGGCGTTCATCATGCCGTACCCGGCGAGTCGCCCGTTCGGCTGCACGAACCGGTGCCCCCACGAGCCGACCGCGCTCTGCCGGCGGACGATCTCCATGGTGACGCGTTCCAACGCGGGCAGAAAACTGCGATCGCCGGTGGCCAGGGCGTACTCGGCCAGCAGTATGTTGACCGGCCCGTACCACCACGAGTGCAGCGTGCGACGCTCCAGATCCGAATACCGCGAAGCCCACTCCACTTGCGCGCGGACCAGCGGCAGATACTCCGACCGGCCGCTGGCGAGCAGGGCCAGGGCGTTGAGCGCGCGTTCGATCGGGTTGCCCTCGTCCGGACTCGCCTCCATCTTCCGGGCCAGCGCGGCGCACCCGAACTCGAAGATGCGTCTGGACTTGGGACAGCCAAACGGGGCGGTCGGACCGTACGCGCCCAGGATACGCAGGGGTACGACGGCCGTCGTCTTCTCGCCGTCGCGCCAGCGGATGAGCGGCAGGCGTCCGTCCCCCGCTTCCGCCACGCCGATGGCGTTGCCCAGCTCCGTGCGCGGATCGTGGGCAAAGGGCCGACCGGCGATTCCCAGGATGACGTCGCCCGCCTCGAGTCGGCCGTCGGCGGGCGATCCCGCGGCGACTTCGGTGACGAGAATCTGTCGCGCCTCGCTCGTCTCCATCTTGTTGCTGTACATCCAGCCCCGCGCGCCGGTCGGACCGAGGTTCCAGTCGTGGGTCGCTCCGGCGGGGATCGGATCGCCCTGCGTGAAGTCGGGGTTGGCCGTCGTCGCCGCCGGCGGCGCCGAGGGTGCCGGCGGAGCGAGCCCGCCCAGCAGGGTGACCGCGACGACCAATACGCCAAACGGGCGACCGCTCCTCGCCTGTGCCGTCGCGTTCATTCGCCGTTCCGTTCCTGCATCATCGTCACGAGCGTCTCGGCGAAGGCCCGGCCGATCTGGCCCAGGATCTTGGCGGAACCCATGTAGTGGAAGTCCAAGTTGGAGGTGCTCTCCTTGAGGATGACGAGCTCACGCGGGGAGAAGATCTCCGCGTACAGGCTCTCCAGCGTCGCCGTCCCCTCCGCGCGGCTCAGCGTGCCTTCCTTCATCGCCCGGCTGACTTCGTCCGCGCGCTCCTTGATCCGGCTCTCGCGCGCCCGCAACGCGACCACCTCCATGTCCCAATAGTCGGCCGTGCGCACGACGCCGACGTTCCCTTCGAATTCGGGCAACGCGGCCGGCGCCGCCATGGCCATGCGGAAGTTCCGATGAACGCCCTGGTACCGTTGCTGATCCGGCGGGTACTGGTCGATCGGACCCCCCACCCCCATGACGCCGATCACGAAGGGCAACGCCGGCGCCGAGAGGTCCGCCCGCACGTCGCGAATGAACTGCGTCAGAAGCTCGCTGTACGCGTCGTACCCGCTCGGCCGATCGCGCTGGGGGTAGACGCCGCGATCGACCATGTCGTTCCAGCCCTGGAACCAGACGAAACCGGCCAGCTCGTACCCCGACGCCGGGTCGTAGTCCGGGTACACCCGTGGGATGTCCGCCAGAACGGTCTTCACGTGGTCGACCATCAGCCGGTAGGAGTGGCCCGACGCCTGCGTCCGCTCGGCGGTGATCGCTTCGATATCCTTGCCCTGCTGCGCGAGCTGCTCGAGTTGAGCTTCGTTGAACACGTACGGTCCGGCGCTCGGCGGCCGGAAGTCGGTGTGCAGGCTCTTGCCCCCCCACGCGGTCTTGATGATGAGGATCGGCCCCGTCAGCCGCTTCTGCATGGTGAGCCCGAACGTGAACTCCGGCCCGATCTTGGGGCCACGCGCGTGTGCGCCGAAGCCGGCGGTCAAGCGGCCGACCCGCTCCTCGTCGGCAGATCCGATCGACGAAATCCACACGTGCTCGCAGACCCGTGGCGTGCCGTCGGCGTTTCGCATCTCTGCCACCAGCGACGCCGTCGCCGGGTCGAGGTCCATGGCCGCGAACGTGCGCACGTGCGCATGCCCCTGCATGTTGGACTGCCCGGCAAGGATGAA
Source organism: Phycisphaerales bacterium (assembly GCA_013003065.1). Lineage (GTDB taxonomy): Bacteria > Planctomycetota > Phycisphaerae > Phycisphaerales > SM1A02 > JABDLI01. Next base: position 18,535 of record JABDLI010000256.1, on the reverse strand, counting down.
CACCCTGAGCGGCCCGGTCGCGTCGCCCGTGGAGACGCCGATCGCGGTGGCCGGAAGGACCAGCAGCGTGATCACGAGCGTCGCGAGCAAGAGCGCGGTCTGGCGGTGATGCGTCATCGTGGCGGGCGTCTCCAGTCGTGTCCGTGTCCCGTGATCGGGGCGGCGGCGTACGTGCGGCTCAGTCGGCGAGGATGTCACGGCCGCGAATACCATCCGTCGTCAGGACGTGGAAGCTCGTCGCCGCCTGGTCGTAGCCGAGGTCGATCAGGTACCCGTCCTCACCGAACGGCGTGTCCCGGCTCCACAGACCCCAGCCGGTCTGCGCTTGCATGCGGCCATCGGCCCGCATCGCGTTCCGGACGCCGATGCTCTCGACGTGGCCATCGTAGAAGAGCGTGATCGGGCTCGACTCCCACGCGTGGTTGAAGTAGTAGGGCTCGCATCCGGAATACGTGCCGTCGCTGAACGCCGGGCTGCAGTCCACCTGCGTGTTCTGCAGCCAGTGGTGTTCGAGCACCTGGGTCTTGAGGCTGGGGTAGAGGCACTGAGAAAAGCTCGGACTGCGAAAGCCCGCTTTGAGACTCCACGGATCCTGGAACCCGTTGGACGACGGGTCGTCCGGATCGTCCCGCGCGAGCACCTGCGGGCTCAGCATGCCGGCCGGGCTGAGGACATAGCTCGTCCACACGGGGATGTCGCCGACCGAGGGGATGATGGGACGCGGGCAATACTCGCCCGGATCGTTGAAGCAGTTGCGGCCGTCGAAGCCGCCGCCCTCGATCGTGTCGACCACGATCCGGTCCTTCGGCGCGTAGAACACGGGGTCGTAGAACTTGTCGCTCACGTACTGCCCGAACTGCCGGCAGTTCCCGAGACGGAACGAGCCGAAGTGCGTGATGATCGCGCCGAAGTTGATCGGGAGGTTCATCGACGCGTTGGCGACGCTGTAGCCCCCGAACCCCTCTGCGTCATCCTCGTGCGTGTGGAATCCGTACAGGACCATCGGTTCGCTCGGATCGGCGTTGAGATGCGCCCAGCCGAAGATGGGACCCGGGTGCGTGGCGCTCATGCCGTCGCCGCCGTGCTGCTCGAAGTACGCGAGAAACGCCTCCGCGGTGTTGTCGCCGTACTCGCCGATGCCGTCGTTCACCAGCGTGAACTGGCGATCGGCCCACTCGGCCGCGTAGCTGCCGTGCGCCGTCCCGAGGTTGCGGAGGTTCGCGGCCGACATCGTCGCCTTCGCCTGATCCCGCGCTCGACCGATCGCCGGCAGCAGGATGCCCACGAGCAGGGCGATGATCGAGACGACGACCAGCAGTTCGATGATCGTGAATGCGCTGTGACGTTTTGTTGACACGATCGCAACCCCTTCGTGCCGACGCTGAGCAGCGGAATCCGAGACGCGAGCGTCGAGACGCGTCCCGCGATCGATCGGCCCCGAGCCGGCGCCAGGATCCCACACGCGCACCGCCGCCGCAAGGGGCGCCCGGGAACAATGACGTCCGAGCCCCCCGCGGCTCACACCGACATGGTCAAACCGCCGTCGACCCGCAGATTCTGACCGGTGATGTAGCTCGAGGCATCGGACACCAGAAACGCAACCACGTCCGACAGCTCGCGGACCGCGGCGTACCGCCCCATCGGGATCCGGGCGACGCGATCCGCCTTCTCCGGCAGGCTGTCGATGAACCCGGGGAGGATGTTGTTCATCCGCACGCCCGTGTCCGCAAAGGCGGTGCTGCACAGTTTCGTGAACGTCGCCAGCGCGGCGCGGAAGACGGCCGACGTCGGGAAGTCCGGATCGGGTTCGAACGCCGCAAACGTCGAGATGTTCACGATCGACCCCCGTCCCTGTTGACGCATGATCGGCGCGACGAGGCGAGTCGCGCGGATGACGCTCATCAGGTAGACGTCCATGCCGAGGTGCCAGTCGGCGTCGTCGATGTCGAGCACCGGCCCCTTCGGTCCGTGGCCGGTGCAGTTGACCAGCCCGTCGATCCGCCCGAACCGGTCGACCGCGGCCCGGACGAACGCTTCGAGGTCTGCCGGTTCGAGGTTCGACCCGGTGTATCCCAACCCCCCGAGCGCGGTCCCGAGCGCCTCGCCCTTCCCCGACGAGGACATGACGGCAAGGTCGTACCCGTCGTCCGACAGCCGCCGGGCCGCGTCGGCGCCGATTCCGCTGCCGCCGCCGATGACAAGAGCAACCGGCTTGTCCGACATTTTCGCTTCCTCCGGTCGTTTTCAAGTCCTGGCCAGCCGGCTTCGATGCGCCGCCGTGCGATCACAGTTGATCGAAGAGTTCCAGGAGCTTGAACACAGTGTTGTGATTGCGAACCGTGACCTGCCGGTAGACCGGGCTCGCGGCAAATTTGGTGCCCGAGCTGCGACCGACGAGCTTTTTCGAGATCGACCAGAAGATCACGCCAGGCCCCGTGCTGATCTCGTCGACGCCTTCGCGTGGCGGCGGGGCCATCCGGATCACCTTGGCTGGAGTCGTCGAGCGGAGTGTAAAGAGCGCGTTGTGCTTCTTGGTGTCGTCCTCGCCCCAGCCCGCGGGCGCCGCCTCGAGGGCCGTTCGGTACTGGCGATGCGAGAGCACGAGCGTCTGCGCGTCGTACCCGAATCGATCCGAGAGCCCCTCTTCGACGCGGCCGGTCAGCGTCTTGACCGACGTCGACCCCGACCGGAACAGGATGTTGCCGCTCTGGATGTAGGTCTTCACCGACTCGAACCCGAGGTCCTCGAAACACGCGCGGAGATCATCCTTCTTGATGATGTTGTGGCCACCGACATTGATGCCGCGGAGGAGAGCCAGGAACCGGGCGGACATATGCGATCGTGCTCCGTGCGGGATCGGCGTCGCGGTCGCCGGACCGGGAGTGTGGGCCCCGCGGCCGCAATGATACCCCGCGTCGGAATCCACGCGACGACCATCGTCGACCGGGCCGGATCGATGCGCATCGCCCTCGGTGATCCTCAATCGAAGACGGGCAGCCCGCTCGGCACCTCCATCGGAGTGGTCCAACGCAGATCCAGACTGCTCGGGTCGGTGAGCGCGTGGAGGAAATCGACGAGCTCGGCGATCTCCTCCTCCGAGAGCGCGATGGGTTCGAGCTCGCACGCCCGCGCGATGCCCCCCACCCGACGCGCGTCGCCCTGCACGCTGAAGTCCACCGCATCGAGATCGGACCGCGACGGCAGCACCGCCTGCGACGTGTCGTAGTTCTGCAACGCGACGACCGGATCGAGCAGCTGCCGGACCACACCTTCCAGCGTGTTGTACGACCCGGCGTGTCCCCACGGACCGGTCAACGCGATGTTCCGGAGCGACGGGACGCGGAACCGAAAGCGATCCTGTCGATCGAGCGTGACCCGCTCGCGCCCGAAGTCGTCGTGGCCGTCGTCGTACCCACGCTGGTTGTCTCCCTTGCCCGGTCCGATCTGCGGCATGGCCACCGCCGCGAACTCGTGGTTCGTCTGGAACGTGCCGCTGTGGCAGGATGAACATCCGGCGGATCCGTAGAAGAGCCGCAGACCGTTCCGCTCGCGTCGGCTCAACGCCTTGCGGTCACCGCGAAGAAAGCGATCGAAGGGGCTGTCGTCGGCGCGAAACGCGGCGGCCTCGAACGCGGCGATCGCATTGGCGGCGTGAACGTACGTGATGTCCCCGGCCGCCTCGATGTCCTCGAAGGCGGCGATGAAATGGCGGCGATACTCCCCCACCTGACGCAGACGTCCGGCAAGCTGCGACCAGACGCCGTTCGGCCCGGCGAGGTCGCCGTGCGCAACGGCGTCGGCGATCGAGTTCTCACCCGCCTGGCCCGCCATCTCCGTCGCCGACGTCACCGGGAACATGGCTTGCGCGGCGAGGACGTTGTCGAGGCCCGGCGGCAGGTCGTCGCCGGCGGGGCTGGAGAACCCGCTCGGATGGAACGGGTTCACCTCCAACCGCCCGTCGTCGAACATCCGCTCGAATTCCAGAGCGCCGAGATTGAACAGGTGCGGCGCATTGCGTGGCACGCGTTCGTGCACGGCCTCCTTGCCAACGCCCAGATTTCGTGTCACGCCCAGCCCGCGCGCTCCCTCGCCGACGGGAAGGCTCAGCCCGTCGCCCGTGTCGGTCAACGAGTGGTGGCAGGTCGCGCAAGAGATGTTGCGGTTCCCGCTCAGGATCTTGTCGAAGAACAGCAGACGCCCGAGCGTCTCCTTCGCTTCGTCACGCGGATAGAAGTCGTCGTCGGTGGCCGGACGCGGCAACGGCGTCGGGGTGTCGATCGCCTCCGCCAGCCGTTCCAGAACGTCGATCGCGTCACCGGGGTCCGTCGTCTGCGCCAGGATCGCGTTGGCCGTGAATCCCAGGCTCGCGACTGCCACGAACACAGCAGTCCGAGACGTCGGAGTCCGCCGCTGCACGGATGCGTTGGTGCGGTTCATTGGTTGTCCTCCTTCTTCGCTCCGCTCGACGCGACGCCGCCGCTCAGTGCAGGCTCATCAGGAGGGTCGTCGCCGTGAAGTCGTCGAGCGGCGCCACGGAGAACCGCCCCTCACCAACCGGCTCGGCGCGGTGGAGAAGCCGCGCGTCGAGCAGCTCCTCCAGGGCGACCTCCGTTTCCGTTCGGCTCAGACCGAGCGCGCGGTCGTCGAGATCGCGGTCGACGTCGACGATCCCGCGCTCGCGGGGTGCGCGGTCCGGCTGACCCCACGCCCGCTGCCTCAGAACCAGATACAAACGACAACTATCGAAGGGCCGTGACATCGTGTGATCTCCGAGTCCGGAGCGGGCGTCGGGCGGAACCGCAACGCCGTCGTCAACGTCGCGTCGAGCAGAGACGCGATTCCGAGCGTAAGCGGCGGTCGATCCGGTGGGTACCCGGAACCGGCCCCGATCCACGACGCCGACGACGACCGAGCCCGAACGCGGCATGCGGTACCATGCCGGTCAGTGTCATCACTCTCTTCCGCTCGCGTCGTCGCTTTGCATCGTCTCCGGAATCGGTTCGACGGCGTGGCGGCGGCGGAGAAGACCACGTGTCTCCAGGCGTGTGCCGAGCGTCAGCTCACCAACCCGCGGGTGGTGCGGCGGTACCACGAGACGCTTCTCTTCATGGCCGCGTATCCCGCGAACCGCGGCCAAGCGTCGCGTGTGGACGCCGAGCTGACGCGGGTCACGGCCGCCACGCCGGCGCTCTTCCGATCCCGCGTCGGCGCAAAGATCCTCAAGGAGAGCGGGCTCGCCGGCGAGGCCGTCGAGGGGAGCTTCTCGATCGCGATGATCGAGTGGCTCCTGACGCGTTTTCCGGGTCAGATCGAGCTCGCATGGCTCAAGGGCACCGCGGGCGCCGATCTGGACGATCTTCTCTCTCTCGCCCTGCTTCCGCCCGAACGCGACGGGCGACTGCACACGCGATTCGACATGCAAAGCTGGCTTCGCTTCGCGGTCGGGGCCGACTCCACCGAGGAGCGTGACCTGCGGTGGGTGCTCGATCGCATCCGCGAGCTCGTGCCGGATCCCGAGCTGCGCGACCTGATCGCCGAGTGTCTCGACCTGCGTGTACGCTGGCGGCTGACGGCCGCGGGACCGACGCGAACCGGAATTCGATTTCCCCCCCGACCCGCGTTCATGCAGCGGGGCCCGCTGAAGCGGACGTTCGACGTCGCGCGGCTCTTGCGACGCCCGCTGCCGGAGCCCGTCCGGCTCACGCCGTCCGCGGCCGGGGCCCTGATCGACGTGGCGCGGGGCGTGCTCGCCGTCCGCGGACGCGAAGCGGACCCCGTGACCTACGCCAACCCGCGCGAGGTGACGCTGTTTCGGCTCGAGCGCGGGATCGACATCGGGCTCTTCGGCCTCGAGCCGAGGCGGCGACTCCCGATGGAGTCCTACTTCGGATACGTCGCGGCCCGGAACCGGGTGCCGCTCGCCTACGGCGGGGCGTGGGTCCTCGATCGCCGCGCCGAGATCGGCGTGCACCTGTTCGACACCTTCCGCGGCGGTGAATCGGCGTTCCTGTTCGGCCAGGTGCTGCGCACCTACGTGCACCACTACCGCATCGGCCGCCTGCAGGTCGACCCCTATCAGTTCGGGGCGAACAACCCGGAGGCCATTCGATCCGGCGCGTTCTGGTTCTATTACCGCTTCGGGTTCCGCCCCCGGGATGCCGCGTTGCGCGAGCAGGCGGCGGAGGAGTGGGCGTCGATCCGACGCGACCGGGCGCATCGCACACCGGCGGCGGTGCTGCGTCGCTTCACCAGATCTCCGCTCGTCCTGGACGTCGACCGCGGGTCCGAGGCGATCACGCATCCCGATCCGACCCGCGTCGGCGTCGCCCTCACCGAGACGATCCGCACCCGCTTCGGCGCCGACCGCCGTGCCGCCCGACGCTGGGCGATTCGTCGGGTCGCCCGGCTGCTCCCGGTCGACCGGCGGACGCGGTGGACCGAAGCGGAGCGGTTCGCGTTCGACCGTCTCTGCCCGGTCATCGCCGCCCTCCCCGGCCTCGACGGCTGGCCGAACGCCGACCGCCGCGCGTTGGTGACCGTCATGCGCTCCAAGGGCGGCATTCGTGAACGCGACCACGTCTTCGGCCACCAGCGACACACGCGTCTCCGCGTCGCCCTGGCCGAGCTCGAGGCATCGGTCGACTGGGACCGCGTCCCGGCCCGCCCCCGGTGGCGCCCGGACGACTGAGGCAGGCTCACAACCGCCGTCGCGCGTCAGCGGCACGGCCGCGGATGCGTCGGCGTCAGCCGGACTTCTTCGGTGTGGGCCTCGCGTTGCCTTTCTTGTCGCGGCCTTCCTTGCCGATCTTGGCATCGCGCCGTCGCGCGGGCAGCACCGACCATTGCTCGGCGGTCAACATCGCGCGCAGCTCGCCCTCCGTGCGGTCATCGATCTCGGTCAGCGTCTGGTGGTTGATTCCGAACCAGTGCTCGGAGCCCCACGCGATCGTCCGCTCGTCGCCGCCGAAGCGGACGGCGACCTGCTCCCGGGCGAGCCGGGGATCGCGGACGAGACGGCGGCGGATCGAGTCCGCCCGCAGGGCTGCGAGGGACTGCGCGATGTCGGCCGACAGACCGCGCAGCCACTCGATGGTCTCGTCGTCGAGATCGTCGAGCCGGTTCGCCGAGGTCAGCGCCCGCTCGGACCACCGGCGTCGCATCTCGGTCGGAAACCCTCGACGCAGGGCGGCGTCGCGGTACGTCGCCGCCAGCTCCGCGTCGGAATCCGCGGCCTCGATCGACGCGATCGAGCCGTCCAGCAGGTCGAGCAACGCGTCGCGGGTCATCATCGACGCCGCCAGCTCGCGTCGGCACGCCGCGGCGTACGTGGTCAGGGCGGCGGTCGTTTGCCGCGCCGGCACGCCGCCCGGCGCCCCGCCGTTGGCGGCGATCGCGCGATCCCGCCACTGCACGTACGCCAGACCTTCGAGCTCGCGATCGAGCGTTGCCTCGGCCCGGTGATCGAGCCTCCCGGCGATCTCCAGCGTTCGCTCGCGCAGGACGCGTCGCGCCGCTGCGACGGCCGGGTCGTCGTCGTTGGCCTCGTGACGCTGGACGGACTCGGAGAGCGCGGCCCAGAGGTTCATGGACTCGCCCCCGAACCGTCCCAGCGGCAGGAGCCGCTCGACGCGGACGCGGGCGAGCGCCAACGCGAGCCGATCGTTGGCGGGGCCACGCTGCTCGGCGGTGGTGATGGCCGCGATCAGCTCGGCGAGCTCCCGACCGAGTCGCGCCCGTTCCGCCCGGAGACTCCGCGCCATCTTCAGGACCCGCTCCCCGGTGATGACCGCGTCCTCCCGATCGAGCTCGGCGAGTTGCTCGTCGACACGCGCGCGGAGGGCGGCCAGACGTCCTTCGAGCTGCACCGTCACGGCGAGCATCCGTTGGGACCAGGCCCTGTGTCTCTGCTCGCGTCGGCTCGGGGCGGCGTCCGCCCGCTCGGGTTTCCCGGGCGTCTCCTTCGCGCCGCGTTCCTCGGCGAGCTTCTCGAGCGCCGATCGCGTGTTCTCGAGGGCAGTCACGTCGCCGTCGATCCGGGCGCGCTGGAGGGTCTCCGTGATCCAGCGATCGGCGGTGGCGCGACGGGACCGGGTCAGCGCCACGCGGAACGGCGCCGACGCCAGCTCGAACGCCTCGCGGTAGTCATCGAGCAACACGTCAAGGATGAGCGTTTGATCCGGGTCGAGCATCAGCTCATCACGCAGCACCGTCACGTCGCGCCCGAGGAACTCCGGCTGAAGAAGCAGCCACACCTGCTCCGGCTCCGGGGCGGCAAGCCGCACGAGGTCGCGTTTGGGAGTGCCGCCCCGCGTTTCGTCACGCGCGGGTTTGGGCGTCGCCGGCGGCTCCAGGCGGCGACGCATCGTCTCCCAGATCTTGATCGCGTCCTCTTCCGACATGGCCCCGCTGAGGACCGCCGCCTTGAGGGTGTCGCCGAGATCCGCGAGTTCGCGGACGGCGTCGGGCTCGACGTCGCCATCCCCCGGCATCGGCCCGGCGACGGCGGATCCGTCCGCGGCGATCGCCATCACGATCGCGATCAGGAGGATGGCCATCGAACGCAGGAAACGCTCGGAGAACATATCGTGGCTCCCATCGGAGGCGTGTCCGCTCGATGCTCGCTCATGAGCCACCGATCGTCACAGCGAGTGTAGCCGTTGCCGGCCCGGCCCTTCCAGTGGGAGTCCGCACCGGTGACCGCGGCATCATCCGGGGTTCGTCCTTGTCCGCGGCAGACCGGCGAGGCCGCTCGTCGTGTGAACGACGCCGTCATCGTCGATGAGCAACGCCTCGACGCCGTCCCACGCTGCGGCCACGGAGACCCCCCGCTCGACGCCGAGGATCATCAGCGCCGTCGAGAGGGCGTCGGCGAGCGTCGCGTCCTCGGTGACGACCGTGGCGCTGCGCACCCCCCGGCTCGGCCGGCCCGTGCGGGGATCGAGGATGTGGTGATACCGCACGCCTTCCCGCACGAAGAAGCGTTCGTAGTCACCGCTCGTCGACACCGACGTGTCCGTGAGCTCCAGCGTCGCGAAGAAGTCGTCCCGCGTCCCCCTCGGATCACGGACTCCGATCCGCCACGGCCGGCCGCCGCGGGTGCCGCCGAGCATCATCTGACCGGCGGCGGAGATCATGAAGTCGTGAATGCCCCGCGCACGCAGGGCGCGGGCGGCCCGGTCGAGCGCGTGCCCCTTGGCGATGCCGCCGAGACCGATGACCATGCCCTCCTGCGGCAGGAAGACCGTGCCCGCTGCCTCATCGACCTGGACGCGGCGAAAGTCGACGAGCATCACGCGACGCCCAACCGCGTCATCGGCCGGCACGGTGGGCACCTCGGCCGTGAAGTCCCACAGCCCCCAGAGCGCCGCCCACGTGATGTCGAAGGCGCCGTCGGTGCGCTCGCCGATCGCGAGGCCGCGGCGAATCAGGGCCAGCAGCTCGTCGGGAACGGGGGCGGCGCGGCGGCCGGCGGACCGGTTCACCTCCGACAGCGGCGTCGTCGGCTTCCATTCGCTCATCGATGCGTCCACCGCGTGGAAGATCGAGAAGACGATCTCGGCCGCCTCGGACGCCACCGGCGCCTCGACGGTCACGCTGATCGGCGCCGCCATGATGTCGGCGGTCACGGTCACGAACCGGGCCTCCCCGTCACCGCGGCTCGCGCGGAGCCAGACGACGGCCCCCAGACCCACCAGGATGATCACGGTCACGAGGACGGAGCGTCGGCTCATGGGGCGGATCATACGCGAGTGCGAGCGGGCGAACGGCCACGAGAAGGTGCCACGGACAGCGAAGCGTCCGTGCCGTCAGTGTCCATTGGAGTGGGGGGTGTGACTTCCCAGCACACCGGGAGACGCACGGCACGGACGCTTCGCTGTCCGTGGCACCGGAGCGTCCGCTCCGTCAGCGAGGCTACACCGCGCTGAAGAGACCGGCAAAGCCCATGAACGCCAGCGAGAGCAGGCCCGCGATGATCATGTTGAGCGCCGTCCCCTTGACGATTTCCGGCACGCTCGCGAGGGAGGCCTCCTGACGCAGCCCGGCCATGAGGACGAGCGCCAGCGTGAAGCCGCTGCCGGCGCCGAGTGCAAAGGACACGCCCTGCACGAGCGAATAGTCGCGGCTGGTCTGGGTGAGGGCCAGGAACAGAATCGCGCAGTTGGTCGTGATCAGAGGAAGGAAGATACCGAGGGCCCGGAACAGGGTCGGGCTGAGCTTGCGAATCAGCATCTCGACGAACTGGACCGTGCTGGCAATCACCACGATGAACGCGATCAGCTTCAGATACGGAGCATGGGGCAGCACGAACGCGTTCAGGAAAGACGCACACAGCGACGTGATGAGCATGACGAAGATCGTGGCCAGACCGAGGCGAAACGCCGTCTTGAGCTGGCCCGACACGCCGAAGAACGGACACAGCCCGAGGAAGTAGTACAAGGTGAAGTTGTTGATCACCATCGCGCTCACGAAGATCCAGAGGAGATCGTTCATCACGCCGCCTCCCGCGTCGCCGGGGACACGCGTGAGGGCCGGAGGGTCCGGCGTTGCTGCACCCAGTTGAAGAACAGGAGAATGAACCCGAGCATCAGGAACCCGCCCGGCGGGAGCACCATGATCACCCACGGCTCGAAGTTCTCACCGAAGAGCGACACGCCGAAAAGCGATCCCGAGCCCAGGATCTCCCGCGTCGCCCCGAGACAGAAGAGGGCGAACGCGAACCCGATCGCCATGCCCACCGCGTCGGCCAGGGCGACGTGAATCGGATTCCGACTGGCGAACGCCTCCTGCCGCCCGAGGATCAGGCAGTTGACCACGATCAGCGAGATGAAGGCACCGAGCTCTCGGTGGACCGTCGGCACGACGGCCTCGAGCGTGAAGTCGGCCACCGTCACGAACGTGGCGATGATGATGATGTACGTGCTGATCCGCACCTGACGGGGGATCAGGCGACGGAACAGCGACACGAGCACGCTCGAGCCGATCAGGACGAAGGCGGTGGCGAGGCCCATCGCGAGGGCGTTGACGGCGCTGTTGGTCACCGCCAGCATCGGGCACATGCCGAGGACCTGGACGAAGACGGGGTTCTCCTTCCAGATCCCCTTGACGAACTCGTCGTACAGGCGGGATGAATCGACGGCGTGATCGGTCACGGCGTGTCTCCGCTCGCATCGCGCTCCAGGGCCGGCTCGGCGCCGGGAGGCGGGAGCCGCGGCAACCACGCGGCGTTGGCCTCGTTGATGATCTTGACGACCGCCTGCGACGAGATCGTGGCGCCCGTGATGGCGTCCACCTCGTGCGCTTCGTCGCGCCCGTCCCTGACGACGGTGATCGGCGGCTCGACGGCGAGGGCGTCGAAGCTCGCCACCCAGTCGGCGTCCTTGAAGATCTTGTCGCCGAGGCCGGGGGTCTCCCGGCTGAGCAGGATGTGCATGCCGGTCACACGCCACTGCGTCGGGTCGAAGCCGTGCAGCACGCGAATCGTGTCCTGGAACCCCGCGCCCTCTCCCACCATCGCCCAGCCTCGGAACGAACTGTCATCGTCGTAGCCGGCGTACAGCACCGGTCCCGACGCCCCGTCGTCGTCCTCGGCGTCCACGAGCCGTCCGTCACGCCAGGTGAACGTGCGCACACGTGTCGCGCCCGGAACGACCGTGAACACGCCGGCGCGCAGCTCCCGCATCCGGTTCGCCTCGATCACCGGCTTCGTGACTTGAAACGCACCGGCGAGAACGATCCCCGAGAGCATCGCCGTCACCACGAGCGTGGCAACCAGACGAATGGACCCTGGTTCACGTCCCGGCACGGAGACCGTCAGCTCGACGTCGGTCATGCCGCGGCCCTCCCCCGCCCGAAGCCCCGCGGCTGGCTGATGCGGTCGATGAGCGGCGTCGCCGCGTTCATGAGCAGGATCGCGTACATGACGCCCTCGGGCAGGCCGCCCCAAAGCCGGATCAGCACGACCAACGCGCCGACGCCGATCCCGAAGATCCACACGCCACGCGGCGCGATCGGGCTCGTGACCGGGTCCGTCGCCATGTAGACCGCGCCGAAGAGCAGCCCGCCGGAACCGAGCATGAACGCCGGCGACGGGCTCGCCTGCGGGTCGAAGACCCAGACGACCGCCGAGAACGCCGCCACCGATGCCAGGATCGCCACCGGGATCCGCCAGTCGAAGAGCCGGCGCCACGCCATGAACACGCCACAGACGATGATGACCACCCCGCACGTTTCCCCGAGCGAGCCGGCGCTGTTGCCCAGCAAGAGATCGGCGACGGGCGTCGCCACGTTCTCGAACTTCATCACGCCCAGCGGCGTGGCCGTGCTCACGGCGTCGACCGACGACTGCATGAAGGGTGCGGCGAAGGTGCCGCTGCGCACGCTCAGAACTTCGGTGATGGTCCCCTCCGGGACCCAGGTGGTCAGCGCCGTGGGAAAGGCCGCCTGCAGAAACGCGCGACCCACGAGCGCCGGATTGAAGAGGTTCTGGCCGAGCCCGCCGAAGGCGAGCTTGCCGAGCCCGATCGCAACGACGCCGCCGAGGAACGCCATCCACAGTGCGAGCCCGGGGGGCAGGCACAGCCCGAGGATCAGCCCGGTCAGGATCGCGCTGCCGTCGCGGAGCGCGACGCCACGCGGGCGAACCGGACTCAGCAACCACTCGGTGGCGACGGCGCCCAGCGTGGTCGCCGTGAGCACGAGGAGGGCGCTGACACCGAAGAAGTAGACCGCGGCGAGAATCACCGGCACGAGCGCGAGGATCACCTCGGTCATCAGCCCCGGCGTGGTGAGACCGCGTCGGAGAAACGGCGCCGCCCGAAGCAGCAGATGCGGTTCGGGCTGCGTCATTCGCCCTTCGCCTTCCGCTTGCGAATCGAGGTCTTGGCGGCCCGAATCAGGTGGACGACCGGTACGCCGGAGGGGCACGCGTAGGTGCACGCGCCACACTCCATGCAGTCCATCACGTAGTTCATCTCCAACTCGTTCCAGCGTCCGGCCCGGGCGAGACGCGCGAGCCGCGCCGGGTTGAGCAGGTTGCTGCACGCCTCCAGGCAACGCCCGCACTTCAAGCACGCGTACTCGGCCGTGTGGTCGACGACCTCGTCGGTGAAGGCGAGGATGCCGCTCGTGCCCTTCAGGATCGGCACGTCGAGCGACGCGAGCGGCATGCCCATCATCGGTCCGCCCATGATCACCTGCCGCGTCTCGTGGTTGAGTCCGCAGTGACGCAGGACGTCCCGCACCGACGTGCCGACGGGCACGATGAGGTTGGACGGTCGATCGACGCCGGGGCCGGCCACCGTCACGCCGCGTTCGATGAGCGGCTGTCCGCGGTCGAAGTAATCCGCGACGGCCGCCATCGAGGCCACGTTGTTCACGACGATGCCGACGTCGATCGGCAGCTTCCCGGCCGGCACCTCGAGATCGAAGATCGACTTGATCAGCATCTTCTCGGCGCCTTGCGGATACTTGACGTTCAGCCCGATGACACGCGTCGGGCCCTCGCCGACGACGCGTCGCAGCGTCTCGATCGCATCGAGCTTGTTCAGCTCCACGCCGATCACCGTCTCCTTCGCGCCCAGCATCGTCGCGACGATCTCGGCCCCCCGCACCACGGCCTCCGGACGCTCGACCATCGTGCGGTGGTCGGAGGTCAGGTACGGCTCGCACTCGCAGCCGTTGACGACCAGCCGCTCGCACCGGCGCCCGTCGGGCAGCTTGTACTTCACGTGCGTGGGGAACGCCGCCCCGCCGAGGCCGACGAGCCCCGCCCGCTGCACCTCCTCGATGAACCCGTCGAGCGTCAGCGCCCGCCAGTCGATCGACGACGCCGGCGGGAGCCGCTGGCTGGAGTACGCATCGGTGTCGATCTCCATTGACGGCACCATCTGCCCGTTGGGATGGCGTCGCGCCGCGAGCGCGGTCACGCGACCCGTGACCGGACTGTGGAGCGTCGTGGACACGAAGCCCCCCGGGGTGGCAAGGACCTGCCCGCGCCGAACCTCTGCGCCCACGCCCACCACCGGCTCGCACGGAGCGCCGGTGTGCTGACGCAGGGGCAGAATCAGCCGGTCGGCGAACGGCATCCGCTCGAACGGCCGGTGGGCCGTCTGATCCTTGTGTTCGTCCGGGTGGATCCCGTGCCGGAACGACAGCTTGAAGAGGCCCGAGCTCATGGCACGCTCCCGGCGTTCTCACGCGGGCCCGACTGACGCTCCACCAGCGACATCAGCCGCGCGGTGATGCGTTCGGTTGCCTCGAGCTGGAATTGTCTTCGTTGATCGGCCACCGTCGCCGCGTGCTCCCGACGCAGGCGGGCGAGCTCGTCTTCGTGCGCGCCGGCAAGCTCGCGTTCGAGGTCCGCCCGCACCTTCGCGGTGAAGGGCGTGACCACCCCGGCCAGCTCCTGCAGTGTGCGCCAGAAGCGGAGGCGGGCGTCGGCGTCCGCCACGAGCGCCGGTCCGACCCGCAGACGCGCCCCGGCGGTCTCGTTCGGGCGCACCACGAACGGGGTCCGGCCTTCCCGTTCGTCGGCCGGCAGATCGAGATACTCGGCGATGGGCGTCGGCCGCGGGTCGCCATCGGCCAGCGGGGCGAAGTGGTCGGCGAATCGCGTCTCGGTGGCCGCCCACTCGACGGGCGTGCCGCCCGCCTCTGCCGCCGCGCGCGAAAACCGCATCGTCGGATCCGGATTCCCCGCGAGGTCGAGGCACGCCCCGAACACACCGCCCGACGCCGGGTCGAAGCGAAGAAGCGGGAACGCCCGCGACGCGACCGCCCGCCGGGCCTGCTCGTGGAGGGCTCCCACCGCGAAGCCGTGTCGCTGCGGACTCGGCGCGTGCACGACCACGAGCGCCGGACCGTCGTGCGTCAGCGCTCCGAGGACCCCATCGGCGAAATGCTCCGCGTGGGCGAGCGAGGTCTGCACGACGAAGGCGTGCCGGGAGAGCAATCCCAGCAACGCGAGATCGTACTGACGGCCTCCCGGGTAACGGCCGAAGACGTCGACCGCCAGACCGTCGTCCACCCCGCTTCCGGCGTCGCTCAGCACGAGCACCTTGATCGGCAGGTCGCCGTGCAGCAACGCCACGAGCTCACCCGAATCGAGCGTCTGATCGTCGCCCACGACGAGGATCGGCGGGACGAGCCGACGCTCCTCGTCGGTCAGATCCTCGATCCGCAACTCGTCCAACCGCTCGAGGGTGTCCGCGGCGGCGTCGGCATCTTCGAGCTCCAACCGCGCCCACCGCATGATGCGGACCCCGGCGAGCGCGTGCCGCAGGTGTCCCTCCAGCAGACCCCGCGCCACGTGCGCGGTCTCGCCGGTCGCGTCGATGAACGCCGGGCACTGGAAGGCGTTGTACGGAAACGCCCCGGCCCACGTGGCCACCGCGCCCGGCGCGATGACGAGACCGACCCGCGCGCGGCCGAGACCCTCCGGCCCCCGCCCCAGCCGCCAGGACAGGTCGGCCAGTCCCCGCGCCGCGTCCACCAGCCGCCCCAACCGCGCCCCGTCGACCCGCCCGCCGCTCACCGCCGTGTCGATCTTCGACGACAACGCACCGAGGTCGACGTCCGCGCGGCCGAGAACGTCGAGCCCCTCCGCCAGCGCCGACAGGTCACCGGTCGGCAACGCCTCCGCCAGCGTCTCGCGGATCCGCTCCCCGAGCTTCGCGCGAAGCGTCTCGACGGCGTCGAGGTGCTGCTGCATCCGCGGCTGGAGGTGAAACTCCGCCAGCGCCAGCACCCGGGCGAGCGAGAGCCGCGCGCCGGAGCCGGCCTCGGCGCCGTCGCCGCCGGCCATCGCGTGCAGACAGTGCCGCGACAGCATGATCGCCGCCAGCGTCCCGACGTCCGGATGAACGCGAGCCCGCTCGATCGTCGCGCCCGTCGTGTCGGGTAGCCGTCGCCACAACGCCCAACCCCGGCGGGCCGCCGTGAGCTGCTCGGGCGTCGGGACGACCGCGCGAAGTCCGCGTCCGGCGCACGCGGCAAGAACGACCTCGGGGCTCTTGCACGCATCGGGATCGACGGCCAGCGAGAACAGCTCTCCCGTGCCGGCTTGACGCCGGTGCGGTTCATCGAAGAACACACGGGTTCGGGCGATCGGCAGCGGCCCGATCTCCTCGAGTACCGTGCCCAGCGCCTCTCGGATGGGCCCGCGTCGGGTGTCGTCGAGCTTCGCAAGAACGTCGTCGCCGGCCGCCTCGAAGAGCACGCGGGCCGTGGCGGGCGTCGGGGTCTCCGTCGCCACCAGCGTGTTCGCGCGCGTCGCGAGCTTCGCAACCACGGCGCGCAGGGCGTCGGCGGGACGCCCCCGCCGGGAAGCCAGGTCGATGCCCGCCTCCAGCAACGCCCGGGCGGAGATGACCAGCGGCGCCACCGCGCCGTCCGGGTCGCTCATCCACAGGTCGGGGTGTCCGTCGCACGTCGCCGGGTCAAAGACGGGGAGCAACCGGCGTGACCGGGTGACCACGCGAAACGTCGACGCCAGCGGCGGGACGACGGCAGTTCCGAGCGCGGGATCGGCCGCGAGCAGCTCCGGCCGACCGTCGCGGTAGAGCACGCCGACCTGATCCCAGAATCGCGCGAGCGAATGGACCGTGCGTTCGCCGGTCGTCGGTTGCGGCGCCGCGACGGAATCATCGGCCGGGGCGACATCGGCATCGGACGCGCTGTCGTCCACGGGCGCGACCGACTGGAAGCCGGTCAGGAAGGCCGCCAGCCGCTCTTCGCGTTCCGCCTCCGGGCGATCGGAAAGACCGGCCGCACGGACCGCCCGGAGACGCGTCTGCGGCGGGGTTGCGAGACCGGACCGTCGCACGACCAACGCCAGCGTCGCGCCGAGCACTGCTTCGGCGCGATCGTCCGGCCGGGTCGACGCCGGCACCGCGAAGAGGGGCACGCCGCGGGGCCCGCGCGGCACGCGGCCGTCGGGCGCGGCAACGACAAGCATGATGCCGTCGTCCGCCCGCCGATCCGCCATCGGCGTCGCGCGGGGATCCTCGAGAAGCATCAGCGTCACGTCCACCCGGACGTCGTCACCGGGATCGCGAAGCGCACGCGGGGCGTGGATCACGATGTCGGCACACGGCTGATCGCAACGCTGCCACGTCACAGCCGGGCGGCTGCGAACCGAGCCGCCGAAGAGCTCGTGCAGCAGGCTCGCAACTTCGCCCGCCACGGACTCGTCCTCGCCCGCCCGCCGGCACACCGCGATCGTCGTGGCGCCGGGAGGACGGCACGTCGGCGGCGGCTCGCGGCTGCGCACGCCCAGCGTGGCGAGCGCGGGATCGCTCCGGCGCAACGCGTCCATGAGCGCCTGCTGCTTGGGGTACACGCTCCGCGTCCGTACGAAGTCGAGACCGAGGTAGAACCGCGCTTGCGACGAGGCCGGGACGGTTTGGATGAGCGTCAGCAGGTCGGCGGCCCGAAGCGGCAGACCGCCCAGCCCGGCGTGCACGTCGACCAGACGCGGTCGGTGTCGGCCGCGTCCCGTGGCCAGTGCGTCACGCACGGCGCGGGCGAGCGGACCGTCGCCCGCGAGCGGCGTGTCCGTCCGCTCCAGGACGACGACCGTGTTGGCCCCTTCGAGCGCGCGAGCGAGCGCGGCGCCGGGCCACGGACGCAGACACCGGATGCCGACGACACCGATCCGCGCACGCAACGTCGACCGCGGAAGGTCGGCCACGCAGCACGCGGTCTCGACCGCGGATCCCTGGGCGACCACGACGATCTCGGCGTCGTCCACCCGGTGTTGCAAGAGCGGGTCGTACCGCCGACCGGTCTCGTCGGCAAACGCCACGCACGCGTCGGCGAGCATGGTTGCGACCGGAGCGGTGACGAACGGGCGTCGTCCCGCTTCGCCCCGCGCCCAGCTCTCGGGATCCTGCAGCGGTGACAACATGAGCGGCCGCTCCAGGTCGTAGAGACGCGGCACCCGCCGACGTGTGTCACCGAAGACCAGACGCTGTGCCTCGGTCGGCGTCTCGATCGTGGCGTGCGGTGCGCCGAGGTAGCCGCGGATCAGCTCGTCGTCCGGGAGCCGGACATCTTGGATCGCCGTCGCCGTCTGCTCGACGTCCATCGCGACGATCACCGGCACCAGGGCCCGTTCCGCCACCCGCCGCGTGATGAGCGTGAGGTCGACCGCTTCCTGGACGTTGGTCGCAAAGAACAGCATGGCCCCCTGATCGCACGCGGCGTGATAGGCCTCGTGCCCGCTGCCGAGCGTGGGCGCGTGGGCCGCCCGCGCCCGCGTGGCGAGGTGGAGCACCAGCGGCAGCTGCCGTCCGGCGGCGATGGCCAGCAGGTCGGACGCCGCGAGCACGTCGGGGCCCGAGAGAAAGGCCGTCGCCCGTTGGCCGGCCATCGACGCCCCGATGGCGGCGGCGAGCGCGCCGCGCGGATGTTCGGCCGCGACGGCAGTCAGCATCGCGCCGAGCCGATTGCGTCGTTGCTGCCGCTGCCGGCGGCTCCACGCGCGGCCGCCGGCGGCAGCGGGCCAGGTGGCGCCGAGCGCGGCGGTGTCCGAACC
>JABDLI010000243.1 GCA_013003065.1 Phycisphaerales bacterium | reverse complement strand
GGGTGGTTGACTCCCCGGCACAATGGGCGACGCACGGCACGGACGCTTCGCTGTCCGTGGCACCCTCG
Source organism: Phycisphaerales bacterium (assembly GCA_013003065.1). Classification (GTDB taxonomy): domain Bacteria; phylum Planctomycetota; class Phycisphaerae; order Phycisphaerales; family SM1A02; genus JABDLI01. Next base: position 3,089 of record JABDLI010000243.1, on the reverse strand, counting down.
TCAATGGATGTCCGCTTCTTGCCCCTAGAACTCCCAATCCGGATGCGGCACCGGGATCTCCCGCAACGCTTCCTCGAGCGATTCGATCAGCTCGGGTGGTCCGTCGAGGCCTGCCGTTGCCGCCAGGCCCGACGCCGGCGCCGAGCCGAGCCACAGACGCGAGAACGTGTTCACGGTCGTGCGCAGGGTCGGCAATGCGTCGTCGTGTCCGGGGTCGACGCCGGAGGCGGCGCCGAGCGTCGCGACGTACGAGCCGCCGATGCCCCGCCACGGGGCGTTCGCGGGAAGACGTTCGGCGATCGGGTCCGTGAGCTCGAGGTTGAAGCGGAGCGACGAGGCGGTGCGCAGTCGGGTGGCGGCCAGGCACGCCGGAAGATCGTTGATACGCATCTGCCACCACGCCAGAAAACGCAATTGCTGCCCGAGCGGCGCTCCCCGGGTCGTGACCTGCCGGCGGATCGGCCGCTGAATCAGATCCTGGAGCTGCAGACCCGGCGGCTCCTCCATTCGCACCTGGCGGATCTGATCTCCCTGCGCGCGCAACAACGCGAGCAGCTCCATCAGGTCCGCGGTCGTGCGTCCGCACAGCCACCGGATTCGATACGGGCCGTGTTCACCGCCGGGCTCGCTCCAGAAGTGATGCGTCAGGGTGTTCCCGTCGTCGTAGTAGCCGAGCCCGAAGCCGTCCTTCTCCCACGCCACCTCGGCCTGCGTGACCTCCGGGTCGTCCATGTTGCACCCGCCGTGGCCACGGCGACGGATCCGGCGGTTGGCGTGCATGGCGGGGCCATCGGCAGCGGTGAGGCGACGCGGGGCCCGGGCCGTCACGCCGGCCGGCAACCGCAAATCGCCGGGGTCGAAGAGCAGGAGATGCTCGTACGGACCGCTGCCGAAGCCGAGCTGATCGTAAAAGCCCTGCTCGAACATGCCGAGCCCCGACACCGCGGCGCCGTTCGCCGCATCCGCCGCGACGGCGCGGGCGGTCAGACGGCCGGCAATCCCCTGCTTGCGACCGACGCGTCCGGTGGTCACCGCGCTGACGAGCGAAAACGGCAGATCGTCGTGCAGGTACCGCACCTGGCCGCCGTGGGTCGTGACGAGGCACTCCGCCTCGCCGTGCATGTCGACGACCCGCGCCGTCCCGGCCGAGAGCATCGTGTCGAACGCCGGGTGTTGCGCGTCGTCGGAGATCCAGCCGCATTCCTTCCAGACGCGTTGCACCGCCGGACGGTCGCGGTCGGGATCGTACGGTCGCTCGTTCATGGTGGCATCATACGAAACGCCGCGGCGGAAACGGGTCATGAAGGCGGGCGGCTCGCGTTGATCTGCTCGATGACCTGCGTGCTGCCCAAGCCCGGCCGGTGCCCGAGCACCCGCACTTCGACGCCGAGGTCGGCCAGCACGTCCTGTTCGTTGATCTCCTCGGGACGGTAGTCGCCGCCCTTGACGTAGAGATCGGGACGCACGCTCCGCAGGAGCGTCGCGACGGTCGGTTCGTCGAACGACACGAGGTAGTCGACGCACTGAAGCTCCGCGAGGATGTCGAGCCGATCCGCCAGCTCGTAGACGGGTCGCCCCGCCCCCTTCTGCGCCCGCACCTGCTCGTCGCCATTGACCGCGACGATGAGCACGTCCCCCTGCGCTCGCGCCTCCCTCAGGTAGCCGACGTGGCCGGCGTGAATGACGTCGAAGCAGCCGTTCGTAAAGACGATCCGGTGTCCCGCGGCGCGATGGACGGCCACTTCGACCAGCAGCTCATCGCACGAGCGGACCTTGCCCGCAAGCTCCCGCTGCGCGACCAGCACCGCGCGTTGCACGTGGGCAAGCGGAATCGGCTGAGCCCCGAACACTTCGACCTCCAGACCCGCTGCCGCGTTGGCAAACTGCACCGCTTCGAGCCACGTAAAGCCGTTCGCCCGCCCGGCGGCGAGCGCCGCGAGCACGATGTCGCCGGCTCCGGTCACGTCGTAGACGCTCCGCGCGACGGTGGGGACGAGAACCGGCTCGCCCCCCCGCTCCTCCAGCAACGCCCCGTGGCGGTCGAGCGTGAGCACGACCGCGTCGAGGTCGAGGTCGCGTCCGAGCTTCGCGGCGAGCCCCGCGTTGTGGACCGCCGACGCGTCGATCGGGGTGTCGACGCCGGTGGCCAGCTCGGCCTCGGAGCGGTTGGGCGTGATCGCGGTCGCGCCGCGGTACTTTTGGAACGACGGGATCGCGGCGGGGTCGACGATGATCGGAATGCCGCGTTCGCGACACCGCCGGATGAGCGCCTGGCACAGCGGCGTCGTACACACGCCCTTCGCGTAATCTTCGAGGCACACGACGTCGACGCCGTCCAGCTGCAGATCGACCGCGTTCATCAGCGTCGCGACCATCGCCTCGGACACCGGCTCGCGGGACTCGACGTCGACCCGAAACATCTTCTGCGGATGCCGGTGCTGGGCGAGCCCGACGAAGCTGCGTTTGACGGTCGTCGGTCGGCTCGCGTCGGTGAGCATCCCGTCGATCACGCAGCCCGCGTCGGCGAGTGTCTCCCGCAGCACGCGGCCGGCCGGGTCATCCCCGACGACACCCACGCACCGCACGATCCCGTCGAGCGCGCGAAGGGCAAGTGCGACGTTGGCCGCGCCCCCCGGACGATCGACCTGGTGGGAGTGGTGCAGAACCGGCACGGGCGCATCCGGGCTCAGACGCTCGGCCGCGCCGAACTGCTCCTGGTCGAGCATGAAGTCACCGACCACCATGGCGGTGAACGGTCGATAGGCGGCGAGCTTGGTCAGGAGGGTGGGCATGCGGGGTCCGTCGGCGGCCGCAGCGAATCGCGCACGAGGGACAGCAGTGCCTCGGCGCCTTGCCACACGTCGATGTCCAGCTCGGGCACGACGATGGGAACCGGCCAGCGTCTGAAGTCTATCAGCCCTTCCATCTTGACCCAATCCTTGCCGGTCACGACGAGCGCCTCCGCCTCGCCGAGGCCGGCGGCCAGCCGCTCGAGACCGGCCCGCGTGAAGGGCTGGTGATCCCGGGCCGGCACGTCGCGCACGACGCGGGCCCCGGCCGCCGCGAGCGTGCGTGCGACGCCGGCGGGG
>JABDLI010000235.1 GCA_013003065.1 Phycisphaerales bacterium | reverse complement strand
CTGGAGTCGCGATCGATTCCGCGACTTCCTCGCGAAACGCGATCGCCGCCTGCACCTGGAGCTCGAGGCGACCCACATGCTCGGCTGGTGCATTCGGGACGTGGTCGAGCTCTTCCCGGACGCGCGGTTCATCCTGACCGTCCGCGACTGCCGGTCCTGGCTCGACTCCGTCATCAACCAGCATCTCAACTTCAACAACCCCCGGCTTCCGGAGTTCCGCCGGCTCGGCGACGTGTACCACGGCCTGCCCGCCGAGCCGACGACGCCGGCTGACACCGTGCTCGCCCACTACGGGCTGTACACCCTCGACGGTTACCTCGGTTACTGGGCCGCCCACACGCAGACCGTGCTCGACGCCGTGCCGAGAGGTCGACTTCTGATCCTTCGCACCCCCGAAATCACGCACCCCGACTCGCTCGCGCAGCTCGCGCGGTTTACCGGCGTTGACCCGGAGTCACTCGATGCCTCCGCGGGCCACGCGTACACCGCCGCCAAGCACCACGGCGTAATCGACCGGCTGCCCCCGGATGACCTCGATGCGGCCATCCAGAGGCACTGCTGTCCGCTCATGATGCGGTTCTTCCCCGAGCTTGCTCCCTGACTCACGCGCGGCTGGATCGGCCGCCGAGGAGGAGCCGGAGACGCTCGCGCATCTCGATGAGCGTGATGGAACCCTGCAGCAGCAGCAGACGCGGTCGCACCCACGCTCCGCGTTCGGCGCGATACCCGAGAATCAGACGCACGCGTTGCAGCGGCACGAAGGTTCGCACCAGACCCGCGAGCTGATGCATCACGGGATGCCGTCGCCGCCGTGTGAGATCGTGCTCGCCACCCGTCTTGCGAACCGCCCGGCCCCGTACCTGCGCGAGCGTCAGTCGACAGGGATGAGATACCACGGCCTCATGGCCGTAGACCGGTCGGTACCCAGCGCGTACCACGGATCTCGTCCAAACTGCGTCGCCCAGCGATTTCAGAGACTCGTCGAACCCGCCGACTTGATCGAGCACGCGGCGGGAGGTGAAAACGTTCGCGGTCGCGGCGTATCCTCCCCGGACGCTTTCCTTCTGCCGGAAGGCGGTGGCCATCTCATAGTGCTCGGCGAGCGTGGGACATTCGGGATCGCGGCAGAACAGCTCGATGCGGCCACCCACGTACCCGGCGTTGTCGTCAGATCGGAGAGCCCGCACGCCCGCTTCGATCCAGCCCGGCTTCGGCCGGCAGTCGGCGTCGGTGAAAGCGATCACCTCCCCGCGCGCGACGGCGACCGCTCGATTCCGGGCGATGTAAGAGCTGGGCCGCTCTTCCCGTAGCAGCGTCACGCTCGGGTGGTGGCGGACGAGCTCGTCAACATCCTCGTTGCCGCCGTTGTCCACCACGATGACCTCGAACCGGTCCGCCGGGTACGTCTGCGTCTCCAGCGCTTCCAAGCACCCCGGAAGATCGTCGGCCGCCGCGTACGCGGGAATGACCACGGAGACGAAGGGCGAAGCGGCGGCGTCGGTCGGCGGCTCGTGAGACACGCTGGTATGGTCCCACGTCGACGCGGCGGGAACAACGCCGGCCGCGATCCGAGCGAGAGATTCGGACCGCGGGACGAGGCCGGTCATCCGTAGCCCGCGGCGGCCAGGTCGGGACCGAGGTCGAGACGCTCGCACGCCCGCGCCCATCCACGGTGACCGGCGGCGAACAATGGCCGCGGGGGACGGACGTGGCTCGCCGCCCACTCCAGCACGGTCGCGGGCACCGGACGTCCCAGCCGCGTGTAGAGACGGCGGGCCACCCCGGCCGGGTCCCGCGCGAGTTGTTCGTGCTGTACGAGCAGGTAGCGGTCGCCGAACAAACGCCCACCCGCCGCGTGCGTCTCGCGGAAGACGAACTGCCAAAGCAGCATGACACGCAATGCGTCCGGTCCGCCGACCAGATCGCTCGCGCCGCGCTCCGCCGCGAGGTGGTCGGCCAGCTCCAGCGCGGCCCAATTCAGTCGCCGGGATCGGCGGTGAAAGAACCGCCACCCGGCGCGGGACCACCAGGTGTGCCGCCGCCGGCCGAACACGTACGACGTCGCGACCGAACGCGGATCACGCACGATGTGGATCAGGAGCGCATGCGGGTCGAGCTCCTTCAACACCGCGATCTTGCGGTACATGCGAGTGAACTTGACGAGGACCGGACACGACTCCGACGTCGCCATCAGATCTCGGAGGTAGTCCATGACGAAGGCCGGCAGGTCAGGCTCCAGCTCCAGCAACTCGCGGCGGGGACCGCCGTAGTTCAGCTCCGGCTCCCGCGCGGCGGCGTCGCACTTCTCCAGGTAGTGTCGACGGACCTCGCGCACGCTCTCGAAGAGATCGATCGAGCGGGCCCCGCTTCCACCCCCGACGCTCCGCTTGGCGGCCGCCAGCGGTTCGTAGTACGAAGCGAACGCCGAGTCGGCGCACAAGAGGTCGTAGGCGATCGTCGTACCCGAGCGACGCATGCCCTGGATGAAGACGTTCATCGCCGGCGGACTCCCCATCGATCGCGACATGGAAGGGGGCCGCGGAGACTACGCATCGAGCAACGCTCCCAACCCCGCAACCGTTCGCGCCCATGAGCGTTCGGCTCTCATCCGCTCGCTCCCGGCTGCCATCCGCTCCATGACGGCGCGGTCCGCGAGCGTGCTGATCGCGTCCCGCATCCCTTCGACGCTGGGCTCGGACGCCTCGAGGCCGGAGGGCGTATGGCCGCACGCCCGTGACGCGACGAGCAGCCCGGTGTCGCCGTCGATCACGAGTTCGTTCATCGGCGGCGCGTCGTTCGTAATGATCGGCATTCCGAACGCCAGCGCTTCGAAGAAGTGAAGGCCAAGGCCTTCCCACCGGCTCGGCGCGAGACACACGTGGCACGCCGAAAACGTGCGATGGTACTCAGCCAGGCTCACGTCCGCCGTGTCGACGATGATTCGATCGTCCGCAATGGCTGCGCGAAGTCGAGGCTCCGGTTCCGGCCGCGCCCGCCCGCGTCGGGTGAGCGGTCGTCGCGCGTCGGCGTTGACGTGAAACGGCTTGAGTGGGCGCTGTGTCTTCAGCACCAGCCGAATGCCGGCATCGTCAACGGCGCGAAAGGCCTCCACGACCGAGCGGGTCGGCTTGCGATCCGAGAGATGCCCCCCGGGATAGAAGAAGTACAACGCGTCGCTGTGCCGCGGGGCGGCGGCGGCGATGAGCTCGGGATGAACCCCCCACGAAACGTAGGGGGTTTGGAGATCGAACTCGTCGCGATACCGCGTCTGCTCAGCCCGCGTGAGGGAGTACACGACGTCCAACGCCTCCTTCGCGCCGGCAACGTGTTCCGCGCCGAACTGCTCCCACACGAATCGCCCGATGGTCCGAACCCCGGCGCTTCGCAGCCGGGCGATCTCGGCAAACTGATAGTTCTGGTCGAAGAAGACGGCTTCGATCGCATGGTCCCGCACCCATCGCTCGTACTCGCTGGCCGGGATCTTGAATCGCGATGCCGGCGTGACGCCGGGCTGATCCCAGACATCGCGATGATCGACGAAGCGGGAGAGCAGGAACCGGTCCGGCGTCGGGCGCGCCAGCACGAACGTCTCGTGTCCGAGCTCCGCGAGTGCCGATCGGATGTGACGCCCCACCGTCGCCTGGCCACGATTGAACCACCAGGACACGATCCCGACGTTCATGAGACGCTCCCAGTCCAGCCACGGCCGGCGTGCACCGTGACGGCTGATGCTCGAGGCCACGCCCACCGACGACAACGGATCGCCGTATCCTATCGGGTGTGGGCGAGGTCGATGCCGACGTCCCGCTCATCACCTCGTTGGGGAAACCACGCCGATGATCCGACTCAGGTTGATCATGCTGGGCCTCACGCTCGCGCCGATCGGCTGCGCGCACGTTCCGGCCGACGGCCGGCTTGCGACCGTCCAGCGGTTCCGCGCAGCGCTCGACGCGGATGACCTGGACGCTGCCCGGGCCGAGTTGGGGCCCGACCCGCGTACCTGGTACGAGGAACGCACCGGCGACGGTCGCCCGTGGGTGATCGGCGGAGGTCGTTGGCGGGCGTGGGACGAGGAGTTTCGGTCGACGTCGACGCCGGGTCCCTGGCACGTCGAGCCGGATCGCGTCTGGCGGCGGGTCGAGGAGATGAACGAGTACTACCGGCTCATCGAGCGGGGCGCGGGCCTCTACGATCACAGCTACTTCTTCGATGACGACGGCCGGCTGACGGGTCAGATGATCTCCGCCCCGCCCGACTGGACCCGCCCGGCGAGCCGATTCGACGAGTTCGAGGCGTGGGCGCGGGAACACGACCCGGCCGAGCTGGACTACCTGCGACCCGGCGGCCTCCTCGATCCCACCGGAGACCGGGCCGTCCGCACGCGGCGCCTCGCCAACCGGTGGCGGGCGTCGGTCGGGCTGCCGCCGATCGACTGACCCCTCAGCAGGCTCCCCAGGCCGACAGCACGATCAGCAGGTCGAGGATGTTGACGATGCCGTCGTCGTTGAGATCGGACGGACCGCCGGTCTGGCCCCAGTTGATGAAGATCTTCAGGAGGTCGGAGAAGCCGACGATCCCGTCGCCGTCGACGTCGCCGGTGCACGGACAGGTCTCGGCCCGGGCGGCGGTGAACGCCGCGTCGTCGATTCGCATCGCGATGTTCGTCGGGCAACCGCAGTGGGTGGCGATGCCCGCAATCGCTCCTTCGATGATGATCGACGACCCCGAGTTGCCGAACGTCGTGTCCGCATCGTGCGTGAAGGCCGTCGCGCCGACGCCGTTCACGAACCCGGTCGACCGCTGCTGGGTCTGCGAGTCCACGCAGACGTCGTCGACGCCGTAGCCCCAGACGTCGACCGCCCGGCCGACGACGGTCGTGGCGGTCGCGATGGGCCGGAAGACCCCGTACCGCTCGAAAGGGGTCACGCCGAGATTGTTGTTGCCCGCCCGGAGGGCGGCCCAGTCGTCGCCGACGCCGCTCGAGGAGGAGATGTTCATGACGATCGGGAACTGCTCCTCGACCGGCGGGTGCGCGAGGCTGCAATCGGGGTTCGACGGCGGCACGCGGAACTGGATGATGTCCGCCCCGCCGGCGCAGTGACCGGCCGACACGACACAGCTCGACTCGTTCCACACGGTCGCGCTGCACCCGGACGGCAGCAGCCGGCCGGCAAAGTCCTGCTCGGAGGCCGTGCGATCGTCGCCGTCGCAGATCCCGCACAAGCCGCCGTCCGTGACGCCGGCGTCGCCCGCCTGCATCGTCACGTGTCCGAGGACGAGGCGATTGGACGCCGATCCCCCCGCCGCGACGAGCTCGACCCGCACGGTGTCGCCGTTGAAATACGCTGACGTGTTGCGCCACTGTCGCAACGCCGCCGCGTCCAGGCGTTGCACGGCGCCGTCGTGGAGGGCGGTCAGCCGGACGACGCTGCCGGGCGCGAGATCGACCCGCCCGAAGTGCAGCCGCAGCCACGCCGCGTCCTCGACGACCACGTCGTGCCGGAAGACGACGGCCGGACCGTCGGCGGGATTCGACCGCACGCCCGCGTCGAGCGCGTACGGCCGCACCACGCCGACCGGCCGATCGAGCGGCGTCTGGGCCGGCGCCGGCGTCGCGAACGCGGCGGCGAGAACGACGCCCGCGACCCCGAGGGGGCGGGCCCGCCGGGCGTGGTGACCCGTCAACGTCGTGCGCAGCATGGGTGGTCTCCGCTAAAGTCCGGGGCGACGTGTCCAGGATCGAGCGTAGACCATCGACGAGCGTCGTCAAGGCGTGCGTGCGAGAACGCCCGGCGAGCGGCCCGAACAAACGCCCCTGCGACGGCCGCGAGCACCGCCGGCGAAGGACGGTCAGTCGCACGGCCCCCACGTCGCCAGCACGGCCAGCAGATCGGTGAACCCGACGTCGCCCGAGCCGTCGAGATCCTCCGGGCAGCCCACGCATACGCCCCACCGGGCGAGGACGGCCAGCAGATCGGTGAAGCCGACGTCGCCCGAACCGTCGAGATCGCCGGGGCAGTCGACCCCGCCCGGGCAGTCGGTATCGATGCACAGCGTGTCGGCCCCCTGCCAGACGCCGGCGACCACGGCGCAGTCGAGCTCCCGCAGCGGCGTGCACGTGCCATCGTCCAAGCAGCACGCGCCCTTCGGCCCCGGACACGCGACGGCGCCGCAGAGCGTGTCGTCGCCCTGGTACCGCCCCCCCGCCGCGCCGCAATTCACCATCGTCTCCTGCGTGCACCCGCCCGCGGGGAAGCAGCACGCGCCGAGCGTCGGCGCCGCACACGGCGTCAGCGTGCAGCTCGTGGCATGTCCGGAGTAGATGCCGCCCGCTGCAGTGCACGCCGCGATGGACCCCTCCGTGCAGGTGTCATCGGGGAAACAGCACGCACCAACCAGCGGCGGGCACGGATTCGGGACGCACGTCGTCCCGCTGCCCTGGAACGACCCGCCGAAGAGCTGGCACCGCTGCTGCGTCTCGAAGTCGCACGTCCCGTCGAAGAAGCAGCACGCCCCGAGACAGATGACGCCGACGCACGTGCCGCCGCCACCCTGGAACGAACCGCCTGCCGCCAGACACCGCCCCTCCTCGACGACGATGCAGCTCGCGTCCGGCAGGCAGCAGGCGCCCGGGGGATTGGGGCACGCGACGTCGTCGCACTGCGTGCCGTCACCCTGGTGGATGCCGCCGACCTCGTCGCAGTCGGTCGTGGACAGATCCGGCACGCACGCGCCCCCGGGCAGGCAGCACGCGCCGGGCAACGCCGTGTACTCGTACACCACGCGGACCACGCCGGCGGCGGCGAAGTCCATCAGGACCAGCGTCGCGTCGGCGGCGCCGGAGATGGAGAACCCGCCGGTTGCGAACACCTCGGCGCTGACGTCGCCGGTTCCGATGAACGGCGCGAGATCGGTCTCGGTCATGTCCATCCCGGTCGCGCCGATCTCGACGAGACCGAAGTCCCAGAAGTCCGGACCGCTTCCCGCGATGCCGTCGCTCGGGCCGACCGTGCCGTCCGTCGTGAACGCCTCCGTGAAGCCGAAGACGAACCCCAGCGACGTCACGTCCACCGTCATGAAACCGGCGAGGTTCAAGGCGAAGTCCGGCGCCGGCAGCGTCGAGTCGTTCTCCGCCGTGACCTGCGCCCGGATCATCGCGTCGATCGACACGCTGGCCTTCAGGAGCATGCGGGTGCCGCCCGCTTCGTCGAACTGTGGCAACGGCACGCTCGCCATTCCCGGCGCCAGCGGAAACTCGAACACGCCCTCGTGCACTTCCTCGAAGACCTCGCCGCCGGCGGCGATGGACACCACCGCCGCGCACGCGAGCATGCTCACCGCCAACGAAACGCCGTGCATTGTTTCGACTCCCACGATCGCGGACCCCGGGGTGGCGTCGACTCGGAGGAAGCTCCCCCCTCGCCACCGAACGGAGATCGCACCACACAAATCGATGTATGTCAAGTGGGGCGTTGGACTTACGGACAAACCACAGGCGGGTTCTGTTCGGTCCGGCGTCTCAGGTGCACGGACCCCACCGGCTCAGGATCGCCAGCAGATCGAGGAACCCGACGTCGCCGGACAGATCCAGGTCGCCGAGGCACGCCCGACCCGGCTCGCACGATCCCCACTCCGAGAGGATCGTGATGAGGTCCAGAAAACCGGTGTCGCCGCTCCCGTCGAGGTCGGTGAGACACTCGCAGTCGTCGGGGACCCCGTTGCCGTTCAGATCACCGTCCGTCGACGCCTGGTAGGCGAGCCCGACGACGACCGAGGACGAACACAGCTCCGGATCCGGGTCCACCGCGGCCGACGCCACCATCGTGATCTCGAGACCGCCGCCGCCCGCATCGAGGAACGCGTTGAAGACGACGTTCGTGAGCGTGAGGGTCGCGGAGTTCGGCCGGTCCGGGCAATCGGCGCCGTCGGTCTGAAAGAACGTCGCGACCGGTTCGTCCCCGATGAAGACGTCGAGCCACTCCACCACCGCGCCGAAGTCGCCCTGGACGACGATGGTGATGTCCACGTCGCCGCCGGCGCGGGCGGCGTCGGCGAGCACGAAGGTCTGCGGTGAACCGGCGCCGATGGGCATCAGCGGCGGCGAGGCGATCTCGAAGAACAGCACCTCGCACTCGTCGGGCGTCTCGTTGTCGTTGCAATCCTCGCTCGTGCCCGCCAGGATGTCGCAGCGGTCGAAGATCCCGTTGTCGTTGCAGTCGACGAACTCGCACTCGTCCGGCCGGCCGTTGCCGTCGCAGTCGGCGCTGCGACCGGCCGCGATGTCGCACTCGTCGAGGATGCCGTTGCCGTTGCAGTCCATGCCGCCGCCGGCAAGCTCGCACTGATCCGGCACGCCGTTCCGGTTGCAATCGGTGCTGAACCCGAGGGCGATGTCGCACTCGTCCGGGATGCCGTTGCCGTTGCAATCGTTGCTGAAGCCGCTGTCGAGGTCGCAGTCGTCGGGGATGCCGTTGTCGTTGCAGTCGGGCTCGCACTCGTCCGGCACTTCGTCCCCGTTGCAATCCTCGCTGAAACCCGAGGCGATGTCGCACTCGTCCGGGATCCCGTTGCCGTTGCAATCGTCCAGGGTCTCGCACTCGTCGGGGATCTCGTTGCCGTTGCAGTCCGCGCTGGTGCCGGCCGCGACGTCACAGGCATCCGGCACGCCGTTGCGGTTGCAGTCGAGGCTGGTGCCGTCGGCGATGTCGCACTCGTCGGGAATGCCGTTGCCGTTGCAGTCGGCGCTCGTCCCGCGGGCGATGTCGACGTCGTCGGGCACGCCGTTGTCGTTGCAGTCCTCGAACCCGCCGCCGCCGGCGGTGACGATCGACACGATGAGCGTCGCCGCCATCACGCTGGCGGCGCGGCCCCATCCTCGTCCTGACTCGTGACCGCTCATGACGCATCCCCTCCCGGGTCGATCGGACCACGCTACCGCGCCGCCGCGGCGGGCCCAAGACAAATCAGAGATCACGACGCTCCGCACCCGCCCCAGCCGGCGAGGAGGCGGAGCAGATCGAGGAGCCCGACGACGCCGTCGCCATCCAGGTCCGCCGGGCACGCCCCCGGATCGTCGCAGACGCCCCAGTGCCCGATCACGGTGAGCAGGTCGAACAGCCCGACGTCGCCGCTGCCGTCCAGATCGCCGGCACAGCCGGGCGTCGTTTGGGTCTCGTACGCGCCCATGTCCACGAGCGGCGGTCGCCCCGTGCCGGTGTCGACGGTCGCGGCGTCGTCGACGAGCCGCGGTCGCGCGTCGCGGTCGAGGCTCGTGGTCACCGCGTCGTTGCGTCCCGCGTCGATGAGCGGGGAGCCGGCCGCCAGCCGGAGGTCGTCGTCGGCGGTCCCGGGCGTGCCGTCGGGACCGAGCTGATCGCGAAACTGCGGCGGCGTCCCGACGTTCCCGGCGCCGCCGAGATCACCGGTCCACCCCTCGACGGAGGAGTGGCTGATCGCGAGCACCCCCCCGTGGATCTGGGCGGACTCGTCCCGCCCGCCCCCATCCGCGTTGGCCCACAGGATGGTGTTGCTCACGTCACCGAGGATCTGCGACAGCCCCCCGCCCGTGCCGTCGCACGCCGCCGTGTTGCCGGCGATCGTGCAGTTGACGATCGTCCACTCGCCGGCCGCGGCGCCGAAGCCGCCGCCGGCGCCGGGCGTCACGCACGCGCCGTCGTCGTCGCGGAAGCCGGTCGCCGCGTTGCCCGCGCAGATCGAATCACGCAGCTCCACGGTCGACGCGAAGCCGAAGACGCCGCCGCCGAACGGAGCCCGGTTGCCGAGGAAGGACCCGCGGACGACCGTCGCGACGCCGAGCTCGACCGACAGCCCGCCGCCGAACCGCCCGCCGTCGTTCGCCGTGAAGGTCGTGTCGGTCACCGTGCTCGCGGTCGCCTCCAGGTGAACGGCGCCGCCGTCGAAGTCGGCGGTGTTCACGTCCAGGGTGCCGTGCTGCATGACGAGGTCGCCCCCGAGGGTGGAGATCGCGCCGCCGTTCGACGTCGGGGTCTCCGCCGCGACGTTTCCCCGGAATTCGCACGTGACGAGCGACGACTGGCACCCCTGCGCGTACAACCCGCCGCCGGTGCCGGCGACGTTCTCGACGAACGTCACGCCGGCCGCGTCGATGATGCTCGACTCGGCGCCGCCGACGCCGCCGCCGAACTGTGCGCGGTTGGCCCGGAAGACGGAATCGCGCAGCGTCAGCGTCCCCGCCCCGTGCACGTACACGCCGCCGCCGTTGTTGACGAACAACGCCTCGACGACGTTGGCCTCGAACCCGCACGCCTCGATCGTCGCCGTGCCGCCGTGCACGCGGACGCCGCCCCCCAGCTCACCCGCCTCGTTGTCGAGGAAGGTGCAGGCGAACAGCGACGTCACGGCGTCGACGGCGTCCACCCCGCCTCCGTGTTCGCCGGCCAGGTTGTCGGTCCAACGGCCGCCGGCGATCGTCGCCACGCCCCCCACCAGCGACAGCCCGCCGCCGGTCTCCGCCTCGTTGCCGGTGAAGGGGCAGCTGGCGAGCTGGACGTCCGCGTTGATGCCGGCAAGTCCCCCGCCCGTGCCGGCCGTGTTGTCGAGGAACGTGCAGGTGACCAGGGTCGACGCGTCTCCGAGGAGGCGTGCGCCGCCTCCCCGCTCCGCGGTGTTCTCGACGAACTTGCAGCTCGAGAGCGTGGTCGCGGTGGCGGTCAACGCGAGACCGCCCCCGTCGCCGGCCGAGACATTGCGGGTGAACCGGCAGCCGAGGAGGTCGAGCCCCCCGCCGTCCGCGGCCAGGCCGCCGCCCTCGAAGTCGGCTGCGTTGTCGCGAAACTCGGTCCCGTCGAGCGTCGCGGTGGATCCGTCGGCAAACACGCCGGCCCCGAGCGTCGCCCGGTTCGAAAGGAACCGTCCCCCGTCCCACTGCGATGCGTCGCCGGCGAGGTGCGCGCCGCCTCCCGACAGAGCGGCCCGGTTGTCCTGCACGAGGACGGACTCGAAGACGGCCGCCCCCGCGACGCTCACCCCGCCGCCGTGGCGGGCGTCGTTGTCCTCGATGACGCACTCGACAAGACGCGGGGTCGGGCCGGCGGTCAGCAGAACGCCGCCGCCCCGGTCATCGGGCGTCCGTCCGTCGGCGTTGCCGCCGCGAATGACGACGTGTTCGAGCCGCGTGTCGTCCCCCGTTCCGCCGCCGCCGCCCGTGACGCCACGCACGACGTGGTAGGCGTTGTCGGATCGGTTGGTGAAGTCCGGCTCGTCGTCCCCGAGCAGATCGCCGTCGAGCACCGTGGGGAATCGGATGGGATCCTGCGTGTCCGGGTCGGCGGCGGCCAGACCGCCGAAGCCGCCACGCACGGCCACTCCGCCGACGAACGAGAACGACGCCGAGCGATCGCCCGCGGTCTGCGTCTCCCCGTCGTCGGGCCGGTAGGTGCCGCCGGCCACCCGCACCTCCGACACGAGACCGCGAGCGCGCTGCGCGGCGGACAGGCCGTCCTGCAGCGACCGCAGGGCCGTCGCCCAGCTCGTGCCGTCGCCGCCCGGCGCCGCCGCGTCGACGTACAGGATGCTCTCGTCGCCCGCCCCGGACATCGAGGCAACGCAGAGCCCCAACCCGCACGCGAGCATGCCCGACCGCCCCCAGGATCTGTCGCGTCGTGCCATGCTTCATTGTTCCCCGCCGCGGGGGCCGGTCAAGGACGGCGGGCGTGTCCGCTTCCTCTATGCTGCCGGTCATGAAATGGATTCTCATTCTCGTCGTGGTCGGCGTCGGCATGCTTCAACCGATCCAGGCCGGGGTGAACGCCGAGTTTCGCCGTCACGCGGGGCACCCGCTCCAGGCCGGCGGCTTCAACATGCTCGTGGGGGCGGCGGCCGTGTTGCTCGTGCTCCTCGCGTTGCGGGTGCCGCCACCGGGCGCGAACACGTTCTTCGCGTCGCCATGGTGGTCGTGGGTCGGCGGTCTCATCGGCGCGACGATCGTGATCACGATGCTGATCGCGGC
>JABDLI010000223.1 GCA_013003065.1 Phycisphaerales bacterium | reverse complement strand
CCTCCGCGTCCGCGTCTGTCCCCGCCCGGCCAGCGCGACCCTCGGAGATACCCCAGTTTCACGCCACGAGCCCAACGAAGACCGAAACTTCCCACCGATCAATTGTCGTAGCGCCGGGCTCAGGTATCCTTCTTACTTGGCACACCGTGCCCATGGGCCCCGCGGTGGCCCGCCCCAATGTCCCGGAGAAAGAAGCATGCGTCGTCTTCGAACCACGTGCATTGCCGGCCTCGTCGCCATCCTCGCGCCCCTGTCCGCCCCCGCGCAGGCCGGACCCGCGGAGCCGTCGGTCGCCCGGCAATGGAACGAAGCCATGCTGTCGGCGATCCGTATGGACTTCGCCCGGCCGACGATCCACGCCCGCAATCTCTACCACACCTCCGTCGCCATGTGGGACGCCTGGGCCGTGTACGACACGGTGGCCGATCCCTTCCTGAGCGCGGAGCGGCTGACCGCTGACGATGTTCAGGCGGCGCGAAACGAGGCGATCAGCTTCGCCGCGTATCGCGTGCTCAAGCACCGCTTCGCCCGGTCGCCGGGCGCCGACGTCGCATTGCCGGCGTTCGACGCGCTCATGGATGCACTGGGGTACGACAAGGCGTTCGACTCGACGGTGGGCGACACGCCAGCCGCGGTCGGGAACCGGTGTGCCGAGAACGTGATCACGTACGGGCTGACCGACGGCTCCAACGAAGCCGGCGGCTACGTGAACCTCTTCTACGAGCCGGTCAACCCGCCGCTCCTGCCCGACTTCCCCGGCAACCCGAAGCTGCTGGACGTCAACCGCTGGCAGCCGCTCGCCCTCGAGTGGTTCAAGGACCAGGCCGGGATCGAGATCGGCGAGTACCCCGAGTTCCTCAGCCCCGAGTGGGGACAGGTGACGCCCTTCTCGCTCACCAAGGATGACCTGACAATCTACACCCGCGACGGCTTCGATTACTGGGTCTACCACGATCCGGGACCGCCGCCGCAGCACGGGGCGGATGACTACTACAAGTGGGGCTTCGAGCAGGTCAGCATCTGGAGCAGCCACCTCGACCCGGCGGACGGCGTGATGTGGGATGTCTCGCCCGCCTCGATCGGCAACGCGCCGCTCCCGGACCCGGCCCAATACGCCGACTACTACGACCTCGCCGACGGTGGCGACTGGGGCACCGGCTACGACATCAACCCGGTCACCGGCAAGCCGTACGAGCCGCAGCTCGTCCCGCGTGGCGACTACGCGCGCATCCTCGCGGAATTCTGGGCCGACGGTCCCGACTCCGAGACGCCGCCCGGTCACTGGTTCGTCCTGCTGAACTACGTGAGCGATCACCCGCTCACGACCAAGCAGCTCGGCGGCGCCGGCCCGGTGCTCGACGATCTGGAGTGGGACGTCAAGACGTACCTCGCGATGGGCGGGGCGATGCACGATGTGGCGATCGCTTCGTGGGGCGTCAAGGGCTGGTACGACTACTTGCGGCCGATCTCGGCGATCCGGTGGATGGCGGATCAAGGGCAGTCGTCCGATCCGGACGGTCCCTCCTACGACCCCGCGGGCGTGCGTCTGCACGACGGGCTGATCGAGGTCGTCACCGTGGAGTCCAGTCTTCCCGGGGAGCGGCACGAGCACCTCATCGATCACGTGGGCAAGATCGCCATCTTCGCGTGGCGTGGTCACACGGAGATCACCGATCCCGATGTCGACACCGCGGGTGTCGGGTGGATCCTCGCTGAGAACTGGTGGCCTTACCAGCGACCGACGTTCGTCACGCCGCCCTTTGCCGGGTACGTCTCGGGTCACAGCACCTACAGCCGCGCGGCGGCGGAGCTGATGACGCTGATCACCGGCTCGCCCTACTTCCCCGGCGGACTCGGCGAGTTCCCGTGCCCGCAGAACGACTTCCTCGTGTTCGAGGAGGGGCCGAGCGTCGACGTCACGCTGCAGTGGGCGAAGTACAACGACGCCTCCGACCAGTGTTCGCTCTCGCGTATCTGGGGCGGCATCCACCCCGGCGCCGACGATCTGCCGGGACGGATCATGGGCAGCGTCATCGGCCCGGAGGCGTTCGATCACGCGGTCCGGTACTACAACGGTCAGGTGACGTGCCCCGGCGACCTCGACGGCTCCGACGACATCGGCTTCCTGGATCTGCTGACGATCCTGTCGACGTGGGGCCCGTGCACCGCCTGCGCCGCCGATCTCGACGGCAGCGGGGCCGTGGACTTCGTGGATCTGCTGATGGTGCTGTCGAGCTGGGGTCCCTGCTCGTAGCGGGCGGCTTGCGCCCTCAGCACGCACCCAGCCGTTCGAGAAGCCAGGCTCGGGCGTAGATCCAGTCGCGTTTGACCGTGGCGACGGAGATGCTCTGGAGTTCCGCAACCTGCTTCAGACTCAGACCCGCGAAGCAGCGGAGCCGGACGATCTCGGCGAGCCGGCCGTCGAAGGCACGCAACGCGGTCAGGGCCTCATCGAGCGAGAGCACGTCGATGTCCTTGTCGAAGCAATCGACGTCGAGATCGTCGAACGTCACGGAAGCGACGTCGCCGCCCCGTTTCAGCGTCTGCCGCTGTCGGGCATGGTCGATGAGAATCCGGCGCATGGCCTCGGCGGCAGCCGCGAAGAAGTGAGCGCGGCATTCCCACCGTGGCGTCCCCTGGACGAGCCGGAGGTACGCCTCGTTCACGAGCGCCGTCGGTTGCAGCGTGTGCCCCGGGCGCTCCGCCCGCATCTGCGCTTGAGCCATCACCTTCAGCTCCGCGTGGATCAGGGCGAGGAGCGCTTCGTGGTCCGGTTGGTCATCCGCCGTGAGCGACTGCAGAAGTCGAGTGACGTCGAGATCGGCCATGGCGGTCTCCGGACCATGGTATTCCCGGGAGGGCGGGGCGGCCCTCCCGGGATTGCACTGACGCGGGATCAGTCGCAGGTCCCCCAACCCGCGAGCACCTGCACGAGATCGCGGCCGCCCACTTCGCCATCCCCATCGAGGTCGGCGACACACTTCGGCGTGCTCACCGGACAGACGCCCCACGCCCGCAGGATCTCCAGGAGATCCCGGTAGTCGATGAGGCCGTTGCCGTCGAGGTCGGCCGGGCAGGCGGGATCGGGACCGCCCGTGTGGTCGTATCCGTAGATCACCATCAGCATGCCATCTATGACGAAGTCGTCGAGATGCACGTCGAGCAACGCGGAGGTGGGGTAGACGCCGATGGCCGGGTCGGTCGTGACGTGCACGCGGATCGGCCGGTCACCCAGAAACGGCTCGACGCTCGATGCCGCCCCGTTCAACACGACCGTAACGCGAGTGGGGCCGAGATCGACGAAGTCCCGGCCGCCTCCCGGCGTCCCATCGGAGGGCGCGAGCCGCGGACCGGACGCGAGCGTCCGATTGAAGACGTGGTCGCTGGACGCACCCTCGCTCGAGAACGCCAGCCGGCCCCCGAGCTCGACCCTCCAGTTCGTCACGCCCACGTCCATCGTGTTCTCGAAGCTGATGCCAGCCTCGTACCCGGCTTCGATCTTGAAGAGCACCGATCGCAATGTGCGAGAGCCGCCGCGGCCGTCGAACGGAGGTATCCAGACAACGGCTGCCTCGGGAGTCCCGCCGATCGTGAACGGCACGGTGTGGCTCTCCTCCGAATTCGCCGGCGCGGAAGCGGACATCGCAAGGCAGGCGAGAACCGCGGCGGTGGCGGAACGCGTGGTCGTCGCCGCGGGTCGTTCGCGCCGGCCGTCGTGTGGGATGGACATCGCTTGGCTCCTTTGCGTACGCACATCGCGTGAGCCCGGTCTGCTCCAGACCGGCGCCCCCGCTCCCCTTGCCATGCGGAGGCAGCACGTCGGGGGCTCACGAAATGCGAGATCTCGGCGCGAAACAGGTGGCACGAGAAAAAAAACCGCCTTCGTGAGCCGCTCTGCCCACGTTCTCGCATGGCGGAGTGGCCCGGGCGTACGGGCACAGACACCAGGAATCCGAAAGGAGACGATCCGATGCTTGGACAAGCCGAATACATCTGGCTGGACGGAGAGCAGCCGACGCAGCAGTTGCGTTCCAAGACGCGCATCCTGCCGCTGCCCGACAACCGAGCCGTCGATCTCTCGATGCTCCCGGAGTGGAGCTTCGATGGATCCTCGACCTACCAGGCCGCCGGAGACGATTCGGACCTCACGCTGACACCCGTGGCGGTGACGCCGGATCCGATCCGAGGCAAGGGCAATGTCCTCGTGCTCTGCGAGGTCACGACGGGCGACGGCACGCCGCACTCATCGAATACGCGAGCGCAGCTCCGCCGCGTGCTCGACGCGGGAGCTGGCAGTGAAGAGGCGTGGGTCGGCTTCGAGCAGGAGTACACGCTGTTTCGCGACGAGCGGCCGCTCGGCTTCCCCGAGCGGGGGTTTCCGGCCCCGCAAGGTCCTTTCTACTGCGGCGTGGGGGTCGACCGCGTCTACGGTCGCGAGTTCGTCGAGACGCACACGATGGCGTGTATTGAAGCCGGCCTGATGATTTACGGCACCAACGCCGAAGTGATGCCGGGACAATGGGAGTTCCAGATCGGCTACCGCGGTATCGAGGACGAGTCGGCGGATCCGATCAACGCGTCGGATCACCTCATCCTCGCCCGATGGCTGCTGCGTCGTCTCGGCGAGCAGTTCGGACTCGACCCCCGCTTCGACCCGAAGCCGGCGCGCGGGGACTGGAACGGAGCCGGAGCGCACACAAACTTCTCGACCAGGTCCATGCGTGAGCCTGGTTCGGGCATCCATGCGATCCGCCGGGCGATGCATCGGCTGGGGGCGACCCACGACACGCACATCGCGTGCTACGGCCATGGGCTCGAGCACCGGCTGACCGGGCAGCACGAGACGTGCGAGATCGGGCAGTTCCGTGGCGGCGTGGCGGATCGCAGCGCGTCGATCCGAATCCCCCGACACGTCGAGCGTCGCGGCGGCGGATACTTCGAAGATCGGCGTCCGGGCGCCAACTGCGATCCCTATCTGGTCTGCACCGCTCTGCTGACGACGATCCGCGCGCACGAATCGGCGGTCGACGGTCTGGCCAAGGCCGGATGATGAACGACACGGGAGCACCACGATGAATACCGGTAACACCGCATGGATCCTCGCCTGTGCAGGGCTCGTGCTGCTGATGACGCCCGGCCTCGCGTTCTTCTACGGCGGGCTCGTCCGCGAGCGGCAGGTCGTCAACACGATCAAGATGAGCTTCATCGCGCTTGGCCTCATCGCCGTGCTGTGGGCGCTCGTGGGCTACTCGCTCGCGTTCTCCCCCGGCAACGGATTGATCGGCGGGCTCGGGTGGCGCGGACTCGAGGGCGTCACGGCGGAGCCGAATCCCCTGTTCAGCGACTCGATTCCTCACCTTGCGTTCATGGCGTTCCAGATGATGTTCGCCATCATCACACCGGCGTTGATTTCGGGCGCCGTCGTGGGCCGCATGAAGTTCCGCGCGTACGCCCTGTTCATCTCGGCGTGGTCGCTCGTCGTCTATTGTCCGCTGGCCCATTGGGTGTGGGGCCCGGACGGCTGGATCGGCGTCATGGGCGCCCTCGACTTCGCCGGCGGCACGGTCGTGCACGTCAGCGCCGGCGTCTCGGCGCTCGTTGCCGCGATCGTGCTCGGGCCGCGACGACGCGACGGCGAAGCGGAGGCCAACCCGCACAATGTCCCGTTCGTCGTGCTCGGCGCGTCGCTGCTGTGGTTCGGTTGGTTCGGCTTCAACGCCGGATCGGCCCTGGCGGCCGACGGCCTCGCGTCGCTCGCGTTCGTGACGACGATGCTCGCGGCTGCGGCCGCCGTGGTCACGTGGGTCGGTATCGAAATGGGATACACGGGCAAGCCGTCGGCAACCGGCGCCGCGATCGCCGCGGTCGTCGGGCTGGTCACGATCACGCCCGCCGCCGGGTTCGTGACGCCGATGGCCGCCATTGTCATCGGCGCGGTCGGCGCCGCGATGAGCTACGGCACGATGTCGCTCCTGAGACGCACGGCGCTGGACGACACGCTCGATGTCTTCGCGTGCCACGGTGTGGGCGGGATCGTCGGGTCGGTCCTGACCGGCGTCTTCGCGACGACGACCGTGAATCCCGATGGCGCGAACGGCGTGCTCTTCGGCAATCCCGAGCTGCTCGCCGTGCAGACCCTCAGTGTGCTCGTGGCGGCGGCGTTCGCGGCTGCCGGCACTGCCGCCATCTTGCTGATCGTGCGTGGTCTCACCGGGCTGCGAACGGCCGAGACCGCCACTCGCGTGGGCATTGACCTCGTGGAGCACGACGAGCTTGCCTACTGGCGTGACAGCAGCTCCACCTGGCTCGTTGGAGGTGAATCATGAGCCGCGAACGACTTCTGTTCGAGTCACTGCTGCAGCCGGGCGAAGACACCGTCGCGAAGAGCGGGTTCCGACGGGTGCTCGACGCAATGGGCATCCGCGCGGACGACCCGCGTCTGGCCGAGAGCCAACGGGTGCTGTCGGCGATCGACGGCGACCGGATCGCGCCGGACGAATTCGTCGACGTGATCGGGCCGAACGCCCTGCTTCTGGATCGGGCGCTCAAGAAACAGCTCGTCATCCCGGACTTCGAGGAGTTCTCACGCGACGTGCGCCGAATTTTCGAGGCGACGCGGGGCAACGCGGCCGGTGTCGTGGCCGACTACATCCCCCAGCTCGGTCGCGTGGATCCGGACCAGTTTGGCGTGTCGATCTGCACGATCGATGGACAGCGGGTTGCAGTCGGTGATACGGATCGACCATTCTGCGTTCACTCCGCGTGCAAGCCGGTGAGCTACTGCCTCGCGCTCGAGGAGCACGGTGAGGAGGTCGTCCATCGCCACATCGGCTGCGAGCCGAGCGGTCAGAGCTTCAACGAGCTGACGCTCAACCGGGAGGGACGGCCGCACAATCCGATGATCAACGCCGGTGCCATCATGAGCGGTGCGTTGATCCGGTCGCGAAAGCCGATGGCGGACCGCTTCGACCACGTCATGGATGCCTGGCGTCGCGCGTGCGGCGGCGAGCGGCCGGGTTTCAGCAACACCATGTACCTCTCGGAACGACAGACGGGCGACCGGAATTTCGCGTTGGCGTACTACATGCGGGAAAACGGCGTCTTCCCCGAGGGCGTCGACCTCGTCGAGACGCTGGAGTTCTACTTCCAGTGCTGCTCCATCGAGGTTACGACCGAAGCCATGGCGGTCGTCGCGGCGACGCTCGCGAACGGCGGCGTGTGCCCGCTCACCGGCGAACGCATCTTCGGCGCCGGCACGGTGCAAAAGTGCCTTTCGCTCATGGACTCCTGCGGCCTGTACGACTTCTCGGGCGAGTGGGCGTTCCGCATCGGGCTCCCGGCCAAGAGCAGCGTCTCCGGGGTGATCATGACGGTCGTGCCGAACGTGCTGGGGGTCTGCACCTGGTCCCCGCGTCTCGACGAGCACGGCAACAGCGTGCGGGGCATCGACTTTGGTCGCGAGCTCGTCCGGACGTTCAACTTCCACAACTACGACAGCATCGTCGGCGGGCTCCACGGCAAGAAAGATCCGCGTGTGTTACGGGAGGACGTTCAGCGGAGTCTCGTCGTCGATCTCTGCTGGGCCGCCAGCGAGGGCGACCTCGCCGGGATCCAGCGACTCGTGCTGCAAGACGCGCAGCTCGACGGGGCGGACTACGACGGCCGGACGGCGTTGCACCTGGCGGCGGCCGAAGGCCGCGACGAGATCGTCGCCTACCTTCTCGAACAGGGCGTCGATCCCGCCCCGGTGGATCGGTGGGGCGGCACGCCGCTCGACGATGCCCGCCGCCGGCAACACACGCGTATTGCGGCGCTGCTCCAGGCGGCAGGCACGCGTACGGCGTCGGACGCAGCCTGAGACGGAGTCGTCGTGTCGTCACGGGCCGGCGTGGTAGCGGTCGAGGTCGCGCTGCAGCTCGGCGCGGG
>JABDLI010000204.1 GCA_013003065.1 Phycisphaerales bacterium | reverse complement strand
CGGACCCGGACGCGCCCTCGCTTCTCAGCCGGCTCGACCCGGATCAGGGCCCCCGCAACACACCCCGCCCCTGACGCAACCGGATCACGATCGTCCCCGCCGTCAGCAACGCCAGCGCAAGCACGATCAGCCCCCACTCCTGCACGGTCGGGATCGCCGCGGCGGCGCTGGGGATCGGGGGGCACACCGTGTGCCGGACGTCGCCCGGATCCACCCCCGCAAACGGCACCCGCACCTGCGAGGTTGGATCACCGGGGACAAGCTCCTCGACTCCGGGAACGAGGTTGGAGGCCGGGAACAGCAGGCCCACGCCGGGGTCGAGCGCGTGCACGAACGGAACATCGTCGAACTGGAGCTCCACCGGCGGGAGCGGCACGAGCCCGGTGTCGAGGACGATGACGCCCGGAATCGCGGGAGTCACACGCTCGAAGGTGAACCGCGGCAGCACCGGCAGCGCAGCGTCGAAACGGCCGCCGTTGGCATGGGTCTTGATGGCGAGAAGGCTCCCCGGCGACGGCGGTGACGCGACCGAGAGATCGATCGACAGCTTCCACCGCTCGGTGACCCCGGGTCCGAAGGACACGAGGATCGGCGAGACGGATCGGAGCTGGAGGGCGACGATCTCGACCTCCACGACGCCGGCCGTGCCGGGCGGATCGGATGGCAAGACGGGATCGCCGCTGCGGCGGATGATGGTGGACGCGCTCCCGAGCGTGTCGGGATCGAAGGGCGTCCCGACCAGATCGACCGTCGCCGCAAAGGGACGGGAGCCGGCGCCGAAGAACCCTTCGGGAAGCGCCGCAATGTCATCGCCACCAAACGTGATCCAGGATCCGGTTGCCCCGCCGGGGCCGGGGACGAGACAGGTCTCGAGCACCTCGCCACACAGGACATCGGCGCACGAGGAGCCCGGACCGCGGGGGAGCCCGCCCTGCATCAGGCAGTGTTCGGGAACGAGCGGCGCGCACGTGCCGTCGGCGAAACAGCACGCATCCACCTGCCCGCAGTCCTTCGTGGCACACTCCGTCCCCAGCCCCTGGTAGAAGCCGCCGCCCGCCACGCAGTTCTCCTGCGTCAACGGCCCGCACGATCCGTCGTCGAAGCAGCAGGCCGCCACCGTGAGGCAGCCCGTCGCGCCGCACAGCGTGCCATCCCCTTGCGGGAACCCGCCCCGATCAACGCACCGCGGCGGGGTCAGCGACGCGCAGCCGCCGTCGTTGAAGCAGCACGCCTGCACCGTGGAGCAATCCGTGCCGACGCACGTCGCGCCGCCCCCCTGCGGGAGTCCGCCCTGAGCGGTGCACTGGATCGTGGCCAGCACCGCGCACGTGTCGTCCGGACGGCAGCACGCGCCGAGCGTCGTGCAGTCGACGATCCCGCAGCTCGTGCCGGAGCCCTGCGAGAAGCCGCCGGCGGCAGTGCAATTCGCGGGAGTCCGCTCGGCGCACGTGCCGTCGGCGAAACAGCACGCCTCGATCGTCGTGCAGTCCTTGCCCGCGCAGTCGGTGCCCGCCCCCTGCGGGAACCCGCCGGCGGCCGTGCAGTGGCCCGGCGTGAGGTCGGCGCACGTACCGTCGGTGAAGCAGCAGGCTTCGATCGTCGAGCAGTCCTTGGTCAAGCAGTCTGTGCCGGCCCCTTGCGGAAACCCCCCGGCGGCCATGCAGTTCGGCGGCGTGAGGTCGGCGCAGGTTCCGTCGGCGAAGCAGCACGCCTCGATCGTCGTGCAGTCCTTCGTCAGGCAGTCCGTCCCCGGCCCCTGCGGAAACCCCCCCTGACCCGAGCAGTTCCCCGGCGTGAGCTGGACGCAGCTGTCGTCATCGAAGCAGCACGCCTGGATCGTCGCGCAGTCGATCGTGCCGCACACGCTGCCGGCCCCCTGCGGGAACCCGCCGCCCGCCGAGCAGTCGGCCGGTTCGAGGGCGGCGCACGATCCGTCGTCGAAGCAACAGGCCTCGAGCGTCAGGCTGATGGTCGTGCACGCATCGATGACGAGATCACGCACGGCCGCGGCCAGATCCAGGTCGGGATCCACCGTCTCGAAGCTCTCGCCACCGGTGCCCGCCGCGAGCGTCGCGGCCAGAGCGACGACACACGGATCGGCATCGGTACCGGTGATGGGAGAAACGATGACCGGCGTGGGCAATCCGGAGGCCACGGCGATGGCGTTGGCGATCGCATCGGCGTCGATCCCGGGGTCATCGCACGGGTCACCCCCGCACGGCCCCTCGTCTCCGATCGGGATGATCAGCCGCACCGCCCCCGGTCGCCACGGAAACTCATCCGCGACGATCGCGGTGGCGGGCGCCCAACTCTCGTCCTCGTCACCCGTGTGGCTGTCGAGGGGGCCGCACGTGCCGTCGCCGGGGACGTCCGGACCGAAGACATCGAGGACCGTGTCCGGGACGCAGAAGAAGTCCGAGTCCAGATCGGTGATGCCCAGGAAGGTCGTCTCGGCGGCGATGCCGAGCTCGAACAGCTCCGCCTGCACGGGCAGGATGCCAATGCACAGGGCCGTCGCCTCGTCCTGCATCGACCCGGACGTGTCGATGATGAACACGACGTCCACGTCCGGGCAGAGCAGGCACTCGTCCGGGATGCCGTTTCCGTCGATGTCGTCGCTGGTGCCGTCGGCAATGTCGGTCGCGTCGGCAACGCCGTTCTCGTTGCAGTCGACGAACGGGGCGGGACAAGGCGGAGCCCCGCAGGAGCTGCCGTCCCCCTGAAAGACACCGGCCTGGAAGTCGCACTCGGCCTCGGTCACGCCGTCGAGGCAGGAGTCGAGGTAGCCGATGCAACAGGCGCCGACCTCGCAGTCGACGAAGGCGAGACCCTTGCTCGTGTGGTCCATCACCCCGATCGGCGTCACGGTTGCAGGTGCCGTGCCGATGTCGACGCGGAAGATCGTCTCGCCGGTCGATCCGTACTTCCAGAGAAACACTCCCTCGCTCTCCCAGTAGGTCAGCGCGCGGACCTCCTCGTCGTCAACCGCGATCGGAGTGCCCGTGATGTCGACGGCGGTGGTCGTGCACAGGCTCGTATCATCGATCCGCTCGAAGACGACCGTGCTCTGCCCCGATCCGTGATAGACGAAGCCGTCGTCCGGGTTGAGGGCCAGCACCTCCCCGTCGTCGCCGCCGCCGAGCGTGCAGAGCAACGTCGGCGTGCCGTCGGACTGGTCCAGCTCGTACAGCGACTCGGGATCCGTGTCACCCCCGTCGCCCGTCACGCCGTAGAGCGTCAGGCCGTCGCCGCTGAACGCGATGCCCGCAAAGTTGTCGCCCGTACAGCCCACGACCGTCACCACGCCGGTGCACGGGTCGATCCGCGCGAGCGTCGTGTCGGTCTCGGAGCAGGCCGTTCCGATGAGCTTGAGGATCGCCCACAGCTCACCGGTCGTCGGATGCGTGGTCAGCCCGGTGAGTCCGTCGACAAACGCCCCCGGCACGACGAGCGGTACGGCGCCGAGGGTGGATCCGTCAGTCGGGTCGATCCGGCGGAGCAACGCGTCGCTCCGCGACACGGAATAGAGGATCTCCGCCCCTCCGGTGGCTTCCGCGACCGCCAACGCCCCGAAGAGAACAACCAGCGCACGCGACACGCCCCGCCCCAGAGTGCAGTGCGACATCGACCGATCCTCGTGTCGGGCGCTCCGCCACCGGCGACTCGACCAAAGCCCGTGATCAGCCGACCCGGGCGCGCATTCCGGCTGCAACGCCTCCCCCATGTCCCATTCGGTGGCTACCACAGCCTAACCGGCGGCCCTGATCTGGCAATTGGGAAAAGTACCGAGTCAGCGTCGAAACACCCGCCTCGACACGCTCACGGACACGCACGCGGGCACGGACACGGACACGGACGCGGACGCGGACGCGGGCACGGACGCGGACACGGACGCGGACACGGACGCGGACACGGACGCGGGCACGGGCACGGACACGGACGCGGACACGGACACGGACGCGGGCACGGACACGGACGCGGACGCGCTCACGGACACGGACCCGGACACGGACGCGCTCACGGACACGGACGCGGACACCGACGCGGACACGGATCCCACGGCCTGCTCTCACCTCCCCATCGCCTCCGAAACGATGACCGCGTCCCGCCATCTCGATCAAGATCGCTGATCCCCGCGCCGATAAGTCCCGTGTCTGTCGCGTGACGAGACACTTATCGGGTCCTTCATCCGTCGGACCACGTGCCCGTCGAACCACTCGCATCCGAGGCGCTCGCGGAGCGGGTGGCGGTCTCTCTCCGAAGCCCGCCGCTCAACCACCACCATGACCAGCAAGACCACCCACCCCGGCATCAACGTGGCGATCTCCGCCGATCGACTGACCGCATCGCTCATGATCAGAGCGAACGTCGAGCGTACGGCCGTGACCGTCCGAACGCTGACCGATCGCGTCGAATCGTCGGGCATCCGCGTGGACGACACGGTGCGTGGTCGGCTCGAGCAGCTCGTCCGGCGGGCGGAGCTGGAGACCGGCGAGGTCGAAGGGATCATCGCCGACGTGCGAACGCGGAACGCCGGCATCGAGTGGGCCACGCAGTTCGACCCCACGGTCACACCGAAGGAGACGAAGAAGACGGGCGACGTCGACCACTACGTCCGCTCGACTTTCGTCAAGGTGAAGACGGGAGACGAGGTGGCAGCCATCCGGCCGTCCCCCGAGTGTCTCGACGTTCTTGGCGAACCGTTCCCCGATGATGCGACGACGACCGGTTTCACCTTCGACGACGTCACGTTTTGCGTCCGCGACGACGGCGCCGTCGTCGCGAACATGGATGGCGTCGTCTTGATCGAAGGGACGGTGGTCTTTGTCTCCCGCCGGCTCGAGATCCCGAAGTGCGTGGACTTCTCGACCGGCAACATCGACTTCGACGGCTCCGTGTATGTCGGCGACGGCGTCAAGGACCGATTCGTCGTGACCGCGGCCGGCGACATCGCGGTCGATGGACTGATCGAAGGGGCGACCATCAACGCGGGCGGCAGCCTCTGCTGCGCACGCGGTATGGCGGCCAAGGATCGGGGGACGATCAACGTCGCGCACCACGTCGACATCGGGTTCCTCAACAACGTGCGCGGGGCCGTGG
The DNA here is from genome assembly GCA_013003065.1 of Phycisphaerales bacterium. Lineage (GTDB taxonomy): Bacteria > Planctomycetota > Phycisphaerae > Phycisphaerales > SM1A02 > JABDLI01. The sequence continues at coordinate 2,205 of JABDLI010000204.1, read as the reverse complement.
GCCGCAACTTGAACGTCCGCGGCGAGATCATGAACTGCCATCTCCAGGTCGCCCGTGATCTCGTGTGCCCGACGGGCGCGATCATCGGCGGCGAAGTGAGCGTCACCGGCAAGGTCGAGCTGGGCATGCTCGGATCACCCCGGGTCATCCCCACCACCCTGATCGCGGGCGTCGGCGGACAACCGGCCGAGGATCTGGCCCGGGTGAACGAGCTGCTCGCCGAGATGAGCGAAGAGATCGAGCAGCGGGCCAACCACTTCGAGATGATGCAGGAGAGCGTCGACGACATGACCGCGGCCCAGAGGAAGGATCATGAGGAGTTCGGCCTCGATCTTCAGGAGACGAAAGCGCGGTTCGCGGCCCTGAAGGCTCGACGTGAGAACACCGCGTCGGCGATCGGGAAACGCCGAACGTTCGACGTTCGCGTGAAGAAGCAGATTCACCCCGGCGCGGTCCTCGTCGTCGATGGCGTCGCGTGGCGTTTCGAGCGGGAGCTGGCCGGCCCGGTCGAGGTGTTCCTGGACGACGAGCAACAGGTCGTCTACCGGGGGCCATCCGGGGTGTCTTGGCCGATCTCCGAAGTTGCCACGGTGGCCACCGACGCGGCGTGAGACCAGCGGCCCACGGGCGGAACGAGGACGAGCTGTGAGCGGTTTGAATCCCCAACGCAAGACACGACGAGCGATCAGCGCCACGGAGGCGGAGATCGTGGCGTTGCTCGATCGACTCGACGCACAGGACAACGACGACGACGGGGCCTCGAAGCCGAAGGAAGATCAGTTCGAGTACCGGGTCGATTCGTGCGAGGTGTCGCTCCTGCACATCGGGGCGTCGAGCGAGGTCACGTTCGTCGTCCCGACCCGCACCATGAGCCCGGACGGCATGACCTTCCTGTACGGAGGATTCGCGCACACCGGCTCCAAGTGCCGGCTCGCACTCGTGACGAACAACGGGAGCTCGGCCAAGGTCCGCGCCGTCGTCTCGGATTGTCGCTACGTCGCGAACTGGATGCACGAGGTGTCGGTCGAGTTCAACTCGAAGATCCACGTGGCGAGCTTCTGCCGGCCGAGCCCCGAATGGAAGGCCCTGGTCGTCGTGGGCGATGAAGACGAGTTCCGGCAGGTCAAGCACTACCTGACGGTGCTCCGGGCGGAAGTGACACGGGCCGGCAACGCCGACGAGGTCATCGCCGACGTGGCGAGCGGTCATTTCGACTGCATGCTCCTCGAGCTCGACGCGCTCGACCAAGGCGGCATCGAGATCATCGAAAGGCTCGTCGGCGGTGGGTACGAGGGCGTGATTCTCGGCGTCGGCAACGCGAACGACGAGACGAAGAGCGCTGCCGCGCTCGACGCCGGGTGCAAACAGTGCTTCGAGAAACCCTACGGGCCGGAGCTGATGAAGGCGGTGTACGAAGCGGTTCGAGGACCGGCGCCGGCCGGGTGAATCGAACGCAGTCGCACGATCAGCAGGTCGAGCCGGCGCTCACGTGACGTGGTCGATCGTTGACGCGTGACCTGAAACACGAAACCCAGCTCACCGTCCACACGCTTCCCCCGGTGCAGTGAACAACGGGAAAGGCGTCGCGGCAAGCGGGGCTCCCTTCCCGTTGTCTTCGCGTCGAGACGAGCTACACTGCGTGCGCGACCGGAGGACGGGCCGAAGTCCACGGCGCCAGGGGATCCAGCCCGACGAGCTGGCGAGTCCTTCGATCGCTGGGTGATTCCGAGGCGGATGGCGTGATGCCGTCCGTCGTCTTGTTGCAGGCGCATTCTCCCGCGAAGAAACACGGTCGATTCGACCGAGAGCACAACGCGAGGTCACTGGTTGGTTGCGATCAAGCGCCGCGTCACCGGCGCGGGAATGGCGCAGGCGGTCACCTCGCCATGACGACCAAGACGAAGGAGATCAAGCGATGGACAACCTCTTTGCTCGACTCGCAGGTGCCGGGCTGGCGCTCGCGCTGACCGTGGGCGCTCTCGCGGATACGGTCCCATTCTGGCTCACCGCCTCCGATTCGGCGCCGCAGGACAACTTCGGGGTCGCGGTCTCGATCTCCGGCGATCTCGCCATCCTGGGTGCTCGTTTCGACGATCACTCCGGTCTGACGAACCCCGGATCGGCGTACATCTTCATCCGAACCGGCTCGACGTGGACGGAGGAGATGAAGCTCACCGCAACGCCGCCCGCGGCCAACCAGCAGTT
>JABDLI010000122.1 GCA_013003065.1 Phycisphaerales bacterium | reverse complement strand
GGATGATCCCTGGGCGGATCTGCGGAAGGTGCGGCAGTCCATTACGAAGGAGATGAGGGAGGCGGTGGGGATCGGCTGAGGGCGGCGCGGTTTCCGCCTCCGCGTCCGCGTCCGTGTCCGCGTCCGCGTCCGTGTCCGCGTCCGCGTCCGCGTCCGTGTCCGTGTCCGCGTCCGTGTCCGTGGCCGTGTCCGTGGCCGGGTCCGCGTCCGTGTCTGTGTCCGCGTCCGTGTCCGCGGCCGCGTCCGTGTCCGTGTCCGTGTCCGCGTTCGCGTCCGTGTCCGTGTCCGTGTCCGCGTCCGCGTCCGCGTCCGTGTCCGTGTCCGTGTCCGCGTCCGGGCTCCGGCCAATCCGCCTCCGTTTCCCCCCCACGCCGGCCCATCCGTCACAATGACCTCCATCACCTCCCCCGAGTTCATCTCCGAGCCGATCACCCCCGACCCCGGCTCCTTCGCCACCGCCGGCATGGTCCAGGGTCTTGCCGGTATGCCGACCGGGTTCACCTGGCGGGGCGATCACTACGGCATCATCGAGTGTCTCGAACACTCCAAACGCTCCGCTCGCGAAGGTCACACCGCCGGCGGCGAGCTGTATCTCCGGCGGCAGGAGTTTCTCGTGCGGCTCGACGACGGCCGGCGTGCGACGCTGTACGTGGAGCGGCAGGCCCGCGGTCGATCGCGGCAGCGGTGGTTTCTGTACACGATCTCGGCCGAGCCTTCGGCCCGCGATTCCGAGCCCTCTCCCGGCGGGAACGGCCCATGACTCCGCGCTTTGCGTTGCCCGGCTCCCGGCCGCCGAGTACCGTACGGGGTCCGATGTCGTCGCTGCCCGAGTCCATCTCGACCCCGCCCGCAGCCCCGGCGGTTGCCGTGCGCTCAGCCGCCGACCCCGCGTCCACGCTCCTGCGACGGGGGATGGGGGCGTTCGCGGCGGTCGCGTCGGGGGGCGTTCTGGCGATCGCGGTCGCGCTCGAGCCGGCGGGGGCCGGTCTCGGCACCCACGAGCAGCTTCGGCTTCCCGCGTGCGGATGGATCACGCTGATGGATCTGCCGTGCCCGACGTGCGGCATGACGACCTCGTTCGCCCACGCGGCCAACGGCGATCTGGTGCAGAGCTTCCTCGCCCAGCCGCTCGGCTTCGCGCTCGCGATCGCCACCGCGATGGTGTTGCTGATCGGAGTGCACGCGGCCGTGACCGGCTCGCGTCTGGCCCACGGCCTGACGCGGTTCTGGGGACCGCGGTCGGGGTGGATCCTCGCCGGGGCGGTGCTCGCGGCGTGGGGGTTCAAGGTCTTCAGCTACCGTGTGCTGGTCCCGGAAGGATGGCTCCCATGAACCGATCCCGCCTTGCTCGTTTCACCGTCGCCCTCGGGTCGTTCGCGTGCGCGATCGCGTTCGCTGCGGCATCGGGCGGTTGCGCGATCGGTCACCTCATCGGCGGCATGCTCCAGAACGAGGAGTATCAGAAGCTCGTCGAGACTCCCCCGGAGTACGCGGACCTCAGCGGCAAACGCATTGCCGTCGTCGTCGATGCCGATCTCTCGGTCACCTACAACCATCCGAAGCTCGTGGAGATGGTGACGACCGGCGTCACGATGCGGATCGGCCGCGACGTGCCCGAGGCCGCCGTCGTCCACCCGCAGACGATCCTCGCCTGGCAGTGGCGGACGCCGCAGTGGAACGCGATGCCGTACGCCGATCTCTGCGAATCGCTCAACGTCGATCGCGTCGTGTTCATCGACATTTACGAGTATCGCCTCAACCCGCCCGGCAACCGCTGGCTGTGGGAGGGCGTGTGCGCGGCGTCGGTCGGCGTGATCGAGCGGGAGGGCTTCGACCCCGACATGTTCGCCGACAGTTTCAACGTCACGTCGAACTTCCCGTCGGTCACGGGCGTCGAACGCACGGCCGCGTCGGAGGGTCAGATCGAGACGGGTCTGCTCGCCCAGTTCATCCAGAAGACGGCGTGGCTCTTCCACGATCACCTCGAGCCGAAGTACCCCGACAAGTACCGCCCGGAGGCGCAGGCGCAGCGATGAATCACCGCACGAGCATCATCGGTCTTCTCGTGACGCTCACCGCTGCCGCCGCCGGCGTGGGGTCGCTGTCCGGCTGCAACATCCTCGGCCCGGCGAGCTACCTGATCGGCGGTTTGCCCAAGATCGACGCCGAGTACGAGCTGGTCGATCGCCCGACGGTCGTGTTCGTCGATGACCGCGCGAACGTCATTGTCGCGAGCGCCCACGCGATGCGGCACGCGATCGCCGACCGCGTCTCCACCGATCTCATGAAGCAGGGCGTGCTCTCGCAGGAGAACACGATCTCGCCCCGCGACGCGATGGGCATCGTCAACAATCGCGATCGGCACGAAGAGCTCATGCCCGTGGACGCCATCGGCCGCGCGGTGGGCGCCGAGCAGGTGATCTTCATCGAGATGCGACTCTTCGCCGAGTCGACCGACGGCGTGACGCCCCGCCCGACCGCCGCCTGCGGGGTGCGGGTGATCGACGTCGCCGAGCGGGTGCGGCTCTACCCGCTCACCGAGGACACGATCGAGCCGTCCCGACCCGTGCAGGCGACGATGCCTGCCGTCGATCCGATCGTCTTTCGTTCGACGAGCTCCCGGCTCAAGGTGCACGAGCTCCTGGCCGAGGAGACGGGAGCAGCCATCGCCAAGCTCTTCTATCGACACGAGTCACGCGAGCTTGGCGGCAACCTGAACCCGCGGTAGTCTCGCGCTCTCGTCCGGCCCTCCGATCGTCTCCCCCAATGAACGTCCTCCACCTGATCGATCCCGGCTCTCCCGGCGGCGGCGGCTGCACCCTGCGGCTGATGGCGGAGTCGCTCGCGCGGCTGACGTCGGTGCAGCAGGACGTGGTGATCGTCGGACACGAAGGACACGTCGCACTCGCTCGTCGCTGCGGCGTCGATCCGATCGGTTCGATCGGCGCGCCGCTGCGTCAGGCGACGCTCGCGCGGGGTGGTCTTCGGCGCATGCTTCGCATGCACGAGCAGGTGCAAGGGCCGTACGATCTCATCCACGCGTGGACGCTGTCGTCGGCCGTGCTCGCGGCGAGCGCCGCGCCCACCCGCCGCCGGCTGGCCACGTTGACCGTCGGCCCGTTGTGCGGCCCGGCGACCCCCGTCTTTCGGGCGATCGTGCAACGCACCCCCACGCCGATCATCGCGACCTCGCGCTCGGTCGCGCGGGAGTACGCGTCGATCGGTCTCGACCCCGAGACGATCACGGTCATTCCGCCGGCGATCAATCCCGAGTCGACGCCGCTGGGCGATCGGGCGGCCCTCCGCGCGGAGTGGGGCGTCGATGACCGTTCCTTCGTCGTCGGGATGCTCTCCGAGCCGCTGCGGTGGGCGGACGCGCGGCTGGCGGCCGACGTCGTCCTTCAGGTCGCGGCCACCGGACGCGACGTCCGGCTGCTCGTCCATCACGCCGCCACCCGCAAGGCCGACGCCGAGCGGTGGCTGGCCGGGCTCGGCCAGCGACGCCTGCTCATCGAGGACGACGCGTCGGCCGAACCCTGGCAGGTCGCGCGAGGGCTCGACGCGGCGTTGCTCGTCGGGGGCGAGCTGAACGCGCTCGATCTCTCCGCGGCGGGCTCACCCTTCGCGGTGCTGACCGGCGGTGGCCGGCGGATGCTGCCGCTGCCCAGCGCCCTGCCCCTCCTCTGGGCCATGGTCGCCGGCGTGCCGGTGATTGCCGACGCCAGCGATGTCGCGACCGACGTCATCGTCGAAGGTGAATCGGGGCTGCTCATCACGCCCAAGGATCGCAACGCGGCGGCCGACCGCATCATGCGGCTGTACGACGACCCGACGATCGCCGGTCGCATCGGCTTGCAGGCGCGACAGCACGTCGCGGAGGCGTTCGGCGTCAGCGCGTATTGCGTGCGGGTGAAGGAGCAGTACGAAGCCGCGATCAACGACGCGGGCTCGACGCCCCGGACGCCCGACGTGCGTCACGCGGATCCGGCGGTGACGCCGGTGGCGGTGGGGTAGGGCCAGACGCGACGGTCGAGAAAGTCCCCCATGATGGTGCCACGGACAGCGAAGCGTCCGTGCCATGCGTCGCCCGCTGCACAGGGGAGCCGGACACCCCATCGCGATGGACGCTGACGGCACGGACGCTGCGCTGTCCGTGGCACCTTCTTCCGTGGCACCGGGGGCCGGTCTACTCCTCGACGAGATGCCGCGTCGCCTCGAACGGCGACCACAGCCGCATGTCGGTCGCGTACTCCGCCATCTCGCGGTCGTCCACGCTGCCGTCGAGGTGCGCCGCGGGCATGCGGCCGCCCCAGCGGCCGAGGGGCACACCGCTGCCTTCGGTGTAGTCGGCGGATCCGGCCGGCGTGACCTCCTGGCCGTCGAAGGACCACTGCTGATCCTGCCAGATCCAGTCGGCCGGGTTTGCGGCGGAGTCGTCGAGCCGGAGGTACGGGGGCCGCACGACCGGCGAGCCGAAGCGAACGCCGGTGACCGGCGGGTCGGTGATGAAGCCGGGCGCCATGCCGCCGCTGTAGTGCACCTGGGTCGGCGCGAACAGGATCACGCTCGCGGGGTTCTTGACCTCCGCGTAGCGGGTGGCGGCGAGTTTCTGGCTCGCGAGCGCGGGGGAGGGGTTCCACGGGTTGCGGTCGGTGACGAACGACCCGCCGTGCACGTTGTCCCCGCCGAGGAAGATCGAGTTGAGCCCGAATGCGGGCACGCGAGCGACGCCCATGTGTGCGTCCGCATCGACGGCAGTGCCGGGGCCGAAGACGCTGAACTCCTCGATCTCGGTGGCGAGCCGCATCTCCAGATCACCGCTCTGGTAATCGACGTAGAACGTCTCCCAGTCGTGGTTCATGTACGGCGCGAGACGCCAGACGTAACTGCTCGCGTCGCTGCGGGGCGGGGGGGTGCCGCCGCCGGCGGCGAGATCGGGATCGACGGGGTTGCCGTCGGCGCGTTTCGGGTTGATGCCGAGCGTCTTCAGCGTCGGGCCGTCGGCGTAGCCGGGCATGAGCCGCTGCTTGGCGTCGGTGGTGTACGTGTTGTACGCGATCGTCATCTGCCGCAAGGCGCCCATCGAGTCCGCGCGGTTCGCGCCGGCCCGCACGCCCCCGAGCGCGACCACGACGATCGACGCGAGCAGCACGATGAGCCCGACGGTGACGATGAGCTCGAGCAGGGTGAATCCGCGGCGGTTCATGAGGGGCTCCGGAGGCTGGGGCAGGACTCGAGCGGCGGCTCAGCCACCGCCGAAGACGATGACGTCGTCGTACTCTTCGATGATCGACGCCGGGTACTCCGACGGGTCATAGATGTCGATGATCGGATCACCGGGCGAGCCGGCGCCGTCGGTCTTCGAGAAGTAGATGCCGTCCGCGCCGGCGGAGATCAGCACGTACGCGCCGCGGGCCTGCCCCGCGAGCGCGGGATGCTCGATGATCCGCTGCACCGTGAGCAGCGGCTCGTTCGAGACGCTGAAGATGCTCTGGGACGCCTGATCGCGTCCGAGCCGGCCGAGGGTCGTCGCGTCGAGGTACGGTCGCCACGGCGCGGGATCGAACTGGGGGTTCGCGCTCGCGTCGCCGACGAGCTGGCCCACCGTACGCTGCCGCCGCAGGTAGAGGATCGGCTGTCCCCACGCGTCCAGGAGGTCCGGCAGCTCCTGCTTGCCGCTCGTTCCGATCGCGCCGCCCGAGGCCGGCGTGACCTGACCGAGCGTCGGCGCAAACTCGCGGTCGCTCGGCGTGTAGTACGGCGGGAACGCCTTGCCGTTGATGATCGGCCCGTCACCAAACCGGCCGGGGTTCACCTTGATGCTGTACTGCCCGCCGCCCGGGCGGACGAAGTCGATCTCGGTCCAGCCCTCCGCGGGCGTGAGCGTCCCGTAGCCCGGCTCGTCTTCGCGGGAGAAGCCGCCGATCAGGTGCAGCAACGCGTTCTCGGTGCCCGAGATCTTCGGGTCGTTCGCGAGGATCGCCTCGGGTACGACGCCGGGGTAGAACCCGTGCTCCTGAAAGAACGTGTCGCACGAGTTGGAGAACGACTGCATCGTCGCCAGCGTGGACGTCTGCCGCGCCCGCGCCTGCACCTGCCCGAGGGCGGCCAGCAGAAGTCCGACGAGCAGGACGATCAGGGCGATGACCACGAGCAGCTCGGTGAGCGTGAACGCGTGGCGACGCCGGCGGCCGGAAGGAATCGTGAAAGCGATGGCGGACATGAGCGTTGGCCCTCGTGGTGACCAGGGCGCACTGCGCCGCCCGGGTCACGGGAACGGAATCCCCGTCACGCTCATCCGCTGTAAATGCAGGATAGCACCGATCTTGGGATCGGTCGAGGCGAGGGCCAAATCGCTGGTGTCCCGGGATGGGCCGCCGGCCCCGGGGCGGTCTGAATCCTCGCCCGGCGGCCCGGCCTCAGGCGATCTCGACCGCGAGCAGGCGGACCGCGGCCGCGTAGTCCGCGAGGTGCCGTTCGTGGAAGCAATCGACGGCCGCCGCGGTGCCGGCGGGGTCCGCGCCCCACAAGCAGACGTGCAGATCGATCAGCTCCGGGTCGAGCTGCACGCGAAAGCGTTCCTCGACGAGCAACGCGGTCGGCACTCGCGTGGCCAGGTACGCGGTGACCGCGTTGACCTCCGGATGCCCGAGCGTGATCGCCGGCTGCACCCGCAGCGGCTGATCGTTCAGGTACCAGAGATCGGAGACGACGAGCGGGGTCAGCGGGCAGTCGCGGCCGAGCGCGGGCGTGAGGGCCGCGGCCAGATCGGCTGCGATCGGGCGGTCACGCCACTCCGCCTCCAGGTGTGCGCCGACGACGATCGGCAGCAGTCGGGTCGGATCCGGTTCTCGGACGCCGTCGGTCATGGCGACGCAGCTCCTCCAGTCGTCGAACGGCGGACAATCCGCCTCTCTTCACACTTCAATCGGGATTCGGGGCGGCCTTTCTGGAGCAAACCCGCGTCCCGGTCGAGGTTGCGATCATGTCACCGACCGTTTCCCCCGCCCCGATCTCCGGCCGAGCCCGTCTTCCGCGGGCGTTCACGCTGATCGAGATCATCATCGTGGTGCTCATCCTCGGCCTTCTGGCCGCGATCGTCCTCGCCCAGGTCGGCAACCTGATCGGGACGGGTCGCGCCGAGGCCCTCGCCGGCACCGTCACGCACGTCCGCGAGCTCATCAACTACCGCGCCGGCGCTGGCGAGCCGCCCCTCGATGCGAGTGGCTTCCCGACGACGATCGACGGCAGCTGGTTCACCCGCAACCAGATTCCCGAGCACACGTGGACGCAGCTTCCCATGGTCGTCCAGGTCGTCGCCTCGCCGGCCAACCAGATTTACCCCGCGATCAAGACCTTCGACCCCGGCGATCCGGCGGCGGAGAACGCTTGGTACAACGTCAACAACGGGGCGTTCGCGGTGCGGATCGGTGACTTTGGGGACGTGAACGAGAACATCGACGCGTTCAATCAGGCGAACTTGGCGCGGATCACGTCGTTGGCGCAGATTACGTTTGATTGACGTTGGGGTTGGGTCGCGCGGGTAATTGGGGACGGGTGCGAGTTTGTTCTCCGTGCAAACACGCCGGTGACCTCCGGACGCCCTGTGTATCCACGGGCGGCGTCCTGCCGCCCTCGGCCTCAGTTGGTCGCACGCTGAACGCTGTGTTGTCCGGCGCTCAACCGACCCACGCTCGATCCGCCGCATCCTGCGGCGAAGCACAAACCTGCCCGGACGCCCAAATACACCGCCCGCATCCTGCGGGCTAGCGTCTGGATGGTTCAGCGTGGGTTCGGACTATTTTTCGCACCGCCTCCGGCGGGTGCAGGCTGCGCGGGGACCGGCGGCGTCCATGCCGC
>JABDLI010000115.1 GCA_013003065.1 Phycisphaerales bacterium | reverse complement strand
CGGACGCGGACACGGACGCGGACGCGGGCACGGACGCGGGCACGGTCGCGGCCCCCCGCCACGCCTCTCTCAGCGTCTCGCCTCGGAGAGCGCCCACGCGTACTCCCGCGCGATGACCGGCGGTCGTTCAGATGCGAGATCGACCCAAGCGCGATGGGGCCAGTACGGCTCGCGCAGAAGCTGGCGTCCCATCAGGACGAGGTCGGCCCGTTCCTCCCCGATGATCGCGTCCGCCTGCCGCGGTTCCGTGATCAATCCCACGGCGCCGGCAGCGATGCCGGCCTCCCGTTTGATCTGTTCGGCGAGCGCGACCTGGTAGCCCGGCCCGACCGGGATGTCGGCCCGTCGCGACGCGCCCCCGCTCGAACAGTCGATGAGATCGACCCCCTCTCGCTTCAGGAGCTTCGCCGTCTCCACCGAATCCTCGATCGTCCAGCCGCCCTCGACCCAGTCCGTACACGACAGGCGAACCAGGAGCGGGATGTCATCCGGCAGTGCGTTGCGTACGAGCCGGGCGGTGTCGATCAGGAACGTCACGCGGTGATCGAAGGGTCCCCCGTAGCCGTCGGTTCGTTCGTTCATCAGCGGCGACAGGAAGCTGTGACCGAGGTATCCGTGCGCGAAGTGAAGCTCGACGACGCGGAACCCGGCCTCGACCGCGCGCCCCGCGGCCGCCACGAAGCTGTCGCTGATCGCTCGGATCTCCGGGATCGTCAGCTCGTGCGGGACCGGTCCGTCTCGGCCAAAACGCTTCGCCGTCGGCCCCACCGGCATCCATCCCCCCTGCTCGATCGGGACGAACTTGTTCGGCGTCGGATGAATCGGACGGTGCCGCGACGCCTTGACCCCGGCGTGGGCGAGCTGGATTCCGGGAACGGAGCCGTGCTCGAGGACGAAGCTCGTGACCCGACGGAGCGCCGGGATGTGCTCGTCCTTCCAGATCCCGAGGCAGTTCGGCGTAATCCGACCCCGCGGCTCGACCCCGGTGGCCTCGGCGATGAGAAGACCGGCCCCACCGACCGCCCTGGTGCCGTGGTGGACGAGATGCCAGTCCGTCGCGAAGCCGTCTTCGCTCGAGTACTGGCACATCGGTGACATCGCGATTCGATTGCGGAGCGTCACGCCCCGAAGCTCGAGTGGTGTAAAGAGGCCTGCCATGGTCCAGATTGTAAGGTGGTTTCGCCCACGGCGGAAACGCCCGCGCGATCGCAACGCCCCCCCCCTCCGGCATCTGCCGCGCCCGGCCCGTCGGCGCCGGGGCGCACGCCACCGACCATCGATCGCCTTTCCCCGGTGGCGTTCCCTCGCGCTCGACAGATCTCCGGTCGGATACGATGGTCGATCGTGACTGCCGACGCATCCGATTCCGCGCCGCCGACCGTTCGCACCGACGCCGGCGCGACCGTCGTCGATCTGGCGACGACGGACGTGCCCTGCCGCTCGTGCGGTTTCAATCTGCGTGGTCTCTCGCCCGACGGAAGATGTCCCGAGTGCGGCGCACCGGTCGGGCGATCGATTCGCGGCGATCACTTGATCTACAGCGATCCCTCGTACCTCGACGGCTTGCGGCTGGGCATCGTGTGCATCCTCATCTCCGCGATCATTCAGTGCGCGCTGATCCTGACCGGCATCACGGTGGGTGTTCTGTTCGTCCTCGGCCTCGCCAGCGACTGGTTCACGATGACCAACACCCCCGCGTGGGTCGCCGTCGGACCGGACTACCTGATGATCCCGTTCGTCATGCTTGCCCTCTACGGCTGGTGGCGGTTCAGCGCGCCGGATCCCGCCGTGCAGTCGGGGGATCGGGGCGACCGGCCGCGTCGCATCGTCCGCGTCACGACCGTCATCCTCGTCGTAGCGACGTTCCTCAACGTTTCGATCAAATCGCTCGCCTTCTCGAACCCCGCCATGGAGCCGTACAGCGCGGGCCTCGAGACGATCCACGGCCTGACGTTCATCACGCAGTTCTTCGCGTCGCTTCTCTACATCATGTGGCTCGCGCCCCGCATCCCGAGCCCGAAGATGCGCGAGACCGCCAAGCGGTACCTCTGGCTCTTGCCGCTGCTGTTCATTCCCGGCTGCGTGGTGCTCTTCCTGGGTCCGATCGTGGCGATCGTGATGTACTTCCTCCTGCTGAACCGCGTGCGAACGGCGTTGCGCACGATTCGCGCACAGCAGGACGAAGAGGGCGCCGAGGTGGGGCTCACCTGACGCGACGGCGACGACCGAAAACGCCCGAGCCGGGCCTCCGCCCCCGCGGCCGGCCGGCCGGCAAACCGGATCGTCGAGTTCCTGCCGCGATTCTCCGGCTTTTTGTACCGCTCGTTCCAAAAACTGGCCTATGATGTCTTCATGGGACGCCCCCGACAGTTCGATCCCGACACCGCCGTCACCGACGCCATGGAGGCCTTCTGGGACCTCGGCTACGAAGGCGCCTCCGCCGCCGTGCTCGAGGAGCACATGGGGATCGGGCGGTCGAGCCTGTACGCCACCTTCGGGAGCAAGGACGAGCTGTACGCGGCGGCGATGGATCGCTACCTCGAGGATCTGCGGAAACGCGTGATCACCGGTCTCCGGGCCGACGGTCCGGCCCTGGACGTCCTGCAGTCGTTCTTCCATCGGGTCACGCGGCGGGGCGAGCCGGGCGGCGAACCGCTGCGGTGCTGCATGATCGTGCGATCGTGCGCGACGGGGACGACGGCGTCTCCTGCCATCGCCCGACTCGTCGAGCGGGCGATCGCCGAGCTCGACGACGCGTTCCACGACCTGCTGCTCCGGGCGCGGCACGAGGGCACGCTGCGCGCCCGGGGTTCGCTCCGCGGCCTCGCCCGTCTGCTCACCACCACGTTCCAGGGACTCAACATCGCCGCGAACGCCGGCCGCAGCCGACGCGAGCTGCAGAGCATCACCCGTGCGACGCTCGACCTCCTCGAGGCCTGAGTGATTTTGGAGAGACGCATCATGCGCATCCTTGACTGTTGCCGTACCCCACGCAATGGCGCGTGGATCATCGGATCGTCCCTCGGGCTCGTCGCCATCGCGCTCGCGCTGCACTTCTCCATGGAGGAGCTCGCCTGGGGCCAGGCGTTGCTCTACGCGGCGTTTCCGATGTCTCTGATGATCGCGTCGATGATGGATCGACCGGAACGCCCGAGCGTCGGGCGGATCGTCGGCCTGATGCTCGGGCTCGCCGCCATGTACCTGGCATTCGTCGGCGTCATGCGTCTGGCCTCGACGCTCTGGTGACCAAGCTCAGCTCGGGGCAGCCGCGAAGCGAACGCGGTCGCCGATCCGAATCACGCCCGCTCTGACGACGGTCGCGTCCACGCCTGCACGAACGTCGTCCGCCGCGATCCGGACGATCGCGGGTCCGATGATCGGCCCAGAGAGTAGAATCCGGACGTTGTGTTCGACCGCACCCGTTCCCTTCGCGAAGCGTTGATGATGAGACGCGTCCTTCGATTCCTGATCGTTGCGGCGCTGGCCGTCGGCGTCGGCTGTCGTCCGGCGGGCGAGCCGGACGCCGCCCCCGCGAACCCCGCGGCGCCGGCGTTCTCCTTCGCCCCGGATGCGCCGCCCTACGACGGGCCGCCGATCCGCTTCGAGGTGACGACGGAGGGCCCGGCCACCCAGTTTCGCTGGTCCGTCACCGCCCCCACCGGAGGATGGGAGGTGACGTTCGAGGGCGGCAGGACCTACCCTCCGATCGCCCACGGCGCGGTCAAGGTCCTGATCGTCCGGCCGGGCGCCGATGAGATGGTCACCCAGACGCAGGAGCAGCACGACGGACAGTACCGGCACGGCAACCTGACCGCGAAGACCGCGGAGCTCCTCGTTCGCGTCGTCACCCGCGGAATGACCGGGGATGACGACGACTATCGCGTGGCGGCGTCGTGGTCGGCGCCGGAATGAACCGTGGCGTGTCCGCATCCGGCACGCCCGGGGGCCACGGACCGCGGAGCGTCCGCGTCGTCCGCACGGTCTACCGGCACTCGCCCCACGCCGACAGCACGGCCAGCAGATCGCTGAAGTCGACCGCGCCGTTGAAGCTGAGATCCTCGTCACAGTAGTGGTCGCGTGGGCACGGTCCCCACCGCGCGAGAAGCTGCAGGAGATCGGAGAAGCCCACCGAGCCGTCTCGGTCGAAGTCCCCGCGGCAGTCGAGAACAACCGGCCCGAAGTCGGTCGGCAGCACGTTGTTCCACTGTGGTCCGTCGTGCAGCTCGGGGTCGTAGTTCGTGCGGCTCTTCGTGATCCCGGCCTTTCGGCCCACCGGAATCCCGGCGAACGGAGAGTCCTCGACGAGCACCCAATCGCCGCCCGGCTCCTCCATGAACTCGTGGAGGCCGCCCTGCGCCACGACGAACACATGACCCGCGTCGTCCACGTCGACGCTCGTGGGCTGCACGAGCACGTCATGGCTGATCTTGAAGACGTCCCACGTCCCCTCCAGGTGCTTGATCCGGAAGACGTCGTCGACCGCCTCGCTCGTCACCCACCAGGCATCCCGGAACGGATCCCACGCCAACACGGGCGCGTCGCCGAGGGGAAGAACGCCTGCGCTCGGAAGCACGAGCACCTCCGCGTCGGCATCGAGGTGGTGGGGATAGGTGAAGATCGACCGCGATCCCGCGTCCAGCACGACAACCTCGTCGGCCGCATCGTCATACCCGATGGCCTCGCCGGTGGCGGGCAAGGGAACGGCGTACCAGGACATGCGATCGGGATTGATGAAGAAGAGCTGGTCACCGGCGAGCTGGTAGAGCGTCCGGCGACGGCCGAAGGTGATCCGCGGCTCCGTCGGGACCGGGGCGACGGCGAGCGCCGTCGATTCCCGCGTCAGCAGATTCGCGCGGTAGAGCTGATAGGACGCGCCCACTCGCCCGACGTAGTAGAGATAGTTCTGATCGGGGCCGATCGCCACGTCGATCACCTGCGCGATCGCGTCGATGTCGATCTGCGAGTCGGGCGAAGTGTCCCAGAGATCGATCGGGCCGAGATGGACGATGCCCCAGTCGGTGAAGCTGAAGCCCGCCTTCGGCCGGATCACGGTATAGGTGTCGAGGTATCGACCCGTCCACTCGCCCGGCGTCACCTGGAAATTGCTCATCACGCGCGTCTCGCCGTGAGCCACGACCGTCCGGTTCTGGACGGCGTAGATGCGTTCGGAATAGGCCGATTGCGACGTGTTCGGCGGGTCGTCGGCAGGATCGCGCACGTACACCTGATCGTTGAACAGTCCGCCGTAGGCCTGTGTGAGCGTCAGCGCATGTCCGCCCCCGCGGGAGATGATCGGATCATCGCCCTGCATGCCATCTTCCGAGTACCAGCCGTGGGTGAAGAGCACGAGCCCGCCGTTGACCGCCGATTCCGCGAGCGACCGGAACTGGGGCGTGTAGCCGCCGGCCGTCGCGTAGGTGGAGTACGTGAACGTCTCGAGCGGGAGCAGGATGTCGAGCGCGTTGTGGAGCCCGCCCAGTCCCGTGCCGCCGGTCGGACTGGTGCTCATGAGCCCACCGATCAGGAAGAGGTTGCCGGTGGCGAGGTCGTAATAGACGGGATCGAGCCAGTTGTGCGGCTCCGGCGGCACCTCGGGAAAGCCGTGGGTGGCGATGTAGGCGAGCACGTTCATCGTGGAGGCCGGCACGCAGTACATCCTGCCCGTGCTGGGCAAGCCGGGCACGGTTTCCGTCTCGAGCCGCCGCTGGTCGAGATCGGGCATGTGGACGATACGGTACGTGTAGCTGTCCGCATCGGGCCAGGACTGTCGGATGACGTCGGCCCGCGCGGGCGAGGACGAGGCGACTGCAGCCAGCACGAGCGCGGGGACCAGTCCCTCGCGCGCACGCAGGGCCAATTGGATCGTGCGGTTCACGGTCATACCCTCCCTTCGCGGCGCCCGAGGTCGTCCGCGCGAGGATACCGCGCGCGACGCGTCACCGCCGAGAGCATTCCTCCCCGGTTCTTGTCCGCGGTTGATCCGCCGCAGCCCGCTTCACCGTTGGACCCGCCGCGATCCTCCATTGTCAACGGGCGGGGCGCGCATCGTCCTCGACGTCGGTCCCGCCGACCGTCAGCAGTGCAATGCCGCTCGCAAGCAGCGGGCCGACGAACAGAACGAGCGTGATGCCCTCCGTGACCACGGCGACGTTGCCCGTCCGGCGAATGTCCGGCAGCTCGAGCAGGACGAAGACCCCGACGGCGACCGCCAGCAACAGGATGCCGGCGACCCGCGGCCAACGGGCCGAGAGCCAGGCCAGGATGAAGAACGGCGCGGCAAGCAGCGGATGCATGAGCAGCGCCGCCCAGCCGGTCCACTCCGATCCGAGGTTGCTCACGATCGCAAAGACGAGCCACACGGAACCGAACGCGACCAGGACTCGAACGGCGGTCTTCTGCGGGCCCCAGTAGGCCAGCAGCGAGCTGAAGAACCAGGTGAACCACAAGAGCGCGAGAAAGAACGTCGCCAGCCGGTGCGGATGTTCGATCGTTCCACCGGCGCGGAAGAACGCGACGAGGAGGAACGCGACCAGCCCGGCCGTCACGAACGCGTGGTAGCCGGCTCGATGGTCGGCACGACGCTGGAACTCATCCCGGTCGCGAAGCCAGCCGCATTCGCGGAGCAGCCCCGGACCGAACGTACCGAGCGCGACCAGCAGCAGGAACCACCAGCTCACTTCCGTCAGCATGAACCCGCCGATCACCAGGACACACGCGAGCAGGTTCGTTCGGGTCGGCCGCCAGCGTCGTCGTTCGCGTGATTCAGCCATCGCTCTCGTCCTTGTTCAGTTGAAACAGCGTCTCAACGGTGACATCGAAGACCTCCGCCAGCCCGAGCGCCAGCGCCACCGACGGCGTGTACTTGCCCTTCTCGATGGACAGGACGGTCTGCCGGGTGACCCCCACCCGGTCGGCCAGGTCCTGCTGCGTCATGCCGCTGGTCACCCGGTGCTGCCGCACGAGATTCCGGATGTCGTGTCGCGGCTTCATGAGTAGCATGGTACAGTTTATTGTACTTGATGTCTAGTTTATTTTACATTTTTAGCGAGAACGGGTCGGCACGCGGAGGCGTGGGTGCCCGCTCGGCCCCCGAAGCGAACGGCCCGCTGCGTCTCGAGTCAGCGCAGGCCCCGGACCGGGATCGTCACGTCCGCCCGCCAGACGCCATCGTCGGCACGAGCGATGGACGCGATCGGCACGCCCATCGCCTCCGC
>JABDLI010000061.1 GCA_013003065.1 Phycisphaerales bacterium | reverse complement strand
GACGAGGAGACCGAGCTCTGCGAACGCGACATCTTCACCAACGTCGCCATCCTCTCTGGCGACATCTCCGGCGACAACTCCTATCACGTCGTTCGTCACGACGCCGCGGAGACGCCGAGTCGCATCGACGGCGTCGTCGTCGAGGACGGACAGGCTGACGGCAGCGCGACCTTCGGCCGCCATCGCGGCGGGGGGATGACCGCCGACGCCGAGGACGGGCTTCTCATCATCAACTGCTCGTTCCGAGACAACGTCGCCGGGAAGTCGAGCAGCCCCCATGTCGCGTGTCTCGGCGGCGGTCTCTACATGTCCACCTCGGTCGCCCAGGAAGCAGGGACGTTCGTCCTCGTCTCCAACTGCATCTTCCACGACAACCAGGCCGTGCACGCCGGCTCGGGAGGCGCGGTGGTGCTCAGCGGACTCACCGAATCGCGGTTCGTGAACTGCCTGTTCTACGACAACGCCGCGATCCCCCGCGACGGGATCGACAGCCACGGCGGCGCCATCACCGTCGGACAGAACGCCGGCGCGGACGTCTTCAACTGCACGATCGCCGACAACACCGACGGCGGTGGCGTGGGATCGGGCACGGTCCAGGGGGGCGGCATCTTCGTCCAGGGCAGCCCGTCCAGCGGCCGCCTCGACGTGGACAGCTCCATCCTCTGGGACAACACGAACGCCGAGATCGGGGACGACAGCCCGAGCACGCTCAACGTCACGGTTGTCTACTCGGACGTCGACGGCGGCTACACCGGCACCGGCAACCAGAACGTGACGCCGGGGTTCGTGAGTCAGTCCACCGGCGACTACCGCCTGGCCGGAACGAGCGCGCTCTTGGATGACGGCAACCCGTCACCATCGTCGATCGACGCGTCGGACGTGGACGATGACGGAAACACCAGGGAAGAGGCACCCGATCTCGACCACGAAGCGCGTCGCCAGGACGATGGCATCGAGCCCGGCGCGTATGAGATCGCCGGCGAGGAGTGCGGCGCGGATGTCGATGGCGACGACGACGTCGACTTCGTCGATCTGGTGACCCTCCTCGCCGACTACGACGATCCGTATACGTTCGTCGATCTCCTGCTGGTGATCGCCCAATACGGCTGCGGCACGACGGATCCCGACTGCCCCGGCACCGAGGGGCTCGATGAGATCATCAAGGACGCCGGGCTCTCGGACGCCGATTGGAAGACGCTCATCGACTGCATCGAGACGGGAACCACCTCCGAGCAGATCAACTGCGCCTGCTGGCTCCAGCACTACCTTGAAGATTGCGTCCCGAGCTGCCCGAACCTGCCGGACTGCCCGGACGATGACCCGCTGTCGAAGTACTGATCGGCTGAGCCCACAGCGCAGATTTCAACACCTCTGGAAGCAAGGATCACGCAAAGCGTCCGGCCCAACCTGCCCAAAGGCTCAACACCTCTGGAAGCAAGGATCACGCAAAGCGCCCGACCCAACCTGCCCGAGGCGGCACGACGCCGCCGGTCCGCCGCGCGGTCCCTGCACCCGCCGGATGGCGGTGCAAAGAATAGAAATGTGAACCTCAGATACATGTCCAGGAACCCAGGCGGCAGGACGCCGCCGGTGTATGGAGGCCCCCGGCCACTGGGGTCGAGCCGCAGGACGCGGCGTGAAAGCACGGTCCCCGGCGCGCGACAAGCACGTTCACCGCCCCCGGGCAGGATGCCCGTCATTCACCCACATCCGGATCTTCACTCGCGAGGCGTCGAGAGGCCGGTGTCCGACACCGGTCTATCGACGCCGGTCACCCGCGCAGCCGGGAAACGGCGAACCCGGAAACGAGACGCGTATCAGACGCGCGCGCCCAACGTACAATCCCCACCATGCGCAAGTTCACGGCCGGCGGGGGTTGGCCCGCGATTTGGTACACGCTCAAGAAAGGCCGCGAGGCGGGCGGCGTTTTCCGCCTCTACCGCGCCCTGCGTTCGAAGAACGCCTGCAAGACGTGCGCGCTCGGCATGGGCGGGCAACGCGGCGGGATGGTGAACGAACGCGGCCGGCCGCTGGAGGTCTGCAAGAAGTCGATCCAGGCGATGGCGGCGGACATGGCCGGCCGTCTCAACGATCACTTCGCCGACGACTTCTCGATCGAGCAGCTCCGCCGGTTCACGCCCCGCGAGCTCGAGCAGGCGGGACGCCTCACCGTGCCGCTCCACAAGGGGCCCCTCGACGATCGATATCGACCGGTCTCGTGGGAGCAGGCGATCGACGGGGTCGCCGGCGCCCTTGCGGCCGCGTCTCCCGACGAGCGGTTCTTCTACTTCAGCGGACGCTCGTCGAACGAAGCGGGCTTCCTGCTCCAGCTCTTCGCCCGCATCTCGGGCACGAACAACGTCAACAACTGCTCCTACTACTGCCACCAGGCGTCGGGGGTGGGGCTGACGAGCGTGACCGGCTCGGGCACCGCCACGGTCGTGCTCGAGGACGTGGAGCAGTGCGACCTGCTGCTGCTCATCGGCGCGAACCCCTCGTCGAACCATCCGCGGCTCATGAAGACGATCGTCGAGCTGCGGCGTCGCGGCGGGAAGGTCATCGTGATCAACCCGCTGCGTGAAGTCGGCCTCGAGCGTTTCCGCGTTCCCTCCGACGTACGAAGCCTGCTCTTTGGCTCTCGCACGTGCGACCTCTACGTGCAGCCGAACATCGGCGGCGACATCGCCCTGCTGGCTGGCGTCGCGCGGGTCCTCCTCGAGCGCGGCGACACCGCCGACGCGTTCATCCACGACGCAACCGAGGGCTGGGATGCCTTCTCGGCGCACGTGCGTGGGCTCGACTGGTCCGACATCACCCGCGCCGCGGGCGTCGATCGCGCGACCATCGAGCAGATCGCCGACATCTACGCACGCTCCGAACGCACGATCTTCTGCTGGGCGATGGGGCTGACGCACCACGCCCACGGCGTCGAGAACGTGCAGGCGGTCGCGAACCTCGCGCTCATGCGGGGCATGCTCGGCCGCCCCGGCCGCGGACTGCTGCCATTGCGCGGGCACTCGAACGTCCAGGGCATCGGCTCGGTCGGCGTCACACCGCAGCTCAAGCAAGCGATCTTCGACGGCATTGAACGGTCCTTCGACGTCACGCTCCCGACGACGCCCGGTCTCGACACGCTCCGCTGCATGGAGCAGGCGCACGATGGTCGCATGCGGTTCGCGTGCTGTCTCGGCGGCAACCTGTACGGCTCCAACCCCGACGCCGCGTACGCGGCGGAGGCGATGAACCGAATAGGGACCGTCGTCTATCTGAGCACGACGCTGAACACCGGCCACGCGTGGGGCACGGGACGCGACACCTACATCCTGCCCGTTCGCGCGCGGGACGAAGAGGATCAGGCGACGACGCAGGAGTCGATGTTCAACTACGTGCGTCTGAGCGCCGGCGGCCCACCGCGGTACGAGGGCCCGCGAAGCGAAGTCGACGTGATCGCCTCGATTGCCGAAGCGTGGCAGGCCCGCGTGGGTGGGCCGCCGCCGCTGGATTGGACGAGCATGCGTGCCCACGACCGCATCCGCGAGGCGATCGCGAAGGTCGTCCCCGGGTACGAGGCGATCGGCCGCATCGACGCGACCAAGGAGGAGTTTCAGATCGCCGGCCGCACCTTCCACGAGCCGCGGTTCCCGACCGACAACGGGCGGGCGAAGTTTCACGTCGTCAACCTCCCCGCCTTCGCGGCGGAAACCCCCAAGACGCTCCGCCTCATGACGATGCGTTCGGAAGGACAGTTCAACACCGTCGTGTACGAGGAGGAGGACATCTACCGCGGGCAGGAGCGACGCGACGTGATCCTCATGAACGACGCCGACATCGAACGCATGGACCTCGCGATCGACGGGCCGGTGACCGTGTGCAGCGAAACGGGGACGATCGCCGGCGTACGGGTACGAGCGCACGACATTCCGGCGGGCAACGCGGCGATGTACTACCCCGAAGCGAACACCCTCGTCCCCCGCACGGCCGACACGAAATCCGGGACACCGGCGTTCAAGAACGTGCGCGTGTGGCTGGAGTAGCTGCGGAACGGGAACGGACGCCCACAGCGCAACCGCGAACCAAAGAAACCGAGGCGGCACGACGCCGCCGGCCCCCCGCGCAGTCCCTGCACCCGCCGGATGGCGGTGCGAAAAATAGAAATGTGAACCGTTGATACATGCCCAGGAACCGAGCCGGCAGGACGCCGGCGGTGTCTTGGGGCGTCCGGCAACTGAGGTCGAGCCGCAGGACGCGGCGTGAAGAACGCAGGGGCCGGCGCCCGGCAAGCACGTTGAACGCCCAAGGGCAGGACGCCCGTCATTCCCCCGCGTCCGGCCCAAAGAAGGCGAGCCGCAGGACGCGGCGTCTCGCGCGCAGGGGCCCTCTGCGCGAGGCAAGCGGCAGGACGCCGGGCAACCGCGCGATCGGCGCGTAGGCCAGCAACGCGCGGACGAAGAGCAGCCCACGCCGCGCAACCGCTCGACCCAACCTGCCCAAGGCGGCACGACGCCGCCGGCCCCCGCGCAGTCCCTGCACCCGCCGGACGGCGGTGCGAAAAATAGAAATGTGAACCTCAGATACATGTCCAGGAACCCAGGCGGCAGGACGCCGCCGGTGTCTTGGGGCGTCCGGCAACTGAGGTCGAGCCGCAGGACGCGGCGTCATCGCGCGGGGGCCCCGCGTCGGGCAAGCACGTTCACCGCCCAAGGGCAGGACGCCCGATCTTCCCCCGCGTCCGGCCAGAAGAAGGCGAGCCGCAGGACGCGGCGTCTCGCGCGCAGGGGTCCTCTTCGCGAGGCAAGCGGCAGGACGCCGGGCAACCGCGCGATCGGCGCGTAGGCCAGCAACGCGCGGACGAAGAGCAGCCCACGCCGCGCAACCGCTCGACCCAACCTGCCCAAGGCGGCACGACGCCGC
>JABDLI010000027.1 GCA_013003065.1 Phycisphaerales bacterium | reverse complement strand
CCCCTGCGCGACGAGTGACGCACGGCACGGACGCTTCGCTGTCCGTGGCACCTTTGGCGGCGAAGTCGCTGCCCCACGAGACTCCGCGCTCTTCCGCCGCCCGTCAGGTCGTCATTCGCTCGGCCATCTTCGCCCAGTACCGCATCATTCCGCTGACGTTCATGCTCGCCATGGTGTCCTTCACGTAGAAGCCCACCTTGGGCTCCGGCAGGGCGGTCGCGGCGGCGTGATCGAGGAACCAGTTGGTGTAGCGTTCGACGATGGTGTCGTGATCGTGACCGGCGTCGATCTGCCGCCGCACGAACTCGGCGTGATCGCGGAGCGTCTGCTTGACCCGCGTGAGGTGACCGGGCACGTCTTCCACGACGCCGAAGTGCGTCGGGTAGATCCGATCGAGCCCCTCCTCCCCGAGCCGATCGAGGCTGGAGATCCAGGCCGCCAGCTCGAACTCCGGCGGCGGCGTCGGCAACGAGATGAATCCGGGGGCCTCCTCGACGAACGTCGCCGCCGCATCACCGGTGAAGGCGACCCGGCCCAGGTCCTCTGTCTCCAGGCCGTACGCGTGATGGTGGCGTGCATGCCCGGGCGTCTCGATCGCGCGGAACCGAAGCCCGCCGGCATCGATCGCGTCGCCGTCGTAGACCGGACGCACCTGCTTCTCGGGCACCGGGATCAGCTCCCCCCAGAGAACGCCCATGCGATCGCCGTAGATCCGCTCCGCGCTCCGCACGAGCCGCGTGGGGTCGACGAGGTGAGCGGCTCCGAACTCGTGAACGTGAATCCGCGCGCCTTCCCGCGCCATCCACCCGGCAGCGCCGGCGTGATCGAAGTGGATGTGGGTCACGAGGACGTCGCGGACATCACGCGGGCGGAAGCCGAGCTCCTTCAGCCCCGCGACCAACCCTTCCACCGCGCATCCGGGGCCCGTCTCGACCATCACCGGATCACCGCCCGGACCGATCACGATGTAGGAGGCGATGGCGCCGGGGGTGTTGAGGTAGTTGACGTCGATGGTGTGGATGGCGGTCGGCATGGAGGGAATGGTAGGCGATTGGGGGGCGGGGCCCGCGTCCGGGTCCGGGTCCGCGACCGGACCCGTGTCCGTGTCCGCGACCGTGTCCGTGCCCGTGTCCGTGTCCGCGACCGTGTCCGTGCCCGCGACCGTGTCCGTGGCCGTGGCCGCGTCCGCGTCCGTGTCCGCGTCCGCGACCGTGTCCGCTTCCTATTCCTCGACCGTCAGTCCGGCCATCGCCCGAATCGTCTCCGGCGTCGTCCCGCAGCACCCTCCGATGATCGTCGCCCCCGCCCGCACCCAGTCCCGCGCATACGCGGCGTAGCGTTCGGGGTCGAGGGCATCGGAGCTGGTCCAGCTTCCGTCGGGGTCGGCGTGGCCGATGTTGCCGTAGGCGGCGACGCGAATGCGGTGCGGGAGGAGCTTTCGGAGCAGCTCGACCTGCGGCGTGAGCTTGGATGCGTCGATGCAGTTGACGCCGACCGCGTGTGCCCCCGACAGCAGCGGGAGCATGTCGACCAGCGTCGCCCCTTGCAGCAGCACACCCGGGGGTCCATCGGTCTTCAGGCAGAAGCTCATCATCCAACGGCCCGGACAAAGGTTGTCCGCGACGGCCGCGGCCGCGGCTGCCTCGTGCCGCGCCGACATCGTCTCGATCACGATGTCGTCGACGCCGGCGTCCAGGAGATCCTGGATGATCTCGGCGTGTTCGGCCATGCACGCCTGCGGACTCGGCGCCAGGTCGGGGCGATAGCAATCCTCCAGCGGCGCGACCGAGCCGAGAACCTTGGCCGCCGGCTTGACGCGATCACGGGTCGCGCGGGCGATCTCCACCGCTCGGTGCGTGAGCGCGCGGGCCTGATCACCCAGACCGGCCTTGGCCAGCGATCGGCGATGCGTGCGGAAGGTGTTGGTGATGATGGCGCCCGCGCCGGCTTCGAGGTAGTCGCGGTGGATCGCTTCGACCACCTCCGGCGCGTCGAGCAACGCGCGGGCCGACCACAGCGGAAGCGAGATGTCGACGCCGCGTCGCGCCAGCTCGGTTCCGGTCGCGCCGTCGAGAATCAGGATGGAGTCGGCATCCGCCACGGGCGTGCCCGCATGGTACCGCACCACACCCCCCCTCGATCCTCGATCAGCGGCGGGATCGTCGCTTCTTGCGGGTTCGGGATCCGGGTGGTGGCGACTCGACGCCTGCGGGCGGCTCGGGCTCGTGGTGCATCGTCACCACCGCGACCTCCGCGGGACAGTTCACCCGCAGCGGGAACCACGACCCCACCCCGGTCGTGACGAACAGGCGAGAGAGTCCGTCCTCGAAGAGACCGGCCGAGTGACGATGCGTGAGCGCGAGGTTCGCATTCGGGCGATTTCGCCAGGCAACCTGACCCCCGTGCGTGTGCCCGGACAGGGTGAGCGCGACGCGATGGTCGGCGGCGGCCGGGAACGCCCGGGGATTGTGGGCGAGCAAGAGGTGCGCGCCGTCGCCGCACGTGCGTTCGACCCGTCGCGCACAACCGGAGAGATCCGGCGCCCAGCCGATCCCGGCGACGAGCAGCTCGGCTCCATTCCGGTGGATGGCGACGCGATCGTCGTCGAGCACCATGATGCCCGCCGATTCCGCGAGTCGCCGCACGGTGGCCGGACAGTGCAGCTCATCGTGATTGCCGAGCACGAGCGTCACGCCCATCGGGGCCTCGATGGCGCCGAGCGCACCCAGCAAACGATCGGCCCCGTGGTGATGCAGGTCGACGACGTCACCAGTGCAGGCAACGAGGTCCGGCTCCTGCGCGGCAAGCAGCTCGACGGCCTCCAAGGCCCGGTCGATCGGGATCAGCTCCCCCAGGTGAAAATCGCTCACATGCCCGATGCGAAGCCCGTCGAATTCCTCGGGCCACGCCGGGCTGGCGGCCTCGACCTCGTTGAGATCGAAGTCCGACGACAGATGACGACGCGCAATGCTCCCCCCCGTCAGACGCTGCGGCCCGAGCGTGAACAAGATGTTGCGAATCCGAGCCCGGCGGTACTTGGATCGGCGTTTGCGTGTCTCGGCCGATCGACTCCCACCCCCGGGATCGGGCTTTGGGTCGGTCATGGGAGGGATGATAGGGCACCGACGCGGACGCGGGCGCGGACGCGGACACGGACGCGGACACGGTCACGGGCACGGACACGGACACGGACACGGACGCGGTCACGGACACGGACGCGGTCTCGGACACGGCCCCGGTCCCGGCCCCGGCCCCGGACTCACTCAACCCCGGCGAGCAGCACCGCCAGGTCGACAACATCCACGAACCCGCTCCCGTCAAGATCGGCCGGCGTGAGCGTCTGGTTCCAGTCGTCGAGCAACGCAAGAACGTCGGCGGCGTCCACGCGTCCGCTTCCGTCGAGGTCGAGGGCTGCGTCGAAGACGACCGCGGACGCCGGCGTGCCGGTGCCCCGCACGACGACCGCGCCGTCGCGGTAGACGAGCTCGGTCGATCCCGGTGCGCCCGGCAGCACGACCTCGGTGAAGGTGCCGGTCACGCTGCCGGCGGCGATGACGACGATCTCTTCGCCCTCGAGGAGCTCGAAGCCGCCGGTGGTGAAGACGACGAGCGTGCCGTCGAGCTGGGCGTCGCCGCCCACCACGAGCAGATCGTGCTCTTCGACCGGGTCGAGACCGCCGACCTCGATCAGCAGGAGGTCGTCGCCCGCGGGCCGATGGTCACCGGCGATCGTCACGAGACCGTCGGTCTCGGCCGGTGCGATCACCGCGTCGTTCGCGAGCGTGGGCTCGGTGGCGTCGTCCGCCGGGGCGGGATCGCCGCCGGGGAGGCCGCCGCCCACGAGGGCGAGCAGATCGTCCGTGTCGACGACGCCGTTGCCGTCGAGATCGCCCGAACAGTCGACGCACGTTCCCATCTGGGAGAGGAGCATCGTGAGCGTGTCGAGGTCGAACGCCGAGTCGGTGGCGGCGAGCGTCGCGGGCGCGTCCGGCGCGGGCATGTCCGGCGCCGGCGGGTCCGGCATGGGCTCGTCCGGCGGCGGCTCGCACTCGTCGGGAATGCCGTTGACGTTCGTGTCGAGGCTCGTGCCCGCTTCGATGTCACAGGCATCGGCCACGCCGTTGCCGTTGCAGTCGCCGTCCACCACGATCACGCCGTGGAGCTGGACCGCATCAACCTCTTCCCACGTCGCCGTCGCGTCGGTGTCGATGTAGACCTTGACGGCCTTGACGAGGTACGTGGTCTGCGTCCAGCTCACGCGGAACTCCGCCACGTCACCCGCGGTCGAGGGATCGACGCCCGTCCACACGGTGTGGGCGACGTCGTCGGTGTCGATCGCGTCGACCTGGTAGACGAAACCGTTGCCGAGCGTCTCGCGGATCGTCACGCCGGTCGCGTACATCGACGTCGGGAAGCCGAGCGTCAAGTACTCGAGCGTGCCGTCCTGACTCGACGCCGCCCACGCGAGGGGGTTGTTGCCGTAGGCCAGGACATCGGGCTGCCCGAGCGTGCGGGCCGCCGAGAACGCGGTCGCGCTGTACTGGCTGCTGAAATCCTCGACGCTCGAGGCCCACACGCCGGTCGGCGCGGGCACGCCGTGGAGCTGCACGCAGTCGATCTCTTCCCAGTCGGTCGTGGCGTCGGTGTCGACGTAGAGCTTCACGCCCTTGACCGGGAAGCCCGTTTCGGTCCAGCCGAAGAACGTGTCGGCGGCGGTGCCGGGGGCGCTCGGGTCGGTGCCGGTCCAGACGGTGTGCAGCACGTCGTCGAGGTCGAGGACGTCGACCTGGTAGATGAACCCGGTGCCCCACGTCTCACGCACGGTGACGCCGGAGGCGTACATCGGCGTGGGGAAACCGAGCGTGACGTATTCGAGCGTGCCGTCCTGGCTGGATGCGGCCCACGCGTTGGGGTTGTTGCCATACGCGGTGACGTCGGAGGGGCCGAGGGTCTGGGCGGCGGAAAAGGCGGAGCTGCTCCACTCGCTGCTGGAGCCGAGCACTGCGCTCGCGTAGGCCGTGATCGGCGCCGGCACGCCGCGGAGCTGCACCGCGTCGATCTCCTCCCACACGACGGTGGCGTCGGTGTCGATGTAGATCTTCACGCCGTCGACGAGGTAGTCCGTCTCGTCCCACTCGACGAGGAACTCCGCGATCGCACCGGGCGTGCTCGAATCGGTGCCGGTCCAGACCGTGTGCAGCACGTCGTCGGTGTCCACGACGTCGACGCGATAGACCATGCCGTTGCCGTAGGTTTCCCGAATCATCACGCCGGTGGCGTAGACGGGCTGATCGAACCCGAGCGTCAGATATTCGAGGGTGCCGTCTTGGGTGGACGCCGCCCACGCGCTGGTGCTGTTGCCGTACGCGGCGACGTCCGGGGCGCCGAGCGTCTGCGTCGCGGCGTACGAGGTGCTCGTGAACTGCGAGGAGTAGTCGACGACGGAGCTCGCCCACTGCACGACCGACGCCACGCGGCAGGAATCCTCGCCGACCGTCACCAGCCCGCCATCGGTGGCCGACTGGACATAGGTGAAGCTGAACGCGCCGGCGAGATCGGGCAGCTCGGTGCCGGCGAAGCTGCCGGTGACGGAGGCCGCGGTCAGGAACGTCGCGGTGTCGAGGGCCGGGGTGAACGAACCGAGCGTGGTGACGCTGAGCTCGCCGTCGAGCGCGGCCGTCGCGCTCACCGCCAGCACGTCGTGCTGCGTGCTCGCCGTGTAGCCGTCCACCTCGATCGCCAGCGTGCCGCTGGTTTCCTGGGTGTAGTTGCCGGTGATCGTGAGCGTGCCGAGGTTGTCGCCGGGGGCGACGGTGCCGTGGTTGACGACGTTCGCCGCGAGCGCGCCGGCGCCCGCGAGGGTGCCGCCGGCTTCGACGGCGATCGTCGTGGCGGTGAGATCAGCGCCCGCCTCCACCGTCAGCGTGCCGCCGGACTGGATCGTGACCGTGCTCGCCACCGCGCCCGCCGCGTCCACGACGACGCTGGTGGCGATCGTGACGACGGTCGACGCATCCGGCAGACCGCCATCGCCCCAGGACGCCGGCGTGAACCAGCTCCCGCCGGGGCTGCCGACGTAGGCGCCGTCGGCGAACGGTGGATCGACCGTCACCACCGTCGCCACGACGGCGCTTTGTCGTCCCCCGGTATCCTCGGCGCGGGCGAAGAACCGGTGGTCCGCCTGGGCGTAGCCGCTGGCCGCTTCCGTCCACGACCAACCGCCGGCGGCGGCGTTGTCGGTGCCGATGAGCGTGTCGGCGCCGGTGAGCTCGCCGTCGTCGTCCGCGTCGAAGTAGAAGTCCACGTGGTCGAGGTCGCCGTTGCCGTCGGCCGCGTTCGTCGCCACGAGCGTGACGGACTGGTTCTGGGCGACGGGGTTCGGCGTCGGGTCGAGGGAGTCGACCGTCGGCGCGAGGACGCACTCGTCGGGGATGCCGTCGAGGTTCGCGTCGAGGCTTGTTCCATTTGCGATGTCGCAGGCGTCGTTGACGCCGTTGCCGTTGCAGTCGTTCTCGACGCGTCGAGCGCCGTGGACGAGGACGGCGTCGATCTCCTCCCAATCGGTCGTGGCGTCGGTGTCGACGTGAATCCTGACCGCCGTGCCGAGGTAGCTCGTCTGCGCCCACTGGATCTGGAAATCGGCGATGGCGCCGGGGGTCGAGGGGTCGGTGCCGGTCCAGACGGTCTGGAGCACGCCGTCGGTGTCGAGCACCTCGACCTTGTAGACGAAGCCGTTGCCCCACGTCTCCCGCACCGTCACGCCGGTGGTGTACATCGGGTCGGGCATCTCGAGCGTGACGTACTCGAGCGTGCCGTCCTGGCTCGACGGGGCCCAGGCGAGCGGGCTGTTGCCGTACGCGGGCACGTCGGGCGGGCCGAGGATCTGCGTCGCGCTGAAACCGCTCGCGGCGTACTGCGAGGAATAGTCCACGACGGCGCTGACCCATGCCCCGCCGCTCACCGGCACGCCGTGGAGCGTGATCGCGTCGATCTCCTCCCACGTGCTCGTCGCGTCGGTGTTGACGTGCACACGCACGCCCTGCACGGGAAAGCCCGTCTGCGTCCACGTCGCCTGGAACTCGACCGGCGTGCCCGGCGCGGAGGCGTCGGTGCCCGTCCACACGGTATGAAGCTGATCGTCCAGGTCCACGACGTCGATCTGCGTGACGAAGCCGTTGCCGTACGTCTCGCGCACGGTGACGCCGGTGGCGAACATCGGCGTGTTGACGCCGACCGTGACGTACTCCTGCGTACCGTCCTTCGAGGAGGCGGCCCACGCGGAGGGGTGGTTCACGTAGCCGGGCACGTTCGCGACGCCGAGCGTCTGCGCGGCGGAGAAATCGCCCGTGCTCCACTGGCTGCTGAAGTCGATCACGCGTTCGGCGGGCACGCTGGTGGGGCCGGGCACGCCGAGGAGGCGGATCGCGTCGATCTCCTCCCACGTGCTCGTCGCGTCGGTGTCGATGTAGATGCGGACGCCGTCGACGAGGTACTCCGTCTCGGCCCAGGTGATCTTGAAGTCCGACGCCGCGCCGGCGGGGCTGGTGTCGGTGCCGGTCCAGACGGTCTGCAGCACGTCGTTCGTGTCCACGACGTCGACGCGGGTCACGAAGCCCGGGCCCCAGGTCTCACGCACGATGACGCCGGTCGCGTAGACGGGGTCGTCGAAGCCGACGGTCACGTACTCGGTGGTTCCGTCCTGACTGGAAGCGGCCCAGGCGAGCGGGCTGTTTTCGTAGCTCGCCACGTCGGGCGGGCCGAGGACCTGCGTGGCCGCGTAGCTGCTCGTGCTCCACTGGCTGCTGTAGTCGATCACGCTCGTCGCCCACTGCGCGCTGGTGGCGATGTGGCAGGAGTCGATGCCGACGGTGACGAGGCTCGCGTCGCTGCCGGTCGTCGCGAGCGAGAAGCTGAAGGCGCCCGCCAAGGCGGGAAGCTCCGCCGCCGCAAAGGCGCCGGTGACGGTCGCCCCGGTCAGGAAGGTCGCCGTGCTGAGCGCGGGCGTGAATGAGCCGCCAGTTGTCACCGCGACCGCGCCGTCGAGCGTGGCCGTGCCGCTCACCGCGAGCGCGTCGTGTTCGCTGCCCGCCGTGTACCCATCGACCTCGATGTTCAGCCGGCCCGTCACCAGCTGCGTGTAGCCGCCGGTGATGGTCAGCGTGCCCGGGCTGTTGCCGGGAGCGACGGTGCCGCCGTTCACGATGTCGCCGGTGATCGTGCCGATGCCCGCGAGCGTCGTGCCGGAGTTCACCGTGACGGTCGCCGCGCCGAGCGTCGCGTTCGACGTCGAGAGGGTCAGCGTCGCGCCGCTCGTCAGGGTGACCGAGTTCGCGACAGCGCCGGGGCCGTCGATGACGACGGGTGTGTCGAGAACGACGTCGACCGAGCCGTCCGGCGGCGCGCCGCCGCCCCAGTTGGACGGGTCGAGCCAGCTCCCGCCGGCCGCGCCGATGTACTCGCCCGTGCTGGACAGCCCGCAGCGGAAGTTTGCGACGGTCAGCGCCGTCTCGTCCATCGATCGCGCGTTGTCGGCCGCGGTCGGGCCCGTCCCCGGGACGCCGGTCGCGGTGCCGCCGTAGAGCACGTCGGGGTTCGAGAACCACTGGATACGCAACCCCGGCGCGTAAGCCATGACCGTGCGATACTGACCGGCGCCGGCGTAGAAGCGGTGTCCGTACGAGTACGGATACGCGCCACCCGAGCAGTTGTCGTGATCGTGGCAGAGACCCATGTTGTGACCGAGCTCGTGGGCGAAGGAGTAGTACCCCGCCGCGCACGTCCAGGTGACGACGCTGAAGGCGTTGGCCTCGAAGTAGGCACCCGGCGTCGACATGAGGTACGCCAGGCCGCAGTACTGGCCGTCGTTCACGAACAGCGAGACCATGTCCGCCCCGTAGCTGTCGCGGAGCGAATGCAGGTTGTCCATGATCCCGTCGGTCGTCGAGCGGAGCCGCGAGAGGTGCTGGCTGTAGTTGCCGGTGGACTCGGTGTAGCTCACCTCGAGGAGATGCACGAGCCGCAGACGCTGGGCGACGTTGCTGTTGGCGTAGGCGTCGTTGGTCGCCGTGATCGAGAGGACGGCCTCGGCCTCGATCGCCGCGATGCCGCCGGCGGACGTCCGCGCGGCGGGGGTGTACGCGATGAGGACGTCGATGATCGACCCGTCGTCGCAGGGACCGTCCGGCTCGGTGGGACCGCCGCCGCTCCCGCCGCTTCCGCCGCCACCGCTTCCTCCGCCGCCATCCGCGGCGGCGTCACCGATCGCCTGCACGTCCCCGTCGTCGCCGGGATCGATCGCGAGCATGCCGTCGGTCGTGCCGCAACCGGGCGCGGCCTCCTGGTCGAGCTCGATCATCACCACCGACCCGTCGGGTTGCGTGCGGATCTGGAACGTGCCGAGATCGGGCAGCGTGAAGACGCCGGCCGTGATGCCGTCGCGTTCGACCACCGTGAACCGGCTGAACGGGTGACCTTCGATGGAGCCGGACCGCGTCCGATAGCCACGCTGCGTGCCGGTGCGATCGATGACGGCGATCGGCGGCTGACCGTGA
This sequence comes from Phycisphaerales bacterium, assembly GCA_013003065.1. Lineage (GTDB taxonomy): Bacteria > Planctomycetota > Phycisphaerae > Phycisphaerales > SM1A02 > JABDLI01. The sequence continues at coordinate 514 of JABDLI010000027.1, read as the reverse complement.
CCGAGATGAACCCTGATCCGGTCGCCGAGCTGTGACGTTCGCCAGGCGGCGACTTCCGCGGGCGGTACCGGGCGGACGGATCGGGCCATCGGCTCGGTCCGCGGGGGGGCGCCGCGGACCCCGGCGCGGCGTCCACGGGTCTCCTCGGCCCGCATGCCACGCACCGAGCGCGACATGGGCTCTTCGCCGGCAGCGCCGGGCCGGGCCGGCGGAGGTGCCGGCGTGTCCGGGGGGAGCGGCGGGGCGGCCGTTCCGGTCGTCGCCGCCAGCAGGAGGGCGGTCAGGATGCTGCCCAGGCCCCGGTGTGCGGGGCGGGCGTGGCGGTCGTGCAATGTCATCCGCGTTCGTGGCGGCATTCGGTCTCCCTTCCTCGGCCTCCAAGAAAGTCGGAATTCTGGAGCCGCCATGCCACCGAAAGCGCGGGGTGTGCGCCTCGGGGCGGAAGGCTGCCGCACCTGCGCGGCCCCGCGGGGCGAGGCGTTCGGGGCGGGCGGCGGAGCCAAGGCGGAGCGGG
>JABDLI010000375.1 GCA_013003065.1 Phycisphaerales bacterium | reverse complement strand
GTGGGGGGCGGTTCGGGGGGTTGGGGCGCAGAATGGGGGGGCGGATCGCGTACGTCCCGAGGATGACGAACATGACCAAACCGCCTCCGTCGGCTTCCGACGCCGATCGGCTTGCCGACCCGAGCGCTTCGCAGACCAATTGGTCGGTGATCTATCAGGCGGCGCACGGGCAGACCGGGCCGGCCCGGGTGGCGTGGGAGCAGCTCGTGCGGCGGTACTGGCCGGCCATCTATGCGTTCGTGCGTCACCGCGGCGCCGACGTCCACGAGGCGGCGGATCTCACCCAGGGGTTCGTCTGCGACGTGATGATCGCGCGCCACCTGCTCGCCACCGCCGATCCCACCCGCGGCCGATTCCGCACGTTGCTCCTCGCGTCGCTCAAGAACTATCTCGCCGACCGTCACCGCCACCAGTCGCGGCAGAAACGCGCGCCCACCAACGCCGACGGCGAGCTCGGCCACCGCTTCTCGATCGACACCGCCGAGCTGCGCGAGACCGCCCTCGCGTCGTACGACTCCCCCGACGCCGCCTTCACCGCGCAGTGGAGCACGGCGCTCGTCCGCCGGGTCCTCGACGACGTGCGCGCCGCCTGCGAAACGGAAGGGCTGCGGGCCCACTGGGCCGTCTTCGAAGCACGCATCGCCCGCCCCATGCTGGCCGGCGAGATTCCGGTGCCGTATCCCATCCTTGTCGACCGATTCCAGTTGAAGGACGCCGCGCAGGCGGCCAACATGATGATCACGGTGAAGCGCCGTTTCGCACAGGCCCTCGGCCTGGCGGTCAGCGAGACGGTGAGTGACCCCGACGACATCGCCGACGAGCTCGGCGAGCTGATCCGCAGCCTGGAGCGGCCGCGGTGACGGAGATGATCGCGCCGATGAACGCACCCCGCCCCGATGCGGACGAGCCCGCCCGTTTCGACGAAGCGTTGCGCTGGGCCCTCGAGTCCACCCACGATCCGGCCCTCGCCTCCGCGGATTGGCTGGCGATGGACATCGATCCCACCCGCACCTCCGCGTTCGCGTTGCTGACCGATCCCTCCGTCCCGCTGACAAAGCTGCGTCAGGCCAAGGACGCCTACAAGACGATGCGGATCGTCGGGGAGACGTCGAGCGATCGCCGTCTCGGCGCCAGGCTCTACGGCACGGCGATTGCCGCCGCCATCGTGCGGCACGGCAAACGCATCACGCGGCAATCGGATGCGGCGCTTCGCCGCTCGTTCCACGGGCTGCTGGACGATGCCGACATGCCCGAGGCGGTGCGCGCGCTCGCCGGTCAGGCGTTGTGCCAGCTGGACGCCGGCGGCCCCGGCGTCGACGCGACTGAATCGAAGTCGACGCAGTCGCGAAACGACGTCCCACGCGACGCCTCCAACTCCGAGGCCGCGCCGACATCCGACGCCGCGACGCCGCACACGGAGATCGAACGCACCTACGTTCTGAGTGGCGTGCCCGACCTGCCGCAGCACGCCGAGCGGCTCATCATCGAGCAGGGTTACCTGCCGGCGGGAATGGCGGCGGGGCCGCTCAGCGAAGGGCGTCTCCGCCGCGCGACGGGCCCCGGCGGCCGGGTGGTTCTCACGCACACGATCAAGACGGGCACCGGTCTCGAACGCACCGAGATCGAGCAGACGATCGACCGCGCCGACTTCGACCGTGTCTGGCCGTCGACATGGGGCCGCCGGATCGTCAAGACGCGGTATCGGGTGCTCGACCGGGAGAGCCACCCCCCGGTGACCTGGGAGATCGACGTGTTCGAAGACCGCGCGCTCGTCCTCGCCGAGGTCGAGCTGCCGACCGCGGAGACCGTGGTCCTGCCGCCGGACTGGCTGGCGGACCACATCGTTCGCGACGTCACCGAAGAGGTCGAGTATCGGAACTACGTCCTCGCCACCGGGGAAAAGCCGCGGTGAAAAGCCGCGAAATGAGCAAGAATGCGATCAATTGGCGTAAATTCTGGCATGGGTTAGGTTTACGGTCACAATTGGATTACCGGACCACCGATTCTGGTCGGCTCGGTGTTTGATTTTATTGACTCCCTGCCAACCGTCATGTCTAATGAAACCGGCATCGCTACGCTGCGGTTTGGTGCTCCAGAGGAGGAGCGGCGGCGTAAATGACGGTGAAACAGGCAGTTACGACGTCTCGAGGCACATGACGGGCCTTGGGGCGAACGTGGTGGCCGAAGTGGCATCTGTCCACGGACGGGCGGAGGCTTGTCTTTGTTTTGCACAGAGTCCGTGTGAGGTGATTCAGAAGGAGTTGACAGCAATGAAAAAAGCAACGGTTGGTTTCTGTACCGTCGTCGCGTTCGGCGGGATCGCCGGCTTCGCGTACGGCGGTGGCACGACTCTCCTGTCGGAGAACTTTGACTCGTACGCAGACGGGTCGTGCATCGTCGACGCGGCTGGCTGGGACGGCTGGGACGGTTCGCCCTGCAGCACGTTCGGCCAAGGTCTGGTCTCGAGCGCGTTCTCGCAGAGCGCCCCGCACTCGCTGGAGATCGACGCCGTCCCCTCCGACGATGACATCATTCATCTGTACACCGGGATCGTTGACCCGGCCGTCGGCGGCGTGTTCGACTACACCACCAGCCTGTACGCGCCGGCCTCCGGCACGGGCGCCCCGTTCTTCATCCTGATGAACAACTACAACGATGGTGGTGGCAAGGGTTCGAGCGGAACCAAGAGCTGGTCCACGCAGATCGGCATGGACATGGACACCGACACCGCCACCGCCGACTTCAGCGGTGAGACGATCGCGATCCCCGAGGACGAGTGGTACGAGGTCCGCGTTCGCATCAACTTGGACGTGGGTGACGAAGTCGCCGACATCGACGGCGCGATGGTCCCCGAGGGCCGTCAGGAAGTCTTCCTCAACGGCGCTCCGTTCTACAGCGGCCCGTGGCTTGGCCAGGTCAGCGGTGCCAGCTTCCGCCGTGACCTCCAGGCGGCGGACCTCTACGCCAACACCGGTGGTCCGATCTACTACGACGACATCTCGATCTCGACGGTGCCCCCGAACGGTGCGTGCTGCGTGCCCGACGGCAGCTGCTTCATCGCCGACGACGAGGCTGCCTGCCTCGGCGCTGGCAACGTCTTCGGCGGCATCGGCTCCTCCTGCGAGCTGACCGACTGCTTCGCGCAGGACGGCGACGGCGCTTGGGGCCTGACCGCGGCGCTGGTCGACAGTGCTGCCGCCAGCTCTGACGGCTTCTCCTGGGGTGGTGGTTTCCCGACGAGCACGTGCGGTCTCGGCTCCAGCTGCGATCTCTCGAGCTCCGACGACATCTCGTTCGCCCTCGAGGTGACGGAGTCGGCCGAGTACGAGATTTCCATCTGCACCGCGGACTTCGATACGGTCCTTCACGTCGGTACCTCGTTCTGCTCGAACGACATCGCCGAAGAGGACGACTCCACCGGCTGCGGCACCGCGAGCCGTTTCCGTGGCAACCTCGACCCGGGCACCGTGTACATCACCGTCGAAGGCTTCGGCGGCGGTTCCTGCGGCGTGTTCAACCTGACTGTCCGCAAGCTCTGCCCCGAGCTTCCCGCTCCCGGCGGCAAGACCTACATCGAGGCCGAAGCTTGTGGTGACGACGACAACGGTGGCTGCAACATGGCGGTTCCCGCCTTCGAGCCGCTGCTCTGCGATTCCGTCAACCGCGGTACCGCCTGGACCGATGGCGCGACCCGTGACACGGACTGGTGGGAGCTCCTCGTCGACGCGACCACCTCGATCACGATGACCGGCATCAGCGAGCGCGCTGCGACGGTCTTCGGCATCATCAACAGCGCCGGCTCCGGCGACTGCGCCGACGCCACCGCGGTGGCTCCGGCCGTCGCGATTGCCCCGTGCTTCGAGGATGAGCCGGCGGTCGTGACCGCTGATCTCGACCCGGGCACCTGGTGGTTCTTCGTGGCCACCGAGTTCGGTTCGCCCGTGGCGATCGACTGTGGTGACCTCGATGCCTACGAGTTCTCGCTGGTGTGCGGCGACTCCTGCGTCGCGGCGCCGGACGGCGATCTCACCGGTGACGGCTTCACCGACTTCTCCGACCTGCTCGAGGTTCTCGCGAACTTCGGCGGCTCGGGCCCGGCCGGCGACACTGACTGCAACGGTGCGGTCGAGTTCACCGACCTGCTGACGGTGATCGCGAACTGGAACCCGGCTCCGTAATCGAGTCGATTCCAGCTTCGGACAGTGATTCCAAAGTCCCCGGCCCTTGCGGCCGGGGACTTTCTTTTTTGACGGACGCGGACGCGGACGCGGACGCGGGCACGGGCACGGACGCGGACACGGGCGCGGACACGGGCACGGTCACGGACGCGGACACGGACGCGGACGCGGTCGCGGACGCGGGCACGGACACGGACGCCGACCCGGCCCCGAACCCCAGCGTTCGATCACCGTCCAATGAGCGTGCGACCCGAGCGGTACTCGACCCGCCGCGGCGCCACCGACCTCGGTCGCGCGGGCGCAAACGCATACCCATTGATCTGCCGGTGCACGAAGTCGGGCGCGCGGACGATCAGAGCGCCGCGGTGATACCGCAGCTGCGCCGGGCCACCGGCCGTCGACCACTGCTCCGGTTCGATGATTTCGGTCAGGAGCGTTGCGAGCGTCCGGCCCGTCTCCTCCGGCGACTTGGACGCGACACGCTCCTTGGGCGACGCGACGATCGAGCCGACGGTGGTGCCCGTTTCCTGGTTCTGGGTGAGGGCCCGCTCCATGTCGAGGCCCGGCGCCGGTCCGTAGTCGGGTGAAACAGTCAGAAGATCGAGAATCGGATACACACGCAGCTCCAACGCCGACGACGCAGCGAGCCGCGACTTCGGACCGATCTCGACGACGCCACGCCGAAGCTGCCACGTCCAGTCATCGAAGGGGCCGCACTGATCGAGCATGAACTCGAGCGTCGTCAACGCCGGTTGCTGCTCGATCTGCAGCGTGATCGGCCGGTCGGCATCGGCGTCTTCGGCGCGGAGAACGATCTGAACGCCGATCGCGTCCTCGAGCCACCGGAGCATCGTCGAAAGCGGGCTCGCATCTGCTTCGATCGTGACGTCGGTGTAGACGAGCGCGCCCAGCACCTGCGCGTGTCGTGCGTTGTCTTCGAGGTTGAGACGCTGGCCGTGACTCACTTGCTCGTGAAGCAGCGGGCTGTCGGCCATTGTCCACGAAGTCATGGCGAGGGCGAGGGATGCGATCGGCGCGCGGAGAGAGACGCGGAGCATGGGAGATCCTTTCGCGAGCAGGCGGGTGAGCTGTCGGGGGCCGGGTCGGGGCACCTGACCTTGGCACTGGATGGGCGTGGCGGGGGGGGCTGTCGGGAAACGAGGGATGGGAGTTTGCTGCTCCCGCGCGGCGGGCGACGCACGGCACGGACGCTTCGCTGTCCGTGGCACCAGTCGCTGCGTCCGGGT
>JABDLI010000374.1 GCA_013003065.1 Phycisphaerales bacterium | reverse complement strand
CGTCTGTGCCGTGCGTCCTCCATCGTGCAGGGGAGTCAAACTCCCCATTGCGATGGACGCTGACGGCACGGACGCTTCGCTGTCCGTGGCACCAACCCGAGTGCTGATCGCGCACGGGTGGGGCTGCGGGCGAAGAATTGGAAGGATCTGGACCCAGAGACCAGAAGAACGTGGAACCGGGAATCGGATTTCGATATTCTGACTTCCCGGTCATCATCTCGCTTTCCGAGGAGCCACCCCCATGTCACGACCCATCCTCCTGACGGCACTCGGCCTCGTCACCACCACGATCGGCTTCGGCGCCCACGCCGACGACCCACCCCCCACGCTCCTCCGCTTCGCCAACACCCTCCCCGCCTCCGGCATCGACTTCGAGCACTACGGCGAACGCCACCGATGGTGCGAGATCGGTCCGCAGGTGAAAGGCGTGGCGACGAACGAGGAGATTCCGCCCGCGCTCTTCGAGCTGCCGCTCGAGTTCGCCAACCGGCACCTCATCCGCATGAACGGCTCGGGTGCCGCCTGGCTCGACTTCGACGGCGACGGGGACTGGGACCTGTACCTGGTCAACGGCGCGAGCGGGGAGGAGACGACGAACGCCCTCTACCGCAACGACGGGCAAGGACGGTTCACCTCGCAGACCCGCGACTGCGGCGCGTTGGACGCCGGCGAGGGCATGGCGGTCTCCGTGGCCGACTACGACAACGACGGTGACCCCGATCTCTTCGTCACGAACTTCGGGAGCTTCGTCCTGCTTCGCAACGAGGGCGGCGAGCGGTTCACCGACGTCACGACCTCCGCGTTCCCGGGCGGTGTGCCGGATCGCTGGTACGGCGGCTCGGCGTGGGGAGACATCGACGGCGACGGTGATCTCGACCTCTACGTGTGCGGGTACGTCGATCTCACCCGAACCCGGGGCAACCCCAGCCTGCGGTTCCCGATGGACTTCGCCGGCTCCGAGAACACGCTCTACCGCAACGAGGGCGGAACGTTCATCGACATGACCGACGCCGCGCACGTCAGCGACGGCCGCCGCAAGTCGATGCAGGTGCTCATCGCCGATTTCAACGACGACAACCGGCCGGATCTGCTGGTCGCGAACGACACCGACCCCAACGGGCTCTACCTGAACCGCGGCGACGGCACGTTCAAGGAGTTTTCGGGCCCCTCCGGCGTGAGCAGCACCGACGGATCGATGGGCATCGCCTACGGCGACTACAACGCCGACGGGCTGATGGATCTCTACGTCAGCAACTACACCGGCGAAGCGGACCTCATGCTGACAATGGTGGACAACACCTCCAGCAACGACGGCGCGCTTCGCAACGCCATCTTCGAAGCCGATTTCGCCTCCCCGAACGTGCTCCGCCAGACGTGGGGCAAGGTGGGCTGGGGGACCGGTCTCTTCGATCTCGACAACGACGCCGATCTCGATCTGTTCGTCGCCAACGGTCACCTGAACGCCGTGAGCGGTGACAACCGTGACGCGAATCTGCTCTTCGAGAACACCGGGGACGGACGGTTTCGCGACGTCTCGGCGGCGTCGGGCATCCTGACGCCCGGCCCGCGGATCCACCGCAGCGCGATCTTCGCCGACTACGACGACGACGGCCGTCTGGATGTCTACGTGGTCAACAACGGCGAGGAGGCGTACCGCGCCGATTCCGATCGCACGGGTGTCCTGCTCCACAACGAAGGGGCCGCCGGCCAGCACTTCGTCAAGATCCGTCTGCAGGGGACGACGAGCAATCGCGATGCGCTCGGCGCGAAGGTCCGAGTCACGGCCGGAGGCAAGACGCAGCAGCGTGAGCACGTCAGCGGCGTCGGGTACTTCTCGGCGAACGCGTACGAGATCCACGTCGGCCTCGGAGCGGCCGAGACGATCGATCGGCTGGAGGTTCGGTGGCCGTCGGGGCGGGTGGAGACCCACACCGGGCTGGCGGTCGATCGGACGTATCGGTTCGTGGAGGGGGGATAGCGGCGCGCCCCAACGGCGTGATCCGTCGTTCCGCGGCCGCCTGCGGTGCCACGGTCGGAACCGGCAACCGGAGCTAGGAGCCTCCCATGTCCACGCCCCGCGTTCTGCCCTGCCTCCTCGCCGTCGCGCTCGCGCCCACCGTCTTCGCCCAACCCGCGTACTGCCCGCGTCTGGACTGGCTGGATCGCATCGGCACCGATGAAGACGACGCCATCGTCGCGGTCGCGAGCAGCCCGCTGCGTCCGGGGTTGGTGCTGGTCGGCACGACGGTGTCGGAGGAGTTCCCGACGACGCTCGGCACGTTTGCCCCGCTGCCGTTCGTCGACGAGGACGTCGTCGTCGGCGAGCTGCACGTGTTCGAGCCGCGGTTCGCGTGGGCGACGTACCTCGGCGGATCCGACTCCGAGCGGGCGACCGACGTCGCGATCAACGCCGCCGGACGCATCGCGGTCGTCGGGGTCACCCGGTCGCGGGACTTTCCGACGACGGTTGCGTCATTCGATCCGTCGTACAACAGCGACGAAGAGACTTCCGGTGATGCGTTCCTGAGCATCTTCGATCCCGACGGGCGGCTTCTCTACAGCACGTACCTCGGCGGACGCGACGTCGACGTCGCCACGACCGTCGCGTGGGACTCGTCCGGCCGGGTGTTGATCGGCGGCACCACCCGATCGGCGAGCTTCCCGACGACGGCCGGCGCGTACGAGGAAACCACCGCGTTCGGGAGCCGTGACGCCTTTGCCCTCATCATCGACCCCGCCGGGAAGCACGCCGACGATCTTGTGTACTCGACGATCCTCCGCGGATCGGACGCGGCCGACGACGAGGTGGTGTCGCAGATCGCGACCGACCACGAGGGGTTTCTCCTCGTGACGGGCCAGACCGATGCCGTCGATTTTCCCCGCACGCGTGACGCGTTCGACATCGTCGCCGGCGGCGAACTCGACGGGTTCCTCGTCCGGATCGAGCCCGCCGGCAACGGCGCGGCGGACCTGTGCTACGGGACCTACCTCGGCGGCCGCAAGAACGACCGCGTGCACGACTTCGTGGTCGGCACGGACCAGGTGCTGACGATCGTCGGCGACACGGAGTCGCGGGACTTTCCGTGGCGTGATCTGCGAAGCCATCCGCCGCCGGGGACCGACGGATTCGTCATCCGCTTCCACCCCGGGGGACGAGGACCGCAGGATCTCCACTACGTCGAGATCATCGAGGGCGACGAGAACGAAACGCTGACGGCGCTCGCCTTCGCACCCGATCGTTCTCGTGATCCGATCATCGTCGGTTCCGCCTCCCGATCGGCCGCACTGCCCAGCGACGCACGCACTGCCCCCGACGATGAAGACGACCACGCCGCCGTGCAGCAGAGCACGGGCGCCCAACGCGTGACCGAAGGCCGCGGCATCATCGGACGGCTGGTGCTGTCTCCGAACTCGCGTCTCGACTGCTTCGCGCCGGTGCAGCTCGACGCCGTGAGCGGCTTCGTCGATCTGGCGACCAAGATCGACGGGACGCTGTTCGTCGTGGGGGCGACCAGCGTGGCGCCGGAAGACGCGACGAGCATCGAGCCCGGAGACGGGCTCGTGGCCCGCTACTTCATCAGCGTCCCGGGGTGTGTCGGGGACTTCAACGACGACCGCAACGTCGACCGCGCCGACCTCGTGCTGATGTTGGAGCAGCAAGGACCGTGCGCGGCGTGCGCGTTTGACCTGGATCGCGATGGGATCGTGGGACTGCGGGATGCGTCGTTGCTGACGACGGTGTGGGGGGCGTGTCGGTAGCACGCAGAGAGCGCGAAGAACGGCGAGCGTCCAAGCTTCCAAGTCCAAGTGCGGCCACTTGCCGTGTCTCCGGTCATGGGGACCGCCCTTCGGGCTGGGAGCGCGACTCGAATCCCGACCGGAATGGGAGAACTGGAATGGGAAGGGAAACTGGACCCGGCGACCCGGACACCCGGAGAACCGCGAACTGGAATTTCCGCCCCCCCCAAGTTCGGCCCTTGATCGCATCCGCCTCGATTGCCCACGCACCCTCTTTCCTTCCGCCGTCCAACCTGCGATAGTCGACGTGCCGGCGTCGCCTCGCCCGCTGAGGCACGCCGGCGTTCACCAGGAGGAGCCCGTTCATGCCGCCCACGACGAGATGCACCCGCCTCGCCGCTCTGTTCGCGTTCCTGATGCTGGCGTCCACCGCCACCGCCGGCACCTGCGTCGGCGACATCGACGGCGATGGTGACGTCGGGTTCTCCGACCTGCTCAGCGTCATCAGCGCCTGGGGACCGTGCGACGGCGCGTGTCCGGCGGATCTCGACGGCGATCTCGAGGTCGGCTTCGGTGACCTGCTGACGGTGCTCGCCGCGTGGGGACCGTGCGACATCGGGGTGACGAATACGCACCTGGCCGGCAACCCGCTCGCGGTGTATCCGTTCGTCGAGTTCGTCCGGGCCTTCCCGGCCGGGGACATCATCGCGATCGCCATCGACCCCGGCGCGAATCCGGGCGCGGAAGCCGAGGTCTACATCACGACCGCCCGCACCGCCGAGGAGTGGCAGAGCGCTCCCGCGCTCGTCGACGTCCGCGGGGCGCCGCAGACGGTCACGTTCCCGGGCCCGACCATCCAGGCCAACACGACCGTGCTCACCGGCAGCGCGACGCTCGACAGCGACGCCGGCACCGGGCTCGGCGTCGGCTACGACCTGGTCTGCGACTTCAACGGCAACGCAGTCCTCGACGCCGGGGACTTCATCGACGGCTTCGGCGACGAAGCGGGCTTCTACGTGGTCAGCGATCTCACGGTCGGCGGGCCCCTGCCGGTCACCGAGGTCACTTACACGGTGAGCGGTGTCACGCCGGGGTTCACCGGGCAGAACACCTACTACCCGACGGGCATCGCGACGATGGGCCGGCTCCCGCTCATCACGATCAGCCACGGCAACGGACACAACTACACCTGGTACGACTACCTCGGCAACCACCTCGCCTCCTACGGCTTCGTGGTGATGAGCCACCAGAACAACACCGGTCCCGGCATCGAGACGGCGTCGACGACCACCTACGAGCACACCGACGCGTTCCTCGGCCAGCTCGGCTCGATCGCCGGCGGCGCGCTCGTGGGTCACATCGACACGACGCGGATCCTGTGGATCGGTCACAGCCGCGGCGGCGAGGGCGTCGCCCGCGCGTACACCCGGGTCGAGAACGGCTCGGTCGTCCCCGAGAACTACGAGGCGGACGACATCGTCTTCGTCTCCAGCATCGCCCCGAACAACTCGCTCGGCCCCGGCGCGACGCAGCCCCGCGAGGTGAACTATCACCTCCTGTGGGGAGCGGCCGACGGCGACATCTCCGGCAGCGGCTCTTCGACCGGCACCTGGTCGTTCGCGATCTTCGAGCGGGCGGAGGGCTTCCGCCAGTCCACGTACGTCCACGGCGCCGACCACAACGACTTCAACTGCTGCGGCTTCGAGGACTTCACCGGCCCCGCCGGTACGGCGATCGGACGCCCCGAGGCGCAGCGTGTCGCGAAGGCCGTGTACCTCGCCGCCGCGCAGCGGTACGCCAACGGCAACATCCCCGCCCTCGATCTCTTCTGGCGTCAGTGGGAACGGTACCGGCCGATCGGCGTCTCCCCCGCCACCGTCGTGGTCAACGACTACCGTGAAGGGGACGCCGAGGGGCGGATCATCATCGACGACTTCCAGACGGGCACCGACCTCGGCATGAGCAGCTCCGGGGGCGCGGTGACCTGGTCCGTGGACGACGAGACCGAGGGCGTTCTTCGCGATGCGAGCAGCGGCTACACGTGGACCGGCTCGGATCCGATGAACGGCATGTCGCGGGCCGTCGGTTCGGACGACCCCTTTGGCGTCGTGTTCGGCTGGAACGCGGATCGCTTCCTCGAGTTCGAGATCGTCGAAGCGCTGCGAGACTTCACGGACGACGAGTACCTCGCGTTCCGCGCCTGCCAGGTCTCCCACCACCCCAACACGGTTGCGGTGCTGGCCGACCTCACGTTCACGGCCACGCTGCGTGACGGCGCGGGCGCGACGAGCTCGATCCGAATCGGCGCCTACGGCGGCGGCATCGAGGAGCTCTACCAGCGTTCGGGCGGGTGGCAGAACGAGTTCGAAGTCATCCGCATCCGGCTCACCGACTTCCTGCACAACGGCAGCGGGCTCGACCTGTCGGACATCGCGGCGATCCGCTTCGAGTTCGGACCCTCCCACGGTTCGGCCGAGGGGTACATCGGCTTCGACGAGCTCATGCTCTCCTCGAGCGCGGATCCGCCGACGCCGGGCACGATCACCGTCGAGCTCGCCGACGAGGTTCCGATGCTCATCCCGCCGGGCGTCGAGACCACGCTCACGCTCGTCATCGGCGCCGCCAGCGAGGACGTCGTGGCCGGTTCGCCGACGCTGCACTACCGCTTCGACGGCGGCGACTACCTGACCGCCCCGCTCGCGGCCCTCGGCGGCGACCTCTACGAAGCGACGGTTCCCGCCGCCGGCTGCGGCGACGTGCCGGAGTTCTACTTCTCCGCCGAGGGCAGCCTCACCGGCGAGATCCGTCTTCCGATCGACGCCCCGGCGACCGTGTTCACGACCGAGGTCGGCACGCTCGTGGAGGCCTTCAGCGATGACTTCGAGTCGGACCTGGGCTGGACGGTCGTGAACATCGACCTGGAGGACGGCCCCTGGGAACGCGGCGTGCCCGCCGGCGACGGTGAACGCGGCGATCCCACCGTCGACTGGGACGGCTCGGGCGCCTGCTACCTGACCGACAACGTGGCCGGCAACTCCGACGTCGACGGGGGTCCGACGATCGTCACCTCGCCGCGGCTGGACGCGACGACGCTCGGCGACCCGCGGGTCGGCTACGCCCGTTGGTTCACGAACGACGACGAGGACATCGACCGCCTCATCGTCGAGCTGTCCAACAACGACGGCGGCACGTGGACGGTCCTCGAGGAAGTGCCGAACACCGTCGGCTGGGTGTACCAGAGTTGGCGGATCGCCGACTTCATGACCCCGACCGACCAGATGCGGATCCGCTTCAGCGCGATCGACCAGCCGAACGACTCGGTCACCGAGGCCGGCGTGGACGCCATCAGCATCTTCGAGATCACCTGCCCGTGAGACTTCCCATGACGAGCCCACCCATGACACGCAGAACTTCGACGCTCTCGATGCTGGCGGGGCTGCTCCTCGCGGTCACGGCCACTGCGTTCGGCGCGCCGCCGGAGATCCCGGCCACGCCCGCGCCGGTCCTCGACATCCTCGTCGCGCGGCCCGTGCAGCTCACGAAGCCGTATCGCCACACCTGGACGGCCGAGCCGACGCTCGTGCGAAGCGGGTACCTGCTCGTGCTGAAAGTCGACCCGGCCCTGGTCTATCCCCGCCAGACGGAGGAGCCGGTGCTCTACGTCGGCAACCAGACGGCCGAGCGTCTGAACGTCGGCTACCGGTCGGGACACGTCGTCGCGTTCGTGCCGGCCGAGCTCGACCCGGCGCACGCGGAGGCGGTGGACTTGCGCACGACGCCCATCTGGTTCGGCGCGCCCGCCTTCCCGGAGCGGATCGATGTCGCGGCCATCGCCGAGGAGAGAGCCCGGGCGAAGGCGGCGGGCATCACGCCCCTGCCCCGCGCCCGCATCGAGGCGGCGCTTCGCGCCGGCGGCGCGACGCTCGCCGCTGCCGGCAAGCACGAGATGCTCCACGCCGCCGGCTCCCTCGTGCTTCGTCACGCGCCGGCCGAGGCGGAGCGGGCGCAGATCCTGCTGTCGGCGGGCGACGCCGGCTAGCAACCGGCAAGGAGCACCCAGATGCCATACCGATTCAACCGGACGACCGGGGTGATCTCCTTCGTCGGATCGTTGCTCATGTTGTCCGGCCCGGTTGACGGTGATTTCATCGGCGGCCATGCCGACCGCGTCGTCGATTCCGGATCGCCACCCTGCTCTGCGACATGGCGTTTCTACATCGACTTCACGGAGCCGACCGACGCGCTCCTCTCGATCGGCGGCATTCCGGATCTCGCCCCGTTCCACCTGGAAACGCACGATGTGGCCGGAGTCCTCAACGATGGCGGGCCTTTCGCGGGCATGATGGCCGAGGACTTCCCCGGCCTCGGAGCGTCGTGGGACAGCTGGTTGACCATCGGCACTGACACGTTCCCGCCGGGCGTCGGCTACTCCCCCGGCTTCGGCGGAGTTCCGACGGACGCCGCCGCCGTCGTGGGAAGCGTCGTTCACGAAGACAACGGTGGGTTGTTCACCTCCGTTCCCCCCCCGCCGCCGT
>JABDLI010000371.1 GCA_013003065.1 Phycisphaerales bacterium | reverse complement strand
ACGACGCACGGCACGGACGCTTCGCTGTCCGTGGCACCATTGTTCGCGGTTGCACGGGACTCCGAATGCTCACCGGATTCTCGCGGACCACGCGCGGATCGCCGCAACCGTTGTCTCGCCGAGCGCTGCTGCGGTGTCGGCGAACGCGCGTTCGACGCCGACGCGGCCCGCGATGCCCACGCACGCCGCCAGCGGCCCCCGCGGCGAACGCACCGCGTCGGCCGCATCGGCGTCGACGACCCCGGCGATCGCGATCGTCGGCACTCCTGCGTTCGCCGCTGCGTGTGCGACGCCCACGCAGGCCTTTCCGTTGAGCGACGTCGCGTCGAGGCGACCTTCGCCCGTGATCACGAGATCGGCGGCGGCGACGCGAGCGGGGAATTCGACGAGGTCGAGCACCAGGTCGATGCCACGCTCGAGCGTCGCGCCGAGCGTGGCCAGCATGAAGCCGACGCCGCCGGCGGCGCCCGCGCCCGGCTGATCGCGATCGCCGCCCAGAAGCGTGGCGAGGTGGGCGAGCCCCCGCTCCAGCTGGATCACCTGCGCCGGCGTCGCGCCTTTCTGGGGCCCGTAGACCGCGGCGGCGCCGTCCGGCCCGAGCAGCGGGTTCGTCACGTCGCACGCGACCCGCACGCGGCTGGCGAGCGTGGGGAGCTCGACGCGGGTGAGACGCTCGAGCGCGCCGCCGGTGATCGGCGTGGTGAGCGTCCGCCCGTCGTCGACTTCGAAACGCCCGCCGAGCGCCTGCGTCATCCCGACGCCACCGTCGCACGTCGCACTCCCGCCGAGCCCGACGATGATCGTACGGGCGGCGGCGGCCGCGGCGATGAGCTGACCGGTGCCGTACGTCGTCGTTCGGGTCGGGTCCGGCGGGTTCGACAGACGCGTGAGACCGGATGCTTCGGCGAGCTCGACGAACGCGGTCGATCCGGCCGCGAGCCATCCGAGTCGCGCAGTGAGTGTCGACCCGTCCGGCCCGATGACGGGCACGTGTTCGTAGCGTCCGCCCGCGGCCTCGACGATCGCCTCGAGCGTCCCCTCGCCGCCGTCGCCGACGGGGCACGCGTCGACGGACCACGCGGGCTCGGCGGCCGTGATCGCGGCGGCCATCGCTCGGGCGGCCTCCGATGCCGTCATGGTCCCGCGGAACGAGTCAGGGGCACACACCACGTGCATGCAGGGAGTCTCCGGCAATTGTGTCGTCCGCGGTGGAAACGCTCGGGTCGGGCCGGTGCAATGGCCGAAAGGTACCAGGGGACCCGCGCCCGCCGCTCGCGGGGAGACAACAATACATCGACCCCCGGCGATCCGGCCCATGGAAGAGTTCGTCCTTTCCAACCTGGACACCTACGGACCCATCGCGGTCTTCGTGCTCCTGATGCTCTCGGGCATCGGGATCGCGTTGGGCGAGGAGATGGTGACCATTCCCGCCGGTGTGCTGGTGGCGACGGGGCAGATGAGCTTTCTCGTGACGGCGATCTCGGCGTACGTGGCGATCGTGGCCGCCGACCTGCTCTGGTTCACGTTGTGCCGCCACTACGGATCACCGCTGCTCCATCGCCGGTGGATCAAACGCTTCATCCATCCCCGTCGGTTGCTCGAAGCCAAGCACCAGTGCGAAGAACGCGGCGTCTGGCTCATCGTGATGGCGCGGTTCATCCCGAGCAGTCGCTTCACGGCCATCAGCGTGGCCGGCCTGATGCACATGTCGTTCTGGCGTTTCGCCGCCGCCACCGCGGCCTGCGTTGCGATCACCGCGCCGATGCAAATCGGCCTGGGCGTGCTGATCGGACGCGGGCTCGGAACGGAGAGCCTGGCGGATCTGTTCTTGAAGATCCTCGGGCTGATCATCCTGATCGTCGCCGTGACCGTCGTGATGGCGTGGATGTCGCGGCACCGCGCGTCCCGCCGACGCGCGCCACGCGCGAAGGCAGCGTGGCTGCGAGGCTTCCGGCCAAACTGCCGGCCCGTCGCGAAGGTCGACGCCACGCCCGCGTCGACTCCCACGACCACACCCGCGCTCGACACGCCCGCGTCGATCCCGCCTCGGTCCGAGCCGCCGCTGCCGATCCCGCCGCCCCACGCAACGACGGCCGACCCCGCCACGACGCCGGGCGTGGTGACCAGCTCGTCGTCGCGGTGACCGACGCGTCGATCGACGCTCCGTATACTCGTTCGGCCCAAGTGGGCCACCGGGAGCCGCCACATGCGGGCGATCGTGACGGGCCAGATCGGCCTCGACAAGAAGTCCTACCTGACCGAGGTCACCGAGCGGGCGGGAGAGCATGGCGGCCGCATCGAGCTCTTCCACGTCGGTGACATGATGTACGCCGAGGCCCCGGACATTCACCCGGGCCGGATCCTCGATTTGCCGCTGAGCCGACTGACGTCGCTGCGGCGAGCCGCGTTCAAGGACATCATCTCGGCGACGACGCCCGCGGCCGATCATCCGAACGTCATCGTGAACACGCACGCGACGTTCCGCTGGCGGCACGGTCTCTTCAGCGCCTTCGACTTCGATCAGATGCGGGCGCTGGAGCCGAACATGTTCATCTGTCTGGTGGACAACATCGAGATGGTCCACCACCGCCTGCACGCCGAGCACGACATCGACGCGACGCTCAAGGACTGCATGGTGTGGCGGGAGGAGGAGATCCTCGCCACGGAGCTGCTGGCACAAGCGATGGGCGGTCGGGGCGAGTTCTACATTCTCAGCCGGGGCCGGCACGCGGAGACCCTGGAGACGTGCGAGCGGCTCATCACGCGGAGTGATCAACGGAAGGTGTATCCGAGCTTCCCGATGAGTCACGTCGTGGACATGCCGTCCGTGCTCGAGGAGATCGACAACTTTCGGGCCGAGCTCGCGCGGCACTTCATCACCTTTGATCCCGGCGATGTCGACGAGAAGCTGCTGCTCGATCGGGCGATCGAGGCGGCGAAGCAGGGGCGTGACTGGCTCGATGTCGCCCCGCATCAGTTCGGAGGCCGCCAGACGTCGGGGGAGCGGCCCCGCGTCTCGGTCCGCGAGGTGCTGGAGATCGCCGGCGACATCGACGGTCAGATCTACATGCGTGACTTCAAGCTCATCGATCAGTCCGACATGATCGTCTCGCTGATCCCCGAGCTCCCGGGCGGCGGGCCCGGGCTGTCCAGCGGGGTCGAACGCGAGCTCCAGCACGCGTTCGAGCACACGAAGGACGTGTACGTGGTCTGGAAGCCCAAGAAGAGCCCCAGCCCGTTCATCACCGAGACCGCCACCCGCATCTTCCCGAGCGTCGAGGCGGCCATGCTGCACTTCGAGAACGCCGGTATGTGTGCCCCGGCGAGCCTCTTCGGGCACTGAGCCGGTGCGCCGGTTATCGGTCCCGAACGTCCCCGAACCGGCGCTCATTTGACGCCCTTCGATTGGCGATAAGAGAAGGTGCCGGACTTCCGTCGCCGCCGTGGCCACGGGACGCCGGCGTCGGTCCACGTGGGTCGAGCGAGCCGCCATGAAGAAGAGATCCGGCATTCTGCGTCGCGCCCTGTCGTGGAGCTGCGTGCCCCTGATCGCGGGGGCCGGGCTGCTCGGACTGCTCGCGCTCGAGCCGGTGACGTTGCTCGAGCAGATCCTCGTCGCCGCGATCACGGGTCTGCTCGCGACGCTTTCGCTGCGTGTCGTGCACGCCAGCGAACGCACACGCCGGAGCGCCGCGACCGACGAAACCCCCGACGTGGATCTCGCCGCGCTCGTCGCGCACTCCCCCGAGATCCTCTGGATGACCGACGCCGCGGGCCGGCGGACGTTCTCGAACGCTGCCTGGTCGGAGATCACGGGACAGCCGGAGGACGAGGCACGAGACGAAGGCTGGATGGAATGCGTGCACTCGACGGATCTGGTGCGGGTCGAGAGCGCGTTTCGCCTCGCCGCGACCGCGTCGGGACCGTTCGAGCTCGACTACCGGATCCGGCAGGCCGACGGCACGTTCCGCTGGGTGCGGGACAAAGCCGTGCCTCGGACGGAAGAGGGGACCTTCCAAGGACACGCGGGGTGCGCGGTGCGACGCCCCCCGAGTCGCAACGACGACCAATCCGAAGGGGTCGAGCGCGCCAACCAGCTCAACGAGACGATCCACACCCGCGCTTCCGAGCTGGCCGAGCAGTTCGAGACGCTCGACGCCGCCCGGCAGCGGGCGGAGCAATCGACCCAGCTCCAGGCGGAATTCCTCGCGGCGCTCGCCCAGGATCTGAGCGGCCCCGTCGACACGCTCCAGCACGCCGCCGAGTGGCTGCAGGCCGCGGAGGTGCCGGACGCGTTCGTGGAGTACATCGATCGGATGCGGGTGGCGGCGGATCGCTTGCGCGTCCTGCACACGCGGGCGGAGAAGCTCGGCGTGCAGGTGGACGCCGATCAGCTGGACGAGGACGAATTCAACCTTCGCCGGCTCATCGAGCGGGTGGTCGAGGAGCATCAGCCGCAGGCGGAGGCGGATGGGATCACGCTGTCCGTCGTGATCTCCGACACCGTGCCCGCCGTCGTGCGGACCGACGAGGTCCGGGTGCGTCGGCTGGTCTCGGATCTCGTCGCAGGCGCGCTGAAAGTCGCGCCCCGCGGTCGCGTAACCACGCGGGTGTCGCAAGAGATGCGGTCCAAGACCGAAACGCTCGTGCGGTACCAGGTGGTGGTGCTCGACGACGAGGTCGAGGATGAGCTGCTCGAACGCGCCTATTACCCGGCCGAGGTCGTCGGCAACAGTCCCGCGGGGCTCGGTCTCGGCGACTGCCGCCGCATCGCCGAGCTGCTTGGCGGCAAGATGGGCATCGACCGCGACGGCAAGGGCGGCCTCACCCTGTGGGCGACGACGCAGATCGAAGAGGTCAACCCCGACTGGGAGGGCCGACGTTCCAGCAGCCGTCTGTCGCAGGAGGAGGTCAAGTGCAGCCTCGGCGTCGTCCTGGATCTGTCGCTCGGCGGCATGAAGGTTCGCTGCCCGCGCTCGCCGCAAGGCGAGATCGACTTCACGCTGTTCGACGACGAGGAGACGATCGAGCTTCGCGCCGAGGTGGCCTGGGCCCGCCGCATCGGATTCGGCAAGCATGAGGCCGGTCTGCGGTTCATCGACGTCTCGGAAGAGGCCGCCACCCAGCTCAGCCGTCTGGCGACACGCAACCGGTTGCGGCGGGTCATGGAAGTGGCGTAGCGGGGAGTCGGTGTCCATTGCGCGATGGACGCCGCCCGTGGAACAGAAGACGGCACCCATTCCAAAGGTGCCACGGACAGCGAAGCGTCCGTGCCGTCAGCGTCCATCGCGGTGGGGAGTCGGTGTCCTTCGCGCGATGGACGACGCACGGCACGGACGCTCCGCTGTCCGTGGCACCATCGAGATGGACGCCGCCATCAATTCGTCAACAGCGGGCTCGGGCGTTCGCCCACGCATCACCTATCATCCGCTCCATGCCGCGTTACCGCCTCACCGTCGCCTACGAAGGCACGGCATTCCACGGTTGGCAGAAGCAACACCCTCCCGATGCGGAGCCCCTTCGCACGGTGCAGGGCGTGCTCGAGGAGACGGTGCGTCAGGTCGTGCGGGAGCCGATCGCGGTGCTGGGCGCCTCGCGAACCGATGCCGGCGTGCATGCCTGGGGGCAGGTGGCCGCGTTCACGACGACCCGCGCCCTGCCTCCGCGTGGCCTCGTCCGCGGGCTCAACGCGCGGTTGCCCGATGACGTGCTCGTGCGGGGTGCCGTCGTGGTGGACGAGGCGTTCAACCCCATCAGCGACGCCGTGCGCAAGGCCTATCGCTACCGGATCGCGCACGGGGGGGCCGGGGGGGTGCTGCGTCCGCTGTTCGATCGCCGTACGGTCACGTTCGCGCCGTCGCCGCTCGATCCCGTGAGCATGAACATCGCGGCGCAGCACCTCGTGGGCACACACGACTTCACGAGCTTCACGCGACTGCACCACGGACGCGAGTCCACGGTGCGTACGGTCGATGCGTGCACGGTTCTCGCCACCGGACCGGATCGCCTCCGCATCGACGTCTCCGGGAACGGGTTCCTGTACAACATGGTGCGGATCATCGCGGGTACGCTCATGCAGGTCGGACGCGGTCACTGGACGCCCGACGTGATCCCGGCCGTGCTGGCCGCCGCCGACCGCGTCGCGGCCGGCCCGACGCTGCCACCGGAGGGGCTGCGTCTGGAGTGGATCGAGTATCCGCCGGACACCGGCACCGCGTGCCCGCCGTCATGACCCGCATCATGCACATCTCGACGCGGCTGATCCTCGGGGGCTCGCAGGAGAACACCGTGCTTTCCTGCGAGGGCCAGGTTGCCGCGGGGCACGAGGTGAGCCTTGTCTACGGTCCCATCTTCGGACCGGAGGGCTCGTTGCGTGATCGCGTGGCCGACCACGGCGGCATCGAGCTGATCGAAACGCCACATCTCGTCCGCGAGCTGGCGCCGGTCCGTGATGCCCGCTGCCGGCGTGACCTCCGCCGGCTCATCCGCGCGTGGCAACCGGATGTCGTCCACACGCACTCCTCCAAGGCCGGCATCCTCGGACGGCTCGCGGCGTGGCGGGAACGGGTGCCGTGCGTCGTCCACACCATTCACGGTCTCGCCTTTCACCCCTACCAGGCGACGTGGCGCAACGGCATCTACATCGCGGCCGAACGGATCGCGGCGCGGCGGTGTCACCGCATCGTGTGCGTGGCCGATGCCATGCGTGACCAGGCCCTCGCCGCGGGCATCGGCACCCCGGATCAGTACCGCACGATCTACTCCGGCATGGAAGTCGATCGCCTGCTGCACCCGAGCGTCGGCCGGGCGGACATGCGGACGAAGTTGGGGTTCGCCCCGGATGACTTCGTCGTCGGCACGATTGCGCGGCTGGCCGAGCTGAAGGGGCACGATGACCTCCTCGATGCGCTGGGCGAAGAGATGAAACGACAGCCGCGGCTCAAGCTGCTGTGGGTTGGCGACGGGTGGTGGGCACCGCGTCTGCTGCGTCGCGTGGCGGAGATGGGGTTGTCGGATCAAGTGTGCGCGACCGGTCTCGTTCCGCCCGAGGAGATCCCCGCGCACATCCAGGCCATGGACGTGCTCGCACATCCCAGCTACCGCGAGGGCTTGCCCCGCGCTCTTCCGCAGGCGCTGATCAGTGGGGTTGCCACCATCGCCTATGATGTGGACGGCGCCCGCGAAGTCTGCATCGACGGCGAGACGGGTCGGCTCGTTCCCCCCGGCGATCGCGACGCGTTGGCGGCCGCAGTGCGTTGGATGGTGGGACACGACGCGGACCGTCAGGCCATGGGACGACGGGGGCGGGAGAAGTGCGCGGAGCAGTTCTCCGCCGCGACGATGGTCGAAGCGTTGGGCCGGCTCTATGACGAGGTTCTGGGTGCAGCGGGTGAAGCGGCTGAACGTGGGACCGGCTGATCGCGTTTCGCGCGCGGGGCGGATGGTTGCCGTCCTGCTGCTCGCCGCCACCACCGCGGCGGGGCAGGATCCACCGCTGCCGTTGCCGCCGGTCGGCGCGGCCCCGGGGTGGCGTCCGACCCTCGTCGGCCGCGCGTACACGACGACGCTGACCGACGAGATCGACCTGTTCGCCGACCAGGAGCGCACGGCCGACGACCGGCGACGCACGATCCTCCGCGCGTCGATCAACTGCCGGATCATCGCCGCCGAGCTCATCGACGTTGGCGTGGCCGCGGGCGAGCCCGGCGTCGGGACCGTGCAGGCCGGGCTCCGCGTCGCGCACGCACGCGAGGATCTGGATCGTCTGTTCCGTCGGGTGCTGCGGGGCGTCACCCGATCGCCGCCGCACCCGGCGGCCGCGACGGCGTGGGACAACATCGTCGCCTTCAACGAGCGCGCGATCGATCACGCCTCCGCCCTGCGCACCACCGACGTCGCGACGCTGGACGCAACGCTCGCGGAGATCTTCACGGCGCTCGCGGCTGTCCTCGCGGATCTGGGCGAACCACCGCTGCCGCCGGCCTGGCCCGCCCCCGGTCTCGCCGCCACCGCCGCGGACGGCACCGGACTCTTCGACGCCATCGACAACCGGATCGATCGGGTGGCGTTGCCGGAGGCGACGCAGCAGCGTCTGCGTCGCATCACCGACTTCCTGGCCCGCGGGAGACGTTTTCCCGAACTCAACGATGCCGTCGCGGCGGGCGTGCGGCGGGTCACGGAAATCCTGGACGTGGCCGAGTCGATCGCGGCCGCGGAGGACGTCCCCGAATCGCTCGACACGCGGCTCGTCGCACGTGTCGAACATGCGACGATCGCCTACCTCGACCCGGCGACGCGATCCGAGGGCGAGCGTGCGATCGACGAGCTGCTCGCGCTCGATCGTCTGCGGAGCGGGATCGTTCGGCTCCACGATGCGGCGGGCAACGGGCGTCCGCTCTTTGCCGTCCTGACCGCGATGGAAGCCGCCGAGGGGCCGCACGGTGCGCGGTTCGAGACCCTGCGTGACGTTGTCGATCGCATGCAGCGGCTGCACCGGATCGAGCGACGCGGATTGCCGACGGCGTTGGGGCGAACGGTCGCACGGCTGGTGCAGACCGCGCGTCGGACCGAGGACGACCTGCTCGCCGCGATGGACCGGCTGGTTGACGATCCGGCGGCCCGCACCGATCCCGGCTTCGCCTCGCTGCTGACCGCGCAGCGGCGTGAGCTGGAGCTGCTCGAGCAGTCGACCGCGTTGCCGGCCCGGGTCGATCGTCTGCGTGATCTCGACCCGGTCGCGGCGGCCGCGCTCGAGCGCCCGATGCGACGAATCATGCAGGGGCTGGGCCGGGGAGGCGGCACGCCGGAGTCGGTGGCGGCCGTGACGACGCTCGTCGCCGAGCTCGAACGCTTCGCGCCGCTGCCGTTCGAGGACGAGCTCGCCTCGCGTTCGACTGCGGCGATCAGCGCGACCGGCGGGCGGGCCGACGATCTCCTCACGCTCGCGCGGCACACGCGTCGCGTCTGGGCCGAGCGGTGGACGGACGACCCCGACGCCCGGCCACCGGAAGCACGGCAATTGGAGACACTGCACCGGCTGCTCGCGATGCTCGCGGACGTCGGCCGGCGCCCCGCCACCGACGCGGACGTCGCGCTGCTCGAGCGGTGGGGCGGATGGGAGCTGCCGGCACCGTTCATGCGACGGGTGATCGGCGACGTCCCGGCCCGGCTGAAGCTGGCCTGCGCGGCGGCGTTGGACGACACGGACGACCCGGCTCGGCTCGCGCACGAGCTGGAGGCGATCGGGCGGGTGGGGTCGCTGGCGGCGGTCATCGGTCGGTTGGGCGTGTCTCCGCTCGCACGGGCGTGGGACCGGGTGCCCGATAGCACCGCGACCCGGCTGGCGACGCTGGTGAAGCCGCCTTCGACGGAGGCGTGGTTCGTCGATCTCCGCGGCGAGCTCGCGATGCTCGGCGTCGCCGCGCTCGAAGCGGACGTCGCTCGCAGCATCTCGGACACGGAGGCCGCCGAGGCCGCCGAGGTCGTCGTTCGCGAGCAGGCGGCGACGCTGCTGGAGCGGCTGGACCCCTCGACCGGGGTCGAGAATGCGACCGGGAGCGAGTACGCTCTGCCGGCTCCGGCTCCCGATGCGTCCGCCGACTCACCTCCGTGATCCCTTCCGACCTCGCCCATGAACATCCTCGTCGTTGGCCCCCATCCGGATGATCAAGAGCTCGGCATGGGCGGCACCATCGCCAAGCTGGCCGCGCAGGGGCACGACGTGCTGTTGCTGGACATGACCGACGGTGAGCCCACGCCCCACGGCGATCCGGAGACGCGAGCGCAGGAGGCAGCGGCGGCGGCGGAGCTGCTCGGCGTCCGCCGCCGTATGGTCGGGTTGCCCAACCGCCGGATCGAGCCCTCGATCGACGCTCGGCACCGCGTCGCCGGCGTGATCCGCGAACACCAGAGCGACGTGATTTTCGCCCCGTACATGCAGGATGCGCACCCCGACCACGTCGCGACGACCCGCATCGTCGAGGATGCGCGATTCGACGCGAAGCTGACCAAGATCGACCTTCCCGGCGCACCGATCTATCCGCGTTGGTTCTTCTACTACTACTGCACGCACCTGCGGTGGGTGGCGGATCCCAGCTTCCTCATCGACATCACCGGCTACGAGGCGGTCAAACGCGACGCGATCGTCGCGTACCACACCCAGTTCGTGCTGCCGGAGAAGAACCGGGTCGTGGTGGAGTGGATGGACGCGGCGGGGCGGTACTTCGGCAGCCGCATCGGCTCGTCGTCGGCCGAGCCCTTCTTCACCCGCGAGCCGATCGGGCTGCGTGGTCTCGACGGCCTGGTGGGACTTGGCGGAGGGTCGGCATGATCGGGTGGATCACGCTTGGCGTCGTCGGGGTCGCCGTTCTGCTGCTGGCGGGGTACGACCTGCTGCAACGCAAGCACGCGATCCTCCGCAACTTCCCGATCATCGGTCACTTTCGGTACTGGCTCGAAGCCGTCGGCCCGGAGCTGCGACAGTACATCGTGACCGACAACGACGAGGAGCGACCGTTCTCACGCGACCAGCGACGCTGGGTGTACGCATCCAGCAAGCTCGAGAACAACTACTTCGGCTTCGGCAGCGACAACGAGATGAGCGCGTCGCCGAACTACCTCATCGTCAAGCACTCCGGTCGGCCGCTGCCCGACCCGTTGCCCGGGGACGCGGCATACGACCCGGAGCACACCCTGCCGTGCGCGAAGATCCTCGGCGCGGCGCGGGGCCGTCGTCACGCCTTTCGCCCCGCTTCGATCGTCAACATCTCGGCCATGAGCTACGGTTCACTCAGCGCGCCGGCCGTCGAGGCGATGAACAAGGGCTGCCTTCTCGCCGGCTGCCTGCACAACACGGGCGAGGGTGGCGTGGCCAGCCACCACCAGCACGGGGGCGAGCTGGTCTGGCAGATCGGCACCGGGTACTTCGGATGCCGCCGCCCCGACGGCGGCTTCGACCTCGACCGGTTCAAGGAAGTTGTGGCCGCCAACCCGATCCGCGCGATCGAGGTCAAGCTCAGCCAGGGCGCGAAGCCCGGCATCGGCGGGCTGCTGCCGGCGGTGAAGGTGACGCACGAGATGGCCGCCATTCGCGGCGTGCCGGCCGGCGAGGATTGCATCAGCCCCGCCCGGCACAGCGCGTTCGACGACGAAGACGGCCTGCTCGACTTCGTCGAGATGCTCGCCGGCGAGACCGGTCTGCCGGTCGGCATCAAGTCGGCGGTCGGCGACGAGGGGTTCTGGACGCGTCTCGCCGACTTGATGGCAACCACGGAGCGTGGCGTCGACTTCATCAGTATCGACGGGGGCGAAGGAGGAACCGGAGCGGGACCGCTCGTCTTCACCGATCACGTCGCGGTTCCGTTCAAGCTGGGCATCACGCGTGTCTTCCGGATCTTCGCCCAACGGGATCTGCACCGGCGGGTCGTCTTCGGTGGCGCCGGAAAGCTCGGGTTTCCGGCCGAGACGCTGTTCGCGTTCGCCGTCGGCTGCGACGTCGTCAGCGTGGCGCGCGAGGCGATGCTCGCGATCGGCTGTATCCAGGCGCAGCGTTGTCACTCCAATCACTGTCCGACGGGCGTCGCGACCCAGAACAAGTGGCTCATGCGGGGGCTCGACCCCACGCTCAAGTCGGCGCGGCTTGCCAACTACATTCGCACGCTTCGCAAGGAGCTGCTCCGGCTCAGCCGCGCGTGTGGCGTGTGTCATCCCGCGTTGATCACCGGCGCACACCTGGAGATTCTCGACGGCCGCTTCGGGTCGACGACCGTCGAGCGGCTGTTCGACTACCACCGGGACTGGGCGCGGCCGGACCCCGCCGAGCGCGCCGTCGTCGAGGAGATCATGGGCGCCCGCTGTCGAGACCTCGAGGGCATGCCGGCGTGAGCGACGCCGCGGCCCCAGCCTGGCGGGTCCGACGGGCGACCGCCGCCGACGTGCCGGGCATCCTCGCCATCAGCAATGAAGCCGCGGTCCACACGGCCGCGAACTTTGCCGTCGAGCCGGAGACGCTCGCGTCGTGGGAGGAGAGCTTCCGCGAAACGGCGGCGCTGTATCCCTGGCTGGTGGCGGTCGATGACCGCGAGCACGTGCTGGCCTTCGCGAAGGCGTCGCCGTGGAAGGGACGCTGCGCGTACGAGTACAGCGTGGAGATCACAGTCTACGTTCGGCCCGAAACGCACCGGCGGGGCATCGGGCGGGGACTGTACGAGAGGTTGATCCCGACGCTGCGGCGTCAGGGCTACCACTCGGCGATCGCGGGCATCGCGTTGCCGAACGATGCGAGCGTCCGGCTGCACGAAGCGTTCGGGCTCGTCCATGTCGGCACGTTCCAGCAAGTCGGCTGGAAGTTCGACCGCTGGCACGACGTCGGGTACTGGCAGATCCTCCTGGCCGAGCCGGGCGCGACTCGTCCGCACCTGCGACCGGTGGACGACGTCTTCCCGGTCGATCAGTGACCGGTTGATCCGAATCCACCGGCCCCGCGGACGGTGGTCTCGAGCGTGGCGTGCTCCTCCACCACGCACTGCACGACCGGCGCGATGACCATCTGCGCGATCCGCATCTGCGGTTCGACCGTGAAAGCGGCAGCGCCGAGGTTGATGAGCGGAATCTTGACCTCGCCGCGGTAGTCGGCGTCGATGGTTCCGGGAGCGTTGGGAAGCGTGATGCCGTGCCGGGAAGCGAGCCCGCTCCGCGGACGCACCTGCGCTTCGAGGCCCACGGGAAGTGCCATCGCGAAACCGCACGGGATGACCACGATCGCCCCCGGCGTCAGCGCAACGGCCGTCTCGATCGCGGCGTGCAGATCGAGACCGGCAGCGCCGGCGGACTGGTAGGCAGGAATCACGGCGAGCGGGGAGAGACGCTGGATGCGGAGACGCGGGGGCGTGGACGTTTGCAGGGTGGTCATGCGTCGCAGTGTAGCCGACACGGGCACGGGCACGGACACGGACACGGACGCGGACGCGGGGCGTCAGCGCCAACGCGCCCATCGCGCAATCGCCCGACCCAACCTGTACAAGGCGGCATGGACGCCGCCGGTCCCCACGCAGCCTGCACCCGCCGGAGGCGGTGCGAAAAACAGCCCGAACCCACGTCCAAATCTTCACTGACCAGCTCGCAGGATGCGAGCGTCACATGAGACCCACTGCAACTGGGGTCGAGCCGCACGACGCGGCG
>JABDLI010000369.1 GCA_013003065.1 Phycisphaerales bacterium | reverse complement strand
GGTGACGGCACGGCGTGGAGCATGACCGTCTCGCGGCGGCGGCGTCGCACGTAACGGCCCAGCGCGTCCGGCAGCAGACGCGACAGCCAGGTCTCGTCGCGGCGGACGACGATGCGGGGGATGACGTACCGGGCGTCCTCGAGGGGCCCGAGCAGCGTGCGGAGGCAGTCGGTGAAGAGGGCGCTCTCCTCCTCGGTCGCACGCTCGAGGAACGCGCGGACGTAACCGCCCATGCGCTCCGAAACACGCACCACGCGACCACGCGGGAGAAGCTTCGCCTCCCGCAGCGCGCCCAGGACGGCGTCGCCGATCGCCTGGGTGAGCGACGCGTCCGACCACGGGTCGCGGCGGAAGCGGAAGGGGGGGAACCCACCGCCACTGGCCGGGCCGCGGGTCTCGAGGACACGCGCCGACGCGCCGTGGTACGGCTCCCCGATCCGCCAGCGTTCCCGCGCGAGGTGACGTTCGCTCGCACGGCGGAGCATGTCCTCGTTCAGGGCGGCCATCGATCCCTCGAGGCCTTCGGGTCGCATCCGCGTGAACGCGGCGTGGACGTGGCCCACGCCCTTCTCGATCGCACCGTCCTCTGTCGCGCCGTACAGCGTCTCGTGCTTGGCGATGAACCGCTGGTAGTCGTCCAGACCGCGGCTGAACTCGGGGGCGATGCAGACGACGTCCCAGTTGTTCGCGACCTTCTCCGGGTCGTGCCGGTCCAGGCGGATCGACCGCCCGCGGAGCTGGTTCACCGACATCGATGTCGTGACGGTCGTGAGATCGACGAGCACGTTCGCCCGGCTGGCGTCCCAGCCCTCGCCCAGCAGCCCGCGCGTGCCGACGAGACACTGCGTCAGGCCACGCTGGAAGAGCTCGGTGATGAGCGCGACGTAGACCCGCGGGCACCAGTCGGGCCCGTCGCCACCCACGACGTGGAACCCGTCTTCCTCCCCGAACCGAAGCGTCACGTCGTGCGCCTGCGCGCGGAGCCACGTGGCGGCGGCGGCGTCGAACGCCGCGGCAAGGTCGTCGTCGACGAGCACGCTGGAGCCGGTCACGAGGATCGGGTGGAGCGTGTCCGTGCCGGGGTCCGCGAGGATCGCGCGGAACGCCGCGATCGCGCCGCCGGCTTCCGCGTCCAGGAGATGCGCGATCTCCGCCGTCGTCGCCGACGTCTTCTCGTAGTCGGTGACGACCACCGCCCGCAGCCGCTCGCCGAGCGCCGCGTGCTCGGTGGCGAGGATCCGCACGAGCGCGGCGGCCTTGCTCCGCGAGTATGCGAGGACCCGGCTCACCGGTGAGGCGCACGCCTGGGCCCCGGTCTCGGTGATCTGGACGCCGAGCGTGCGGAGCCGCCGCGTGAGACGCTCGGCCCGGGTGTGGTCCGCCGGATCCGGGCTCCGGCGCAGGTGGTGACGCACGTAGCGATCGAGGACGGGGACGAGCTCGGCCATCTCGGGCACGTCGGCTTCGGGCGGAGCGGGCGCCGGCGGTGGCACGCCCGGCGGCAGCGACACGCCGCGACGCCGCAGGAAACGCCGGGCCATCTGCGAGAACTCGGGATCGCGCCGGTCGAACCGCGCGAAGTCGGCCGCGACGCCTCCGGCCGGCAGCCGCCGCTCGGCGAGCGTCGTCGTCACCCACGCGGTCAGAGGCGTGCCGCCCGTCTCCGGCGCCGGCGCGCACAACTCGTCCACGAGCGCGTGCAGCGTGTCGTCGGCGCTCGCGACGAACGCGAGCTCCAGCCGGGCCGGCCGGACGAAGTACGCCAGGTCCTGGTACGGCGCGAGGTAGCCGTCCTTGACCACCGCCGGCACCGGCACCTCGAAGTCGATCGGCCCGAAGAACCGCCGGTACCGCTCGACGTCCTCGGGGCGTTTGCCCCGCACGTCGGGCGGGGTGGCGGTGAGGCCGATGACGATCGGGTCGCGGAAGAGCGTCTCCGCGTCGGCCAGCACGCGTCCCCAGTGTCCGAGCAGGTGGTGCGCCTCGTCGAGGATGATGAGGCCGAGGTCCTGGGCACGCAGCCGCCCGAGCAGCCCGCGGGCCGACGCGTGCAGCGTCGCGACCGCATCGCCGCCGATCGCGCGCTCGTCCCGCACCTTCTTGCGGTAGACCGCGAGCCGCTCGTCGTGGTACCCCGGGTTGTGCGCGCGGAGATCGTCGATCCAGGCGAGCGCCTCTTCGTCGTGCTCCGCGTGACCGATGGCGACGAGGTGGTCGATCCACCGCTCGACCGCGTCGGCGTCCAGGTCCACGTCGCCGCGGCGGGGGAGCGTGAGCGCCTGGTACGTGAGCGACGTGAGGTGACCGGGGGCGTGCGGATCGGTCGAGATCCTCGCGTGGTCCGGTACGTCGAAGAGATCCGTCCGCGCCGCCCACTGCGCCTGGATCGCCGAATTGGGCGAGAGGACGACCGCCGGACGCTGTACGTACTCCGCCCAGAGGTAGAGTCCGAGCACCGTCTTCCCCGACCCGGGCGGGGCGACGATGTGCAGCCGCCGCCCGCCGCGGTCCAGCTCGCGTCGCGCGTGGGCCACCGCCTCGGCTTGGGAGGGCCGGAGCGTGCCGTCGAACCGGATGGGGGGGAAGTCGGGCATGGGCGACGATGCGGCTCGAGAATACGCGGTGCGCCCGCCTCCGTCGCCACGCGGTCGAGGCGATATGATGACCTCCCTCGCTCCCCCCCGGGGAAATCGATAAGGAGAGCCGCGATGCTTCGTGTCGTCTGCCTGTCGCTCGCCGTCCTCGGCGGGCTCCTCACGCTCGGTCTCGCCCCCGCGCCCGCGCCGGCGTCGCCCGCCGCGACGCCCGCCGACGACGCGATCTTCACGATCGACGCGGTCCACTCGAACCTCATCTACCGCCTCCGCCACTTCGGCGTGAGCAACTTCTGGGGCCGCGTCAACGGACCGACCGGGACCTTCCTGATCGACGACGCGAACCTCGGCGGCAGCTCGATCTCGATCGTCGCGGAGATCAAGAACATGGACGCCGGCAACGACGGCCGCGACCGGTTCCTCCAGAGCCCCGACTTCTTCAACGTCCGCGAGTTTCCGACCGCGGAGTTCCAATCGTCGTCGATCACCAAGAAGGGCGAGGGCCTCTACGAGGCGACCGGCACGTTCACGATGCACGGCGTCACGAAGCCGCTCACCGTGACGATCGAGGACTACACGACCGCCCAGACGACCCGCTTCGGCTTCCGCGGCGGCTTCGAGTGCACGTTCACCGTCAACCGCAGCGAGTACGGCATGAGCCTCTTCGTCGAAGAGGGCACGCTCGGCGACGCCGTCACCATCACCGCCGCCATCGAGGGCGTACGGCTGCCGTCGTAGCCGATCAACCCCGTGGGCGAAACCGCACAGCAGGTCGTCTTCGGACTCGTCGCGCCGGTGCTCATCGCCGCCGGGGCGATCGGCGTCGCGACGTGGGGCCGGATCGAGAAAGTCCCGCGGTGGCGGTGGCTGATCCCGGTGGCGTTGGCCGTGCCGGTTGCGGTGGCGTTCTTCGCGCTCTACGGCTGGCCGCGCGAACAGTGGCAACGCGTCGCGTTCGTCCCGGTCGCGGGTCTGATCGTGGGCATCGTGGCCGTGATGACGGGACGCGGCGTCCTCGCCCGCGGCGGGTTGTTACTCGTCCTGGGCGGCCTGACGGGCGCGGCGATCTGGCCGATCGTCGCGCGGGAAACGTGGGTCTGGCGCATCCTGCCCGTCGTCGCCACGATCGCGCTCGCCGCGTTGCTTGCGCCGCTTGCCACCCGCCGCGCCGGGCCCGCAGTGCCGGGTGGGCTGGCGATCGCCACCGCGGGGACGGCGGCGATGGTGCTCATCTCCGGCTTTCTCAAGCTGACGATTCCCATCGGCGCGGGCGCGATGACGCTCGCGGTCCTCACCGCGATCACCCTCCGCCGGACCCAACTTCGTCCGGGCCTGGAGACGATCGCCGTGGTGTCGCCACTCCTGGTCGTCGCGCCGCTCGTCGCGTGGCTCTACATGACGAGCGCCGGGGACGAGCTGCCCGCGGCGAGCTTCGTCCTGCCGGCGGCGGCGCCGCTGCTGCTGTGGGCGGGGGAGACCGGTCCGCTCCGGCGGCGTCCGGCCTGGCTCCGCGTCGCCGTGGCGTGGGTCCTCGTCGCCGCCGTCGTCGCGATCGCCATCGCCCTGGCCCTGCAGGCGGCCCCCGAGCGGGGGGAGGAGGATCCGATGGAGGATCTCTACCGCCAGATGATGGGATCCCGGACGAGCCTCCAGACGCCGGCGTGAAGCGCCGGATCCGGACGGGCGGGTTCGGTACACTCAACGGTCTGCGGTTCGCCCCCCCCCGGCCCCCCGGCCCCCCGGCCCCGCGGGCGCTCCGCCACGGAGGATACGAGGCAGGATGACGGCACGGATGAAGAACGGGCAACGAATCGCGATCGCCGCGACGGTGTTGGTCATCGCGACCGGCCCGAGCGCGGGCGCGGCCCCGACGACGGCGACCGCCTTCCCCCCGCCGG
>JABDLI010000348.1 GCA_013003065.1 Phycisphaerales bacterium | reverse complement strand
GGGAGATCGTGAGCCTGGCCGAGGACGAGACGGTGAGCTCGGCGTTGATCGTGTGCGTCAACCGTCTCAGCGACCTTCTGTTCGCGATGGCTCGCCGCGCCAACCACGCCGCCGGCGTCGCGGACGTGGCGTGGGTTGGGCGGGGGGAGTAAGAGGGGACAAAGTTGCACCCGTCCCCAATTACCCCCGCTCCAACCCCCACGCGCTCACATCCACCGAATCCCCCGCAAAGACCAGCGCCGGGTCGCGGCCGTCGAGGTCCACGCCGGCCGCGGCGACGAGCCCGTCGTCGAGCTCGACCAGCTCGGCTTGCCGCAGTCGCCACGGCTCGTGCCAGATCCGCCCGATCCGGACGGAGCCGCGGCGGTCGATGGTGACGAGCGCGTAGCGTTCGGTCAGGAAGTGATCAAGGCCGCCCGGGGTCGCCGGCGGGCGTGACGTTGCCGTTCGCCACCGGCACCGCAACCCGACCGACGGCGTGCGTACGCGTGACACCGTGTACGTCACCTCGTCACCGGAACGCTCGAGCGTCATCGTGGAGTGAACGTAGTTCAGACCCCAGAACCGCCGCGCGCCCCACACCGCCAGCCGGCTCTCGGCGTCGAGGCTGAAGAACCAGACGGCCGGCTCGTCGCCACACCGCACGTACGTGCGCACGTTGCACTCGTGGAAGCGGTGCATGGTCGGCACCGGGGGGCATCGGCGGTGCCGCACGTCACGCATCGTGAACGGCACGAGGCCGATCCACGCCGTCCCGTCGTGCGTGTCGATCTCGAGTCGCTCCGGCACGAGGGGGCGAAGGATCTCGACGGGGACGGGCCAGTGCACGAACAGCAGCTCGCGCCAGTGCATCGTCATCACGGGACGGCCGGGCGGGCGTGGGGATGGACCGAGGGTGGGCACGTGGGTCACGGGTATGGTACGGGCTTGGATCCGTGTTGATTCCCCCCTCGGGTGGTCCTACCCTGCGCCGACCTTCATCCACAGGAGTGCCCCATGGCGATCAAGATCGGCATCAACGGCTTTGGACGCATCGGCCGTCTCTTCTATCGGCAGGCCGTCCGTCACGGCGGATTCGAGATCGTCGCGGTCAACGACCTCGTGGACAACGACAACCTCGCGTACCTCCTCGAGTACGACACGATGCACGGCCGCTTCGAGCACGCCGTTCGCCTCGTCGATGACCGCTTCGAGGTCGCCGGACAGAAGACCCGGTGTCTGAGCGAGCGTGATCCCGCGCGGCTCCCCTGGAAGGAGCTCGGTGTTTCGTACGTCCTGGAGTCGACGGGCTTCTTCACCAAGCACGACGACGCGAAGAAGCACCTCGATGCGGGCGCGGAGCGCGTGCTCCTCAGCGCTCCCACCAAGACGCCCGACCAGGTGCGGACCTTCTGCTACAAGGTCAATCATGACGAATACGACCCGTCCCGCGACCGGATCCTCTCGAACGCGTCGTGCACCACGAACTGCCTGGCGCCGATCGCGAAGGTCGTCGACGACACATTCGGGCTCGACGAGGGGCTCATGACGACCGTGCACAGCGTCACCGCCACCCAGCCGACGCAGGACGGCCCCACCAAGAAGGACTTCCGCGGCGGCCGCAACGCCTACATGAACATCATCCCCTCCTCCACGGGCGCCGCCAAGGCCGTGGGCCTGTGCATCCCGTCGCTGCAGGGGAAGCTCACGGGTATGGCGTTGCGCGTGCCGGTAGCCGACGTGTCGGTCGTCGACCTGACCTTCCGAACCACCAAGAAGACGAGCCTCGCCGAGATCCAGTCGGCCATGCAACACGCGGCCGGCGGCCCGATGGAAGGCGTGCTCGAATACACGAGTGACCCGATCGTCTCCTCGGACCTGATCGGGAACACGCACAGCAGCATCTACGACGCCGGCGCCGGCATCGAGCTGAACGACCGGTTCTTCAAGATCGTGAGCTGGTATGACAACGAGATGGGCTACGCCACGCGTTGCGTCGACATGCTGGAGATGATGGCCGATCAGGACGGCGTCGCGACCGCTACGCGACGGGCCGTTTCGGTCTGATGCCTGCTCCCGACGGCGAGCTCAGCCTGCTGTGTCCGGAGTGTGGGCACGACGCGCGGATGACACGCGATGCGCAGCACCCCCGCTGCCAGGAGTGCGGGTTCCGCTTCAGCAAGCGGGATCTGCTGGCGCACCGCGCCCCCGACCTGGCCGGCGCGCCGACGTCGCTCTCGCCACACGAACGACGCTTCTCCGGACCCGCGGTGATCGTTGCCTCGCTGACGCTCCTCATCGTCATCTCGGTCGCGATCGTGATGTTCATCCTCGCCAACCGCTGAGTCGGGGGCCGACGGTGCAGTGCAACATCGACGCTCGCGGCAAGGCGGTCCGGCTCCTCGGGGCGATCGCGCTGATCTGCGTCGGACTGGGGTTGATCGGGTGCGAAGTCTTCGGCGTGACGGACGCCCGGTGGACGTGGATCACCGCGGTCACGCTGCTGACCGCCGGCGGGTTCGGCATCTTCCAGGCTCGGGCGGGCTGGTGCGTGGTGCGGGCAATGGGGTTTCGGACGCCGCTGTAGGACGATGAGCGATGGACCGGTTCGAACCACGCGACACCCGCTTCGTCGGTCTCGAGTCACACGACGGGTGGCGGAGGAAGCTCCGTCGACCCCGAGGCGTACTTGAGACGCACGTTCGCCGACGTGTCGTGATGGCCCGCGCCCCTGCGCCGGCGTGACGCTACACCAGCTGCGGGAACGTCTGCTGCACGACCCCGACCAGCTCCTTGACGTGGCTGATCGACTCGTCCATCAACGCCTGCTCTTTGTCGTCGAGATCGATCTCGATGACCTTCTCCATACCGTCCGCGCCGAGCACGCACGGCACCCCGACGAAGTAGCCGCCGACGCCGTATTCCGCGTCGCAGTAGGCCGCACACGGGAGGATGCGTTTCTTGTCCTTGATGATCGCCTCGGCCATCTGCACCGAACCGGACGCCGGCGCGTAGTACGCGCTGGTGCCCATGAGCTTGACGATCTCCCCGCCGCCGACCTTCGCGCGATCGACGCACGCAGTGATGGTCTTCTCGGGCAGAAGTTGGGACACGGGAATACCGTGAACCGAGGTGTAGCGAGGCAACGGCACCATGTCGTCCCCGTGGCCGCCGAGCAGCAACGCCTGGATGTCCTCGACCGAGCAGCCGAGCTCCATCGCGATGAACGCGCGGAAGCGGGCCACGTCGAGGCACCCGGCCTGACCGAGAATGCGGTTGGTCGGGAAGCCCGAGGATTTCCACGCGGTGTACACCATCGCGTCGAGCGGGTTGGAGACGACGATCATCACCGCGTCCGGCGAATGCTTCGCGACCTGCTCCGCGACGCTGTTCACGATCTTGACATTCGTCGCGATCAGGTCGTCGCGGCTCATGCCCGGCTTCCGCGGGATGCCGGCGGTGACGATGACCACGTCCGAGTCCTTCGTGTCCGCGTAGTCGGCGGTCCCGATCACGGCGGCGTCGAATCGCTCCATCGGGCTGGCGCAAAACAGATCGAGGGCCTTGCCCTTCGCCACGCCGACCTTGTCCGGGATGTCCAGGAGAATGACGTCGCCAAGCTCCTTCGCCGCGGCCCAGTGCGCGCATGTCGCGCCGACGTTGCCGGCCCCGATGATGCTGATCTTCGCCCGTCGCATGGTTGTTTCCTTCTTGCCTGAGGGGGTTGGAATCGCTCATGGTAGGGCCGGGAGCGGATTCGGCAACGGGTCGCCGGCCGGAGGCGGCGGGAACCGGGGGGCTATCCTGATAGCGATCATGACGCTCGAGACCATTCCGGCAGAGGCGGCGCGGCGGTTGCTGATGGACGGGCAGGGGTTGCTCGACGCTCCCGGTCGCCGGGCGGGCCCCGCCGCGGTGCGTCGGATCGTCGAGAAGCTCGGGTTCGTCCAGGTGGACACGATCAACATCGCCATTCGGGCGCACCACCACATCCTGCTGACGCGGCTCGACGGATACCAGCCACGCATGCTGGAACGGCTCCTCGAGCGGGATCGGTCGCTCTTCGAACACTGGACGCACGACGCGTCTGTGATTCCCACGGTCTGGTACGGCCAGTGGAAGCGGCGTTTCGCCCGGTACCGCCGGAACGCGCTCAAGCCCGGCACCTGGTGGCACCGCCGCATGGAGGGCCGGCCGCATGCGGTCGTGCGTCGTATCCGCGAACGGGTGCGGGCCGACGGTCCTCTGATGAGCCGCCATTTCGAGCACGTGCGCCGGCCCGGTGAGAGCAACAGCGAGCAGAAGGGGTGGTGGAGCTGGAAGCCGTCGAAGGCCGCGCTCGAGTACCTGTGGCGGGTGGGTGAGCTTTCGATCGACGGTCGGGAGAACTTCCACAAACGATACGACCTGACCGAACGCGTGCTCGGCGAGTCGTGTCTGACGCCCATGCCGACTCCCGCGACGCACCGCGCGTGGGCCGGCGCGGCGGCGCTCGAGCGTCTGGCCATCGCGACGCCGAGCGAGATCGCGGCGTACTTCGCCGCCATCCCCCTCTCGGAAGCGCGGACGTGGTGCGACCGGGCCGTCAAGGCGGGAGAGGCGGTCAATGTGCAGGTCGAGGCGGCCGACGGCTCCGGACTCCACCGGGCCGTCGCGGTGCCCGACTGGAAGCGTCGGGCGGCGCGGCTCGCCGACCCTCCCCGCGGGCTCAGGCTCCTGAGCCCTTTCGACCCGCTCGTCCGCGATCGGAAACGGCTGCAGCGTCGCTTCGGTTTCGAGTACCGATTCGAAGCGTTCGTGCCCGCCGCCAAACGCCGCTACGGCTACTACGTGCTTCCCATCCTCGAACAGGATCGCCTCGTCGGACGGCTCGATCCGAAGGTCGACCGCGACGCCGGGGTGCTGGAGGTGCGAGGTCTGTGGTGGGAGGACGGCGTGCGGCCAACGGCCGCGCGTCGCCGGGCGCTCGCCGAGACGCTCGAACGCTACGCCGCCGCGGCCGGCGTGACGCGGGTGAGGATGTAGCCTGCCGCATAGTGCCACGGACAGCGAAGCGTCCGTGCCGTCAGCGTCCATCGCGAAGGGGAATCTGACTCCCCCACCCAACGGACGACGCACAACACCCACCACGATGGTGCCACGGACAGCGAAGCGTCCGTGCCGTGCGTCGTCCGCTCGTAAAGCCGAGTCAAACACCCCTCCGC
>JABDLI010000324.1 GCA_013003065.1 Phycisphaerales bacterium | reverse complement strand
TGGAGCCGATCGGGCTCGAACCGACGACCTCTTGCATGCCATGCAAGCGCTCTCCCAACTGAGCTACGGCCCCAATGAATCGGGATGTATGCCCAAAGCCCGGGCGCCGTCGCGAACGGAGGTTCGGGACGAGGGCCGGGGCGGGCATTGGGATCGTCAGGATATCGTCGGCGACGCGATGATCAAGCTGCAAGCCAGACGAGGGGGAATCTCAGGCGAGACGCCGGCGACGGCGGCCGGCGGCCAGACCGGCTCCCGTGAGAAGCAGTGCGAGGACGCCGGGCGTCGGGATCGGCGAGGCGAAGCCTCCGCCGGTCGCGTCCGCCGAGCCCACGGATTGCGTGAGATCGAGTGCGGGGAACGTGCGTTGGGGTGTGAGGAACGTCGTGATTCGCGGCGTCGCGGCGACGCCGGCGAACGAAAGCTCGCTGCTCGGCGGGGATGCCAGGTCGATGCCGGAGAGAACGTCGAAGTCGAAGGCCTGATTGGGGGAGTCGAAACCCGTCACGCCGTGCGGCTCGGAGCCGTCGGCCACTCCGAACGACGTGGTCGTGGGCAGGATGTCGAGCCACCGGGGCTCGGGGAAGAGGCCACCGCCGGGGATGAGATGACCGTCGTCGGGATCGATGGGATGGTGGAACTCGTCCTGGTTGGTGTGCGAGAACAGCTCGGGAGGCTTGACCTCCTCGCCGGCCTGCGCGGGTGACGCCAGGACGCCCAGTCCGCACGCTCCCAGCAGGAGCGTGAGCCCGTGGGCTCGAAGGTGGTTGTGGTTGACGAGCATCAAGATGCGACTCCCGTCACGTACGAACTAGTTGGCACGAATCACCTTGGCGGATCGCAAGATCTGCCAGCCTGTTTCCCGAAACGTCGGGAACCTCGCCATGGCCCCGGTAATCACCCGGACCTCTTCCTCGTCCACGATGCGGGGAATGTCGAAGCCGGTGCATCCGACCGCTCGTTCCCAGCGTGAGTGCTCCATCGTAAACACGCGTTCACGCATGGACCAATTATCCAGCCTTTCGGCAATCTCGTCCGCCTTGTTGGTGAACACGGCCATGTGCTGTTGCAGCTCGCGTTCGTTGTGCAGGCAGCGAAGGGCGATGTTGCATCCGAAGATGCACCACCAGCCGTAGCTCTCCAGCACGTCACCGGCGAGTTCGCTGGTGTCCGCCACGCCGTCGAGCCGGTCGGCAATGCGGGCCAGGGCCTCGTCGGTGTCGACCAGGCCCACGGTTGCGTCGATTTCGAGCAGCCCGCCCTCGCAGGTGCTGGCGATGCCCGCCAGCGACTCGTCGCCGAGCTCTTCGGCGAGTGCCGCATAGAGATCGCGGCCGCGTTCCAGGTGCGGGCGGGCGCGGGCGGCGAGCGCCGCGGCGGCATCGGCCGGCTCCCGCGAGATCTGCCGGCGGAACGTGTGCCCGAGCACGTAATGCGCAAACGCTTCGTTCTTGCGCTCGCGTGTCGTCTTCGGTGGTTGATCCTGGTAGTGCGCGAGCAGCTCGAAGGCAATGGCTCGCGCCTCGACGAGCGACCAGAGGCTGTAGTACGCCGCCGCGAGGTTCGACTGCAGCATGCGTTGGTATTCAGGTGCGACCGGGCTCTGACGCAAACCGCGTTTCACGGCCTCCAGCACGTGTGAGTACCGACCCAGACCATCCCAACCGCCCGCTTCGCGGTTGCACGCACGCGCACGCTGCTCGGCGGAGATCGCCGCGCGAAAGGCGGCCCGGGCGTGGTCGATCATCTCCCGATACTCGCCGGCGCGGTGCGCCGCGCGGGCGGCCTGGTCGAGCGTTTCGAAGTCGTCGGCGGGACCGGCCTCGATCTCGGTCTTCTGTCCCCAGAGATACGCGACGACATCGTCAACCGGCCAGTCGAGCACACCGGACAGATCGACGACGAGGTCGAGCTTGGGGATGCCGCTGCCGGGGATGAGCTTGGTGGGATCGCGACCGAGCGTGCGCGCGAGCTCCTTGCGCGTCCAACGCTTGTAATTCTGCGCCAAGTCGAGCAACTCGGCGAGCCGCTGCCTGCGTGCTTCGGCCTCTGCCATCCGGCCGTTCCTCCGTCGTCGCCCCGATCCCCCGCGGTCCGGAGGCCGGGTGGGTGTCACAACTCCCCATCCCTCTCGTATACGCCGGGATCCCCGCCTGAGGTCCAACGGGGTCATTTTTTCTCACTGCGGGCAGCCTCGAGCCGATGCCTTTTGGCCCCGGCCAGGAACCGACCTTCATAAGTGGATAGGATGCTCCTGGACCGATGTGGACGGCGTTCTCGCCGACCCGGTGCGAAAAGGCAGGCCCGCCGAGATCGAGCGGTAATCTGCCGACGGGTGGGACGTTCGGATAGAAACGGATTCGATCGCGGAAACGACTGGGACGGATCCCAAAGACCTTCCGAACGGACCTTCGCGTCCCCCTTCCCTGGCCTTTCTTCCTCCTCCTCCTTCCCCCTCGCCTACCGGCGTGGGGGAAGTTTTTTTTAGCCCGACCCCGGGGGAGTCGCCGGCCCGAGCGGCGTTGCCTCCTCGGTCGCGGCCTCCGACGGCTCGGGCGCCCACGACCGCATCCGGTCCAGGGTGGGGGCCGGACGGGCGTTGTCGACGTGCCGCTCGAACCACTCGACGATCCGGTTGAGCCGGTCCATCCGCTGATGGGGGGCTCCGGAGCGCGAGAGATCGTGGCCGGCATCCGGGTACCGCACGTACTCGACGGGTCGCCCCAAGCGCCGCAACCCGCGGTAGAGCATCTCCGACTGCGACACGCCGGTGCGAAGATCGTTGCTGGCGTGCAGGATCAGCAGCGGCGTACGAATGCGGTTGATCGAGGTCAACGGACTCTCGCGTTGAAGCACCGGTCGCACCCGCACATCCCAGGGCGGGCCGCCCATGCTCCACTCGACGAGCTGCCACGCGTTGCCCTCGCCGTAGAACGTCGTCAGGTCGTACACGCCGCGTTGGGCCACGGCCGCGCGAAACCGCTGGTCGTGCGCGACGATCCACGCCGTCAGGTACCCGCCGTAGCTGCCGCCGGTCACGACGAGCTGGTCCGAATCGACCCAGTCCTCCAGGCTCACCTGATCAAGGACGGCGAGGACGTCCCCCGCCGGTCCGTCGCCCCAGTCCTGGTAGTTCGCGCGTTGGAAGTCGTACCCGTATCCGCCGGACCCGCGGGGGTTCGCGTACACGACGCCGTAGCCCCAGCTGCACAGCAACTGGAACTCGTGCCACATCGTCAGCTCGCCCGGCCCCCACATCGCGCTCGGCCCCCCGTGGATCTCAAGCGCCACCGGAACCCGCTCGTCGGGCCGGCGTCGGGTCGGCTCCATGACCCAGTACTGGACGCGGCGACCATCGGGTCGGGTGATCCAGCCCGACCGCGGGCGCGCAATCTCCTTCTCCTGCACCCACTCGTTGAGGTCGAGCACGACGCGGTCGCTTCGCGCGTCGCGGACACGGATCACGCACGGCTGCTCGACCGTCGTGACGGCGTAGACCACGGTGCCGCCCCCCACCCCGTAGGCGTGGATCCCGGCCTGCGCCCCGTCGATCTCGGAAACGAGGTCGGCCGGTTCCAACAGACCGAGCCCCATCGTCATCAACGGAAACCCGCCCTGGCGGGCGACGTTGAAGACGAGCGCCGATCGCGCCGGCAGCCACTGGAAGGATCGCACCGAGG
This sequence comes from Phycisphaerales bacterium, assembly GCA_013003065.1. GTDB lineage: Bacteria > Planctomycetota > Phycisphaerae > Phycisphaerales > SM1A02 > JABDLI01. The sequence goes on along the minus strand of JABDLI010000324.1, from coordinate 18,262 downwards.
CGTCCAGCGTCGCCTCGCCGGTCAGCCACATCGGTTCGCCGAGCGTGTCTGCCGTCCACGGCGCGACCCCGAGCCGATACGGCCGGTGCGCCGGCTCGTCGAGCGCGCGGGCGAGAAACGCCACCACCGAACCGTCGGCGCTGACCTCCGGCCCCCGCAACGCGAAGCCGTCGATCGCGAGCACCTCGCGGGCATTGCCGCCGTCGGCGTCGACCTGCCACAGGCTCGTCGCGAGCACCTCGTCGGGGTGCGCGCCGGTCTGGCGTTTCGCGTGGTAGAGCAGGCTCCGCCCGTCCGGCATGAAGACGGCGTCGCGGTGATCCTTCGCAACGCTGGTGAGCTGCACGGGCGTCGCCGCGGTGTCGTGCGGATCGATCCGGTAGAGCTGACGCAGCCGCATGGGGCCGCTCAACCTGCGTTCGTCCTGGAAGTCGAGCCGGTTGATGACGACCGGGTCTTCGCGTCGGGCGTTGTCGGCCAGCCAGCGTCGGATCTCTTGCCGCGTGCCGTCGGGACGCGGCGTCGCGTCGGCGGGCGTGGCGTAGGCGGGATCGGCCACCCAGGGCGGCGTGGCGTCGATCTCATCGAGCGGCAACGGCGAGGAGACGAGCAGCCAGCGGCCGTCGGGAGACCAGGTCGGCCCGCTCGCGCCGTGCGGCAAGGGCGCCGTCGGCCAGGCCTCGCCGCCGTCCAGCGGCATGACCCAGACGCGGGCCCCCGCCGGATCGTCGTCGTCGTGACCCCCGTTGCGGACGAACGCGACGTGACGGCCGTCGGGTGAGAGCCGCGGACCGCGGTCGACCCGATCGCCGCGGGTGAGCTGCCGGACCCGCGCCGGAGTCGTCGACAGATCGGCGGCGAAGATGTGCGACTGGGACCGATGTTCCGGCATCGCGGCGTCGTCCGCCTCGGTGTCGGCCGTATGAATCGACCGCACCGCGAAGACCGCAGTCGTGCCGTCGCGGGCGACGTCGATCGCGCTCGCCGTGCGCAAACGCAGGAGGTCGGAAGTGACGATCGGCTCCGCGCTGCGAGCCGATCCGACCGTCACGAGGAGCGTCACGAGCGTCACGAGCGCACGGTTCGGCGGGGTCGTCGCTTTCATGATCGCATGATAGTCGGACGCCGACTCCCGGACGCGAGCGCTTCGGCGCGAAAAGACGCCCGCCGGGCGGCGGGCGTCGCGTCAGTGCGTTTGGAACGGAGACGGAACCGTCAGACCAGTTCGTCGATCGCCGCCGCGAACTGATCCTTGCTCGTCAACCCCACGAACTTCTTCGCCACCTCGCCCTTCTGGAACAGGATGACCGTCGGGATCGCGCTGATCCCGTACTTCATGGAGATCTCCCGATTCGAATCGGTGTCGACCTTGCCGACCTTGGCCTTGCCCTGGTAGGTGCCGGCAACCTCGTCGATCGTGGGCGCAAGCATCCGGCAGGGCTGGCACCACTCGGCCCAGAAGTCCACCAGCACCGGCTGGTCGGACTGAAGAACCTCGGCTTCGAAGTTGTCATCCGTGAACTCGAGAACTGCGTCGGTCGCCATGGGGAAGGAACTCCTGGCAATGGGTCAATGGAATGGTGGACGCTGCGGTCCCGCGGCGTACCCGGCGCGGTGTCCGCGCGCGTGCAATGGTATCCCGCTCGGGCCGATCATCCCACCGGCCTGGGGATCGCTCCGCCCGAGCGGGCGATCGCCATCGCCACCGCGACCGCCCGGCGGTGAGCGGCGACGTCGTGCACCCGGAACAGGCGTACGCCGGCCAACGCGTGGGCGACACTCACGGCGGTCGATCCGACGACGCGATCCCGAGGCGTTTCGACCCCGCTGACCGCCCCGATGAAGCTCTTGCGGCTCGCCGCGCTCAGGACCGGGTACCCGCGGCCGACCAGCTTCGCCGTGCCGGCGATCAGCTCGTAATTCTGCTCCACCGACTTGCCGAACCCGAGCCCGGGGTCGATGACGATCGCGGCGCGGGCGACCCCGGCGGCTTCGGCCTCGAGCGCGCGGGCGCCGAGCCAGTCGCCGACGTCGCGAACGACGTCGTCGTAGTCGGGCGTTTCGTCGTAGCGGTCGCTGTAGCGATCCTCCGCCGGTGGCACGCGGCGGTGCATGAGGACGAGACCGCACCCCCGCGTCGCCGCGAGCGGCAGCATGCGGGGATCATCCCGCCCGGCGGAGACATCGTTGATGAGGTTCGCGCCCGCGTCCAGGGCCGCCTCCGCCACCGCGGCGTTCGTCGTGTCGATCGAGATCAGCGTCGTCGTGCACGAACGCAGCTCGATGATGAACGGAACCACGCGTTCGATCTGCTCGCCGGCGTCCACACGATCGGCGCCGGGGCGGGTCGACTCGCCGCCGATGTCGATGATCGCCGCTCCCTCCTCGACGCACCGCAACGCCGCTCCGACCAGCGACGGCACCGACCGGTGCAGCCCCCCGTCGGAGAAGCTGTCGGGCGTCGCGTTCACGATGCCCATGAGCTGCGGCTCGTGCAGCGGGAGCGTGGTGTTCGCGTCGATCTGCCAGATGGTCGGGGTCGGGGCGGTCACGGCGGGCCAAGTCTAGGGCACGATCGACTCACTATCCTGCACCGCCGTGGACCTGATCCTGAACAGCTCGATCACGCACAGCCTGCTGCTCGTGCTGCCGGTGGCGGTGGCGTACCTGCTGCGGAAAGCGGGATGTCCGGGCTGGCCGGTCGTCGGCGGCGCGGTGGCCGGGCTCCTGCTGGGGCCGACGATCCTCGGGCGGGTCGCGCCGGAGCTCCATGAACGCCGGTTCGTGGGCGGGGTCGAGGCCCGCGCGACGCTCACCTCGATCCAGCGTCGCCACGCCGCCGATCTCCTGGCGTTGCGGGCCGCCGGAGCCGACGATCCGTTGACGATCCAGACCCTCGAGCGACACCAGGCCGAGCTGGAGACGCCCCGCGCGGAGTGGCGGGCGGCGCAGTGGTCGTTCCAGCGGCCGTTCCGGACCTACGGCAGCGTCATCATCGTCGCCGCGTTGCTCGGGGCCGGGATGCTCGGTCGTCCCCGCGCCGCCGCGGAGCCGCAAGGACGGTGGCCGCTCGCGGCAAGCATCGGCGTGTGGTCCGCGTGCGTTCCCGGGGCGTTCGCCGCCGCCGCCATGATCGCCTGGTGGACACACCCCCCCGCGGCCGCCAGCGCGGCGGCCGCCGCGGTGGCCGTCGGCCCGTGGGTGCTGAGCCACGACGACTGGACGGAGGCCGACGATGCGGAGTTCGCCGGCGGACGCACGCTGGAACACGCGGGCCGGGTCGCCAGCCTGGTCGCGCTCGCCGCGGCGGCGTTCGCGCTCGCACGCTCGCTGGGCGTCGCCGGTCTCCTGTGGGGCGCGCCGCTCCTCGCGCTCATCGCCGGCTGGTGGATCCCGCCGGTGGAGGGCGACGCGCGGAGATGGGCTCGCGGCGCCCTTTCGTACGGCGTCGTGCCGATCCTCACCGCCTGCGTGGCATTGCGGGTCGATCTGATCACGCACTTCACGCTCGCGCCGGTCGTGCTCCTGGTGATCCTGTCGGGCGACGGCCGCTGGCTCGGCGCGTTCGCAGGCGCGACGCTGCCCGGCGGACGCGGCGCGGTGCCGGGTCTGCGGCTCGTCATCGGATCGATGGCCTGCGCCCCGACGCAGCTCGCGGTCACGCTCGTCGGCGCCCACACCGGATTGCTGCCGGAGCCGGTCACGCTGGCGTTGCTGCTCGGCGCGATCATGCTCGCCGTCACGACACCGGCGCGGCGACGCGTCGGGCAGTGGTTGCGGGACGGGATCGACGAACCGCCCGCTACTCCACCGTGACCGACTTGGCGAGGTTGCGGGGTTTGTCGACGTCCTTCCCCCGCAGCACCGCCGCGTGATACGCCAGAAGCTGGAGCGGCACGACCGTCAACATCGGTTGGAGCGGCTCGGGGATGTCCGGCACGAAGAAGACGTCCTCGCAGTGTTCGCGAATGGCATCGTCGCCCTCGGTGGCGACCGCGATCACGTGACCGCCGCGGGAGCGGACCTCCTGGATGTTCGACACGACCTTCTCGTACTGGCTGTTGCGGGTCGCGAGCACGACCACCGGCATGCCGTCGTCGATGAGGGCGATCGGCCCGTGCTTCATCTCCGCCGCGGGCATGCCCTCGGCGTGGATGTAGCTGATCTCCTTCAGCTTGAGCGCCCCTTCGAGCGCGACGGGATAGTTGTGGCCGCGGCCGAGAAAGAGCCAGTTCTCACGCTCGACGTAGGTGCGGCAGACGTCGCGGATCTCCTCGCTCAACGCGACCGCCCGCTCCAGACGCTCCGGCAACGCTTCCAGCTCGCGCAGGAGCTCCGAGACGTACTCGCCGGAGAGATACCGGCGTCGCCCGATGAACGTCGACAGCAGCGTGGCGACCATGACTTGACCGAGAAAGGCCTTCGTCGACGCGACACCGATCTCCGGCCCGACCCGCAGGTAGATGCCCGCGTCCGTCTCGCGGGCGACGGTGGATCCCACCACGTTGACGAGCCCGAGCGCGAGCGCCCCGCGTTGCTTGGCTTCCTGCAACGCCGCGATGGTGTCGGCGGTTTCCCCCGACTGGCTGATTGCGATGACGACGGTGCGATCCTCGATGATCGGATTGCGGTAGCGGAACTCGCTGGCGAACTCGACCTCGGTCGGAATCTTCGCAAGGTCCTCCATGAGGTACTCGCCCACCATCGCCGCGTGGAGCGCGGTGCCCTGCCCCAGGAAGATGATGCGACGCGCCCGCACGAGCGAGCGCGCGTGTTCGGCGATGCCGCCCAGCACGACCTGGCCATCGCGGACATCGATGCGACCCTTGAGCGTTCGACGCAGGGCCGCCGGCTGCTCGCAGATCTCCTTGAGCATGAAGTGCTCGTAGTCGCCCAGCTCGATCTGCTCGAGGTCGAACTCCAGCTCGCGCACCTGGGGGGTGATGGGGACGTTGTCGATCGTCGTGGTTCGGAAGCTGTCGCGGGTGACGCGGGCGACCGTGTAGTCCTCCAGCGTGATCGCCTGGGTCGTGTGGGCCACGATCGCGCTGGAGTCGGACGCGACGATGTACTCGTCCTGACCGACGCCCACCATCAGCGGCGAGCCCTTTCGGGCCGCGACCAGCACGCCCGGCTCACGCTCGCTCATGACGACGATCGCGTAGGCCCCGGTGACCTCGCGCAGGGCCGCCTGCACCGCCGTCTCCAGGTCGCCGGCGTACAGCTCGGAGATGAGACGCGTGAGCACTTCGGTGTCGGTCTCGGAGGCGAAGGTGTGCCCGCGATCGGCGAGGTAGGTCTTGATCGCGGCGTAGTTCTCGATGATGCCGTTGTGAACGAGCGCGATGCGGTGGCCGCGGGTCGGGTCGTCCACGTGCGGGTGGGCGTTGACGTCGCTCGGTTCGCCGTGCGTGGCCCATCGCGTGTGGGCCATGCCCGTGGTGCCCTCGAAGTCGGGCTGCTGGGCGAGCAGCTCCTCGAGGACCCGCACGCGTCCAACGGTCTTCGTCACCTTCAGCGAGCCGTCCATCAACGCCATGCCGGCGGAGTCGTACCCGCGGTACTCGAGCCGCTTCAAACCCTCGAGCAAGAGCGAGCGAGCAGGCTTGTGGCCGACGTACGCGACGATTCCACACATGCGATGGCTTCCTTCTCGTAGACCCGGCCGACGACCGGTGAGCCTATTCGCTCGCCCCGGTCGAGGCGAGCCGCCCGTCAACGCTACGGGGATCATCGGCCGGCGGTTCACCCCCGGCCCAGTCGACGGGTCGATCCGTCGGTCACAACCTAGAATCTCGGCTCATGAGCGACTTATGGGCCGAGCAGCGAGCGGAGCGGCGGCGCACGGCGGAGCCGCTGGCGGTTCGCATGCGTCCCCGCACGCTCGAGGAGTTCGCCGGGCAGGACCACCTCCTTGCCCCGGGCAAACTGCTCCGGCGGATGCTGGACGCCGATCGCCTCACGAGCGTCGTCTTCACGGGACCACCGGGCACGGGCAAGACCACGCTGGCGGAGGTCATCGCCGCCCACACCGGGGCAACGTTCGAACGCGCGAACGCCGCCGACGTGGGGGTGCGGGAGGCTCGCGCGATCATCGCGGCCGCGGTGCGGCGACTGGAAGAGGGCGGGGGCCGGACGATCTTCTTCCTCGACGAGATTCACCGCTTCGCCCGGAACCAGCAGGACGTCCTGCTCCGCGCGGTCGAGCACGGCCACCTCACGCTGATCGGCGCGACCACCGAGAACCCCTACTTCGCGCTCAACAGCGCGCTCGTGAGCCGATCGACGATCTTCCGCTTCGAGCCGCTCGACGAGGCGGCGGTCGTCACGCTGCTGGAACGCGCGATCGCGGATCCGCGGGGGTTCGGCGATCGCGTGGTCAGCGTGGACGACGACGCCCTGGCGTTGTGGGCCCGCCTCTCCGACGGCGACGCCCGCCGGGCGTTGAGTGGTCTCGAGGTCGCCGTCCTCAGCCAGGCCGCCGCCGGAGCGGAGGTCGTCCACATCGACCTCGCCAGTGCGGCCGAGTCGATGCAGCAGAAGGCGCTCGTGTACGACGGGACCGGGGACGAGCACTTCGACGTGATCAGCGCCTTCATCAAGTCCATGCGGGGTGGGGACCCGGACGCCACCGTCTACTGGCTCGCCCGCATGCTCGAGGCGGGTGAGGATCCGAGGTTCATCGCCCGGCGGATGGCCATCCTGGCCAGCGAGGACATCGGCAACGCCGATCCTCAGGCGTTGTCGGTGGCCGCGGCGGCGTGGGACCTGACCGAGCGGATCGGCCGCCCGGAGTGCCAGCACACGCTCGCGCAGGCCGCGATCTACCTGGCGTGCGCCCCGAAGTCGAACGCCTCGGCGCGGGCGATCTGGGACGCGACGGCGGCGGTCCGCGACGCCCGCACGATCACGGTTCCCCGTCATCTCCAGAGCCCCCATCCCCGCGAGATCGACGCCGCCGCGGCCTACGTGAACCCGCACGAAGACCCGACGGGGGCGGCCGAACAGACCTATCTCGGCGTCGATCACACGTTTTATCGCCCGACGAAATCCGGATTCGAGGATCTGATCCGCCGCCGGCTCGAAGAAGGAAACGTCTCTGAAGGACGACAGTCGGGAGAACAAGTGTCCGATGAGTAAGACGACCTCGTGCCAACGCAACGCCCTGCAGGCCTTGACGATGACGGATTCTCGCGAACCTGCCGCCATTCCGCCCGACCATCCGAGTGAACCCTCGGCGGATTCCAAACGGGGTGTGCGCGCCGAGATGCGTGCGGCCCTCGCCGCGATGTCGGACGACGAACGCCGTGACGCCTCGAGCGCCGCGACCGCCAAGCTGATCGCCCTCGACGAGTTCCGAGCCGCCTCGACGGTGATGCTCTACATGCCGCTCGCCGGCGAGGTGGACACCACCCACGTGGCGATTCGCGTCTTCCAGCTCGGCAAGACGGTCTGCGTGCCGAAGGTCGACTGGGCACGCCGCGACATGTACGCCATCGAGGTGAACTCGCTGGACGACCATTACATGGAGACGGACGATCACGGCATTCGGATCCCGCGGGCCGGACGCCCCATCGTGCCGCGGTCGATCGACCTCGTCGTCGTGCCCGGGCTCGCCTTCGACACCTACGGCCGCCGGCTCGGCCGCGGCGGCGGGTTCTACGATCGTTTCCTCTCGCGTCTGCGTCGCTCCGCCACCACCGTGGGACTTGCCTTCGATCGTCAGGTCGTCGACGAGGTGCCCGTCCAGGAGCACGACGTCAGCGTGGACGCGATCGTCACCGAGCGGCGGGCCACGTACACGCGACGCAGCCGCTCCACGCACTGACGACGCGTCCAACTGTGAACAACCGGTGGACAAGCTTCGCCGGCAGCCCCGCTTCGCGTTGCGCAACAACGACGCGACGCCGCCACACCACGCCCGACCGACACGCAGTCGCTTTGGCTTGCGGTATGATCCCGCCCATGCCGTTGCCAAGCCAATCCGCGCGACCGATCGCGCGTCGCGTGTACATGCACCGGCGATCCCGCCGGGGTCGTCGCCCCGTCGCGATTGCCGTCACGATCATCGCGGTCGTCGTCGTGGGGTGGATCGGCTGGCAGCTCTGGCCGGACGGAACCGGCGTCTCCGATATTCCCGCGGCGGTCACGCTGGACACGCAGGACACGGATGACGACGCCGCCACGACCGACGAAGACCCGCAACGCCCCCGGGAGCGTGCGGTGACCCGCCCGCCGGCCGAAACGCGTCGCCGCGACCCGTCGCCCCCGCCGGCCCGCGCTCCCGAGACCGCGACCGCGGCCGCCCCGAGCCCCGACCAGACCGTCGAGGCAGCCACCGCGCGAACCGAACCTCCGGCGCGCACGCCGCCGCCCGCCGCCGCCGTGACGACCATCACGCCGGAGACGATCGAGGACGACCGCTCGTCCCGCGTCCCGGTCTCGCGTGGCGACGCCCGACGCGGTCGCGCCGCGCTCGCCGCCGGGCTCGACCACCTCGCCCGCAACGAGCCGATCGAAGGACGCTGGCTGCTGACGGCCGCCCTGGAATCGGGTGGTCTCACCGACGAGGAGGCGGCGGACGTTCGAACCCGGCTGACCGAGCTGAACGAGCGGCTGGTCTTCAGCCCCGAGATCGTCCCCGGCGACCCCTTCTCGTTCATGTACGTCATCGAGTCCGGCGACTACCTCGGCGGGCTGCACCGCAAGCTCGGCCTGCTGGTGGACTGGCGTTTTCTTCAACGCATCAACGGCATCCCGTCGCCGGAGAAGATCCGGCACGGCCAACGCCTCAAGATCGTCACCGGGCCGTTCCACGCGGTCGTCCACAAGCGGGCGTTCCGTCTGGATCTCTACCTCGGCGACGCGCCGGACTGGGTGTACGTGCGGAGCTTCGATGTCGGGCTCGGCGAGTACGACTCGACGCCCGAGGGCCGCTTCCGCGTCAAGCCCGGCAAGCTCCTCAACCCCGAGTGGGTGAATCCTCGCACGCACGTGCGGTACCTGCCGGACGATCCGTCGAACCCGATCGGGGAGCACTGGATCGGGCTCGAGGGCGCCGAAGAACGGCTCGAGAACGTGACGGGCTACGGCATCCACGGGACGATCGAGCCCGAGTCGATCGGCCGGCAGGCCTCGATGGGATGCGTGCGTATGCGACCGGATGACGTCGCGCTGGTCTGGGGCGTGCTCGAACCCCGCGTCAGCGTGGTCGAGATCCGCGGCGACTGATACGCATCGCGTCGGGCCGGCCCATGGCCTGCCGGTTGAACGTCGGTGAGACCCGGCGCTCGCGCGTACGCCTCAGAACAAGAGCTGGAACTGCGTCCGGAAGACGACCTGCGGCTCCGCGCTGTCGGCGTCCTGCCGCCACCCGGCGATGTCGGCCTCCCAGTTCTGATCGATCTTGCCGACGCCGAAGCCGATGTCCGTCGTCCACTTCAGGTCATGACCGTCGATGTAGTAGTTGACGCCAAGCGTGACCGCGTGGAGGTCGGAGAAGTCGAAGTTGGAGAACCGCCACCAGCCGTACTCCCACCGGGCGAACACCTCGACCTTGGGCGTCATGTAGAACGCCCCTTCGAGGGTGACACCGGTGATGTTGATCTGCCCGAAGCTCCCGTTGTCCACGTACGAGTGCATGATCGAGAAGAACGCGCTCGCGCCCCCCCACTCCGCCGACACGTCGAACGCGCCCGCGACCCAGCGATGCTCGTCCCGGTCGCCCGTCGGGTTGTTGTTGCTCTCGTTCTGCTGGAAGTGACCGCCGAGACCGAACAGCAGGCCGAATTCCTCCTCGGGCCGGCTCGTGAAGTCGGTGAACTGGTTCCAGGTTCCCGCCGCTTTCAGCTCGTACCGTGTGGTGAACGCCCACTCGACGTCCTCATCGAGCGCGTTCGAGTACGGCGGGAACGTCCCGAGCAGGTTGCCGAAGCCGCCGAGGTTGTCGGAGCCGCCGTCGCTCGTGGCCAGCATGAACTTCGCCGTCTCGTCCACGAAGGAGAGCTCGACGCCCTGCGAGCGGCCGATGTTCATGTTCTCGTTGACGAGCGAGCGTTCGACGGCCATCTGCCGGGAGCTGGAGATGAGCTCCTCCCGGTTGTACGGCAGCTTGAACTGGCCGGCCCGCAGGCTCCACTCGTTGTCGAGCTGGAAGCCGATCCAGACGTCCTGCATGAAGTAGAGGCCGGTGACGAGCCCCGGCTCGTTGCGGGTGTGATCGGTCCGGATGAGGTACGAGACGTCCGGCCCGAACACGTTGCCCCGCAGGGTGAGCTTGGACCGGGTGACCTCGTAGCCGCTTCGGTGACGGTCCCGCTGGTCGTGGTAGCTCCAGATGAAACGCGTCTGGATCTGCCCGTCGAGCTGGAGCTTGAAGCGGCCGTCGGGGCTGGCCAGGTAGAAGTGCTCGCTCCACCCCGCGGCGAGGCCGTTCTGGAGGTGGTTGGTCCGCAGGTCCGCGTCGGCGAGGACATCGGAGACCAGCGTGCGGATCTCGTCCGCCCGCGTTTCGGTGAGCCAATTATCGGACGTCTCGACCCGGAGACGGTCGATCTCGTCCTGCATCCGCTCGTTATCGGCCCGGAGGAGCTGCATCTCGCCCTGCATGGCTTGGAGCTGGGCGGCCCAATCGCCGTCAGCGTCGTCCTTCTGCTCCTGCGCGGCGACCGCCGGACCGAGCGCGGCGAGCGCGAGTGCGAGGAACCACCCCCTGCGTACATTGCCGGCCATCGTGGCGTTCTCCCGTACCGAGCCCGCCGGGCGGGTTGGTGGAAGGCGATCGACCGCCACACCGCGCGGGGCGACGGCTCGTTGGTCTTCGGATATCGGTCGAACCACCCGCGTCGATCCAATAGCGGTGGCTCTCGAGACCCGGCGGACCTGCCTGGGGCCGCCAGCGACTACGATCCGGCGTGTCCGGTCCCGCCCCAACCTGGTCCCCCCCTTGTCGCGTGTGCGAGCCGGAGTGGATGGACGACCCGACGCTCTCGGCCGATCGCCACGTGGCGGCGCTCAGGGGGCTCGAACGCATCAACCGCCTCAGCGGCACGGCGAAGGCCATCGCGGCGGATCTCACGAGCGTCCCGCCGACGCCGCGGGTCGTCTTCGACGTCGGCTGCGGCGGAGGCGACGTGACGATCGACGTCGCCCGCCGGATCCGCCGGCGCTCGCCGCAGACCCGCGTCATCGGCGGCGACCGCAGCCCGCGGGCGGTCGAGTACGCGCAAGCCCGGGCTCGGCGGGCCGGGGTGCCGGTCGAGTTCGTGGTCTTCGACGCCGCGACCGACCCGTGGCCGTCCGGGGTCGAGGCGATCGTCAGCAGCCTCTTTCTCCACCACCTGCCCGACGACGCGATCGGCCCTTTCCTGCGTCGGTGCGTCGAGTCGGAAGCCGGTCGGGTCGTCATGATCGATCTCGAGCGATCCCCGCGGGGACTGGCCCTCGCGCGGTGGGGGACGCGAGCACTGTCGCGGTGCGATGTCGTTCATCACGACGGGCCGCAGTCGGTCCGCGCCGCGTTCACGGTGGAAGAGCTCCGTGACAGCGCCGAGGCGAACGGCCTCTCCGGGGCCGACGTGCGACGCACCTGGCCGGCTCGGCTGCTCCTGACGTGGTGGCGTCGGTGACGGCGACGGCGGCAACCCGCCGCGACACGATGACGCTTTCGGAGGCGGCCGGACGCGGGTGGGATGCCGTCGTCGTCGGCGCCGGTCCGGCGGGCTCGGCGGTCGCGCACGGACTCGCCCGTCTCGGGCACGACGTTCTGATCCTCGACCGAGCTGCGTTTCCCCGCGACAAGGTGTGCGGGGGGTGTCTGAGCGCGACGGGGTTGCGGACGCTCGCGCGTTTGGGGCTCACCCCGCCCGAGACGCACGTGCCCCGACGCCGGCCCGGTCACCTCGTGCTTCGGGCCGGAGACGCAGTGGCGACGCTCCCGCTGCGGGGGGGCGTGGTCGTCGCCCGCTCCGATCTCGACGACTTTCTCCTGCGCACGGCGATCGACGCGGGCGCGTCGTTCGTCACGGCGACCGCCGGGCGGGCTCCGGACGCCGGTACCGCGGGCGACGAGCCGCCCGACCACCGCATCATCCCGGCGCGATCACGCGGGGTGATGCACGCGGTGCGGACGCGTCTGCTCGTCTGGGCGGCCGGACTCGGCGCGGCCGCCACGGACACGGGAGATCGCGTCACCACGCGATCGCGGATCGGGCTCGCCGCGTTGGTTCCCGCCGGCGTGCCGCGAGCGCCGGTGAACGGGGTCGACATGCACTGCGGGCAGGGCGGCTACCTCGGGCTCGTCGAGCTGCCGGACGGGCGGCTCAACGCCGCGGCCGCGTTCGATCCGCGGTGGGTGCGTCGGTGCGGCGGACCGGCGGCGGCGGCCGCCGCCGTGCTGGAAGCGTGCGGCGTTCCACCCCGACCGGAACTGGCCGCCGCCCGGTGGCAGGGGACGCCGGCGCTCACCCGCCACGCTCGTCGGGTCGCGGCGTGCCGGCTGCTGATCGTCGGAGATGCCGCAGGGTACGAGGAGCCGTTCACAGGCGAGGGGATGGGCTGGGCCCTGGCCGCGGCGCACGAGGTCATCCCCCTCGCCGCCGCGGCGATCGACGGCTGGTCGCCACGCATCGCCGCGGCCTGGCGGCAGGCCACGCGTCGTCGTCACGCCCGCACCCGGCGGTGCCGCATCGCCGCGTGGTTGCTGCGGCATCCGGCCGCATTGCGTGTCACGCTGCGGGCGATCGCGGCGGGGCCGGTGCTGGCGCGACCGATCCTCGACGGTTGGTGCGGCGGACCCGCCGCGGAGACGACATCATGAGGCGTCCCGTGATCGTCGGGCTCGGCACGGCCGTTCCCGCGGGGGAATTGCCCCAACCGGAGGCGGCGGCGCACGCCGCCCGTCACTGCTGCGCGACTGCCGCGCAGACGCGTGTGTTGCGAGGCCTCTATCGACGCAGCGGCGTGACGCGGCGGGGCAGCGTCGTGATCGGCCCGCGTCCCCGCGAAGCCGGCTTGGAATCGTTCTATCCGGCGGCCGACGCCGGCACCGGCAACCCGTCGACCGCGTTTCGCATGCGGCGGTACACGCAGGAGGCGCCCCTGCTCGCCGGCGTGGCCGCGCGACGCGCGTTGGATGATGCCGGCGTCGCCGCGGACACCATCACCCATCTCCTCACCGTCTCCTGCACCGGGTTCGACGCGCCCGGGTGCGACGCCGACCTCATCACGCGACTCGGATTGCCGCCGGGCGTGCGCCGGGTGAACGTCGGGTTCATGGGATGTCACGGCATGTTCAACGCGTTGGCGGTGGCGTCGGCCTTCGCGCAGACCGACCCGGAGGCCTGCGTGCTGATCGCGGCGGTCGAGCTGTGCAGCCTGCACTTCGCGTACGGATGGGCCACCGACCGCGTGGTCGCGAATGCGATCTTCGGCGACGGCGCCGCGGCGGTGGTCGTTCGTGGCGCCGTCTCCGGTCCGGCGCTCGCCGGGTCCGGCTCGACGCTTCTCCCCGACACCGCCGACGCGATGGGCTGGTCGATCGGCGACCACGGGTTCGAGATGACGCTCTCGCCCCGCGTGCCGGAGCTGATCCGGACGCACCTGCCGGCGTGGATCACCGCGTGGCTCGCGACGCACGATCGGCGGCTCACCGACATCGAGAGCTGGGCCCTCCACCCGGGCGGGCCGCGGATCCTCGACGCGGTGGCCGAGACGCTCGGTCTGGACGACGCCGCGCTCGCGCCGGCCCGAGGCGTGCTCGCCGACTACGGCAACATGTCCTCGCCCACGGTCGGGTTCGTCCTCGAACGCCTGCGCGCGACCGGGGCGTCGCTGCCGTGCGTGGCCCTCGGCTTCGGACCCGGTCTGACGGTGGAGGCGACGCTTCTCGAGGGGGACGGCTGGCGACCGGCCGGAACACCGATCAGTCGAAACGGCCGCGATCGGCGATCGTGAAATCGTAGAGATCCTTGAGCCCTGACGCCGACAGCTGCGCGACCCCGTTGAGCCGCTCGATGATCGGCCCCGGTTCGTCGAGGGCCAGCCCGCCGAGACGCGCGAACTTCTCCTGGAGTATCCCCCGCAGGTCCGCGGTCGTATTGCGGGCGTGGCCGGCGGGGTACATGACGAGCCCGCTGTCGTGCGTCTCGCCGCCGGCCCGCACGACAACCGAGGTGGGGATGCCATCGGGATACCGGCTGTCGTACTCGGGGCCGCCGTGCTCGAAAGAGATCTTCTCCATGAGCCGCCGCGTCTCCGGATGGTCGATGGCGTCCGGCGCGTAGTCGGCCGGCACGAGCATGAGCCGTTTCCACATTTCATCCCCGCTGCCGCCGAGCGTGCCGACGCCGGACTGCCCCGCGACGTCGAACGCCTTCCGCAGGAGCGTCGAGACGATGTAGACCATCGAGTGATCGGCGGACTGCCGCGTGCGGGGGTCGCGTTTGGCGGGGTCTCCGATGATGCCGAACGCCGGCTCGTACGCGACGATCTTGATCGACTCGAGGCCGGCCGGATCGGCGAGGATCGCCGGATGGGCGAGCAGCAGGTCGATCACGCCCTGCAACGCGCCGGCCGACTGGTGTTCGTAGAGACCGAGCTTGAAGTGCATGCCCATGACCGCGAAGTCATCGCCGGCTCGGGACAGATGAAGGTCGAACGGCGCCGGGCCGTCCGTCGGCTCGAACTGACGCCAGATCGCCTCGGGGTTGCGGAAGATGTCACGCGGCCCGAGGAAACCACGCATCGAGCGTTGCATGCAAACGATCGCCGCCTCGGTGCTGATCGCGGCGGAGGCGCCTTTCGAATCCGAGAGCTGCTTGCCGGCGCGGATTGCCCGCCAGGGGATGAAATGGGCGACGAACATCCCGATGGCCGACTCGATCTGCTCCGGCGTCGCGCCGAGCATCGCGCCGTACGTCGCGGCCGACGCGATCGCGCCGTGCACGACGTGGTCGATCTTGTACGACTTCAGGCTGAACACCTCGGCCAGGCGGCCGCGAATCTCGTCGAGGCAGATCATGCCGAGCAGCGCCGACGCGCCGTCACGCCCGCTCGCCTGCGCAGCCGCCACCGGCACCGCGTAGAAGTCGTTGTGCCCGAACTCGCCGGCCGTATGCCCGAGCGTGGGGTTGTAGCCGAAGTTGGTGCCGTTGGAGTCCCACTCGCGCACCGCGGCGCAGTTGGCCAGGATCGCCTTCTCCGGCGCGACGGACGCGTCGTCGCCGAAGACGGGTACGCCGCCGGCTCGCGGGTACTCGAGCGCCTCGGCGCGGAGGACGGCCGGGGCGTTGGTGCCGAGCGCGAGCGCGGAGAGCCCGCACAGCACGCTGTCGGTCCAGAACATCGTGGTGCGTTCCCGCACCTCGGGGGCGGGCGCGGCGCCGCCCTCGTTCAGGAACTCGACGGCGAACTGCCCGATGCCCAGCGCCTGGTTGGAGTCACGACGGAGGACGACGACGGAATCGGTGGTGGTGGATGAGAGCATCGCGGTGGTTCACGCAATCAAAGGGACAAAGGGATGAAGAACGATTTTCAGACGGTCGACTGCTCGCGGCAGATGAACCGCTCGACGTGCGCCACTTCCTCGGGGCTGCCCATCACGACGCTGGTGCGCTCGTGCAGATCCGTCGGGGCGAGGTCGAGAATGCGAGCCGCCCCGGCGATGGCGCGCCCGCCGGCCTGCTCGATGATCATCGCCATCGGGTTCGCTTCGTAGACGAGACGCAGCTTGCCGCCGCGGTGCGTCTTGGTCGGTGGATACAGGAAGACGCCGCCGGTCAGCAGCGTGCGGTGGACGTCCGCCACCATCGACCCGATGTAGCGGCTCGAATAGCCCTCGGCGTGAGCGAAGGCGAGGTACTCACGGTACGCCGGCGGGAAGTGGTCGCTGTACGCTTCGTTGACGGAGTAGATCGCCCGGGCGGCGGGGATGCGGATCTTGGTCGCCACGAGAACGAAGGCACCGATGGACTGGTCGAGAACGAACATGTCGACGCCGGTGCCCGTCGTGACCACGAAGACCACCGACGAGCCGTACAAGATGTACCCGGCCGCGACCTGCCGGTATCCGGGCTGGAGGTAGTGCGGCATCTCGCGGGGCTTCCGCCGCTCGTTCCGCAGGATGCTGAAGATCGTTCCGACGCCCACGCACACGTCGAGGTTCGACGATCCGTCGAGCGGGTCGAACATGACGCAGTAGCGGCCGCCCTCCTCGCGATTCCGAAGGACGATCGGTTGCTCGCCCTCCTCGGACGCGAGAACGGCGATGTTCGCGCGGTCGCCGAGGCACCGCATGATGATCTCGTTGGCAATCACGTCGAGCTTCTGCTGACGCTCGCCGTGGGGGTTGACATCGCCGTGATCGCCGAGCACGTCCTCGATCCGCGCCCGGCGGACCTTGTTCGCGATGGTCTTCCCCGCGAGGGCCACCGCGGACATGATCCACGAGAAGTCGCCCGTCGCATCCGGATGGAGCTGCTCCTCTGCGAGAATGTGGCTCTGGAGCGTCGTGAGGTTGTCGCTCGTAAAGCGAGGTTGGAGCGGATTCGACTCCATCATGCGATTCGCTCGTCCGTCCTCGGTCCTTGGTGACGACGCCCCCCACGGGGCTCTCGGGAGGGGGCATGGCGTGAGCGGAGGAGCTACGATACGTCCCTTCGCCTCCGGCTCGACCCGCCTTCGGCCGCGCTCGAGAGCGGATCACAGATTGTAGCATTCCCCGCGCGGCACGCCGCGTGTCCCGCGACACGTTCGTGCCGGCCGGTTTCCCCGCGATTCTCAACACGGAGCGATTCCGTCGATGTCCCAGCCCGTCATCATTGCCGCCCGCCGCACGCCCGTTGGCCGCTTCCTCGGCGGCCTGTCCCGGATCCCGAGTCCGCAGCTCGGCGGGTACGCGATCGAAGCCGTTCTCGAAGACGTGCCGAACGCACGCGATCACGTCGACGAGGCCATCTTCGGCTGCGTGCTGCAGGCGGGTTTGGGCCAGAACCCGGCGCGGCAGGCCGGTCTGAAGGCGGGCCTGCCGGAGACGCTCAACGCGATGACGGTCAACAAGGTGTGCGGGTCCGGCCTGCAGGCCGTGATGCTCGCCGCCCAGTCGATTCGGGCGGGTGACAACGAGCTCGTCGTGGCCGGTGGATTCGAGAGCATGTCGCTCGCCCCCCACCTCGCGCATGTCCGCGCGGGCGTCAAGTTCGGCAACGCGACGCTCATCGATCACATGGTGCACGATGGGCTCACCTGCCCGTTCGAAGGGTGGGCCATGGGGTGCGCGGCCGACTACATCGCGGGGTCGTACGGTGTCAGCCGCGAGGAGCAGGATCGCTTCGCGGCCCGATCCCACCAGCACGCCGCGGCGGCGACCGAAAAGTGTCATTTCGGTCCGGAGCTGATACCGCTCACCGGTGACCGCCTCAAGCAGAAGTTCGACGTCGCAAAGGACGAAGGAATCCGGGCCGACTCGACGCCGGAGGGGTTGGCCCGTCTGCGGCCGGCGTTCGACAAGGACGGCACGGTGACGGCGGGCAACGCCTCGCAGCTCTCCGACGGCGCCGCCGCCCTCATCGTGGCGTCGGAAGCGAAGGCGCGCGAGCTCGGGGTCGAGCCGATGGCGCGGATCGTCGACGCGTACACCGCCGGTGTCGCCCCCAAGGAGATCTTCCACGCCCCTGCGGTCGGTATCCAGACCATCCTCGAACGCAACAAGCTCACGATCGACGATCTCGATCTCGTCGAGCTCAACGAGGCGTTCGCGGCGCAGACGCTCTCGAACGTCAAGGTCGTGGGGATTCCGGAGGAGAAGCTGAACGTGTGCGGCGGGGCCATTGCCCTCGGGCACCCGATCGGCGCGAGCGGGGCCCGGGTGTGCACGACGCTCGTCCACCAGCTCGCCCGCACCGGCGGCCGCCGGGGGCTTGCGAGCCTCTGCCTGGGCGGTGGCAACTCGGTGAACATGCTCATCGAACGCGGCTGATCGCCGTTCCGGCTGATTCTCCCCTCCGGGGGTGGCCGATGAAGAGCGTGTGCTGCGATGAGTGTCACGCTCCTCATCTCGATCGCGATCGGCGTCACGGCCGTGGCGGGCCTGCTCGTTCCCGTGGCGATCGGGCTGCTCTTGAGCTTTCGCGCGAGCCAGCGGTCGTTGGCCCGATCGACCGCCGCCCTGCGCGAGAGCGAAGAACGCCTGAAGTTCACGCTGGAGGAGACGGGGCTCGCGCCGTGGGAGTGGGATCCGCGGGAGGGTGTCTGTCGCTGGAGCGGG
>JABDLI010000299.1 GCA_013003065.1 Phycisphaerales bacterium | reverse complement strand
GTCGAGGCGGAGGTCGTCTTCGCGGATCAAGCAACGGGCCAGATGGTCATGAAGCTCGGCTACATCACCGTCGTGGACGATGATCTCGGCGACTTGACCTACCCGCCCGGCAACTGACGGTGGCCGCGTCGTCACGGCGGAGCCTCTGGGCCGTCGCGTCCCTGGTGTGTTCACTGGCGGTCTGCCCGCCGCTGTGCCTGATCGGCCCGCTGCTCGGGGTGGTCGCGCTGTTCGAGACGCGGCGTCGCGGCACCACCGGTCGCGGGCTCGCCAAGGCCGGCATCGCGGTCGGTCTCGCGGCGACGCTCGGTTGGAGCGTGTTCGCGTGGTGGTGGAACGATCAGGCGCGGGAGCCCATGCTGCACGGGCCGCAATCGGCGTTGCGAGCCGGCTTTGCCGGCGATGTCGCGACGTTCGAGGCAGCCTTCCTCGCCCCCCCCGGGGAGGCGGATGAAGCGGCGCGGTTCATCGCGACGCTGCGAGACCGGTACGGCCAGTTCCAATCGGCGACGATCGACGAGGCACGCCTCGACGCCGACACTCCGCTGGATCGGGCGCGACCGCTCATCCCGTATCGGCTGCAGTTCGCCGAGGCCGAGATTTCGGGCGAGGCGGTGTTCGTGCTGTTCCAGCCGTCATCGGTGCGTCCGGTGCTCCGGTTCGAGCGGCTGACGATCGTGGACCCCGCCGGCGGTGATCTCGTCTATCCTGTCTCCGCTGCCGATGGAGCAACCGACGCCGATCATCGAAGTCCGTGATCTCGTCAAGCGGTTTGGCGACCAGACCGTCTTGGATGGGGTGAACCTCACCATCGCGCCGGGCGAGACGATGGTGATCATGGGGGGCTCGGGCTCGGGCAAGAGCACCTTGCTGCGTCACCTGATCGGTTCGCTCATTCCCGACGAAGGGCACGTCTCGCTGTTCGGGCACGACCTGGCGACGCTCGACGAGCGGGGGCTCAACCAGGTGCGCAAGCGGTTCGGGATCCTGTTCCAGTCCGGTGCGCTCTTCAACTCGATGACGGTGGCCGAGAACGTCGCCTTGCCGCTGCAGGAGCACACGACGCTGGCGGCCAACATCATCGAGATCCAGGTCAAGATGAAGCTCGAGCTGGTGGCGTTGCGTGAGCATGCGGACAAGTACCCCGCGCAGATCTCCGGGGGCATGAAGAAGCGAGCCGGCCTCGCCCGCGCCTTGGCGCTCGATCCGAAGGTGCTCTTCTACGACGAGCCGTCGGCGGGGCTCGACCCCGTCACCAGCGCCGAGATCGACAAGCTCATCGTCGACCTCACCAAGAAGATCGGCGTGACGAGCGTGGTGGTCACGCACGAGATGGACTCCGCCTTCACGATCGCGGATCGCATGGCCATGCTCGACAAGGGACGCATGCTCCTGATCGAACGCCGGGAGCACTTCGAGTCGCTGCGCGACCTGCCGGTCGAGCGTCTGTCCGAGCTGGACAAGTCGCAGCAGCTCATCCGGCAGTTCCTGCGGGGTGACCCCGACGGCCCGATCACGGATCGCAAGGCCGCCTCGAGCTACGCCGAGGATCTGCTGGGCGAGCATCGCACCACCTTTGGCGCGGGGCCGGGGGTCGAGTCGACGAGGGTCGTGTAGCCGCGCGCGGCAAGGAGCCGAGACCGATGCCAAGTCCAAAGGAGCGCCGACGCAACAACCTCCGGGCCGGGCTGTTCGCCACGATCTCGATCGCCGGTCTCGTGGCGGTGACCGTTTTGCTCAGCGACATCCGCGATCTCTTCGAGGCCAACCCGCGTCACTACACCGTGCGGTTCGAGGTGACGGACGGCATCAAGAGCCTCCAGCCCGGCAGCGGGGTGCGGGTGGGCGGTCTCGGCAAGGGCAAGGTCGACGCGGTCGAGCTCGTCGCCCGCGGCGACGCCATGCCCCCCGCCATCGACGTCGATTTCACGCTCGACAACGACGTGACCCTGTACCCGGGGGCGCGGGTGATGGTGACCGCCGCCATCATCGGGTCGGAGGCCTGGATCGAGATCACCGATCTCGGCGCCGCGCAGGGGCCCGACGGCGCGCCCATCACGCCGCTGTCGGAAGGCGATGTCATCGACGGCTCCAATGCGCCGGGCATGCTGGATACGCTCGTCGGTCCCGACGCCGATCGCATCCTCTCCAACGTGACCCGCGCCTCGGATTTTCTCGGCACGCTCGATGAGAAGTACGACACCGACATTCTGCCCATCGCCGAAAACGTCAACGCCGCGACGGGCGATGTGCGTCAGATGATGGCGGAGCTGCGGGAGAAGTGGCCGCCGTGGCTCCAACGCGCGGACGACGTGATGACCTGGACGGGCGAGCTCACCGATCGCGTCGACGAGGCGGTCGAGGAGGGCCGCGCGATGCTCGGAGCCGGACGCGCCATGGTCACCGACAACCGACCGGCCGTCGACGAGACGATCGAGAACGTCCGCTCCGCCTCCGGCGAGATCCGAGAGGCCAGCGTGACCGTCAACGAGATCACCGCGGACGCGCAGACGCGGCTGGTCGACAAGCTCGACGCGATTCTCGACACCGCCCAGGCCGCGCTCGATCACGCCGAGTCGACCGTCGAGCGGGTGCGGGTCGATTACGAGGGCTGGTCCCGCGAGATCGGCGGCACCATCGCTTCGGCGGAGCTGGCCGCACAGCAGCTCAAGCTGACCATGGTCGAGGTGCGGCGAAGCCCGTGGAAGGTCCTCTACCGCCCGACCGACCAGGAGCTGGAGCACGAGCTGCTGTACGAGGCGGCCCGCTCGTTCGCCCTCGCCACCGCCGATCTGCGGGCGGCCGCGGATTCCGTGGACGGCATGCTGAGCACGCACGGAGCCCGTCTTCGGGAGAATCCGGAGCTTTTCGAGCGGGTGCAGCGGAACCTGGTCGATCCTCTCCGGAATTACGAAGAAGCCCAGCAGCGGCTTCTCGACGTGCTGTTTACGGAGCAATGAATGGCGACCGAGCCCCTCACGCGACGAACCCGACGCCCCGCGGTGCCGGCCGGTCTGTTGGCGGTCGTGGCCGCGGCGATGCTCTTCGCAGCCCCGCCGGCCACCGCGGCCCCGCTTTCCGGGGGATCGTCCGGGTGCATGCTGCGGAGCTGGTGGCATGAGATCACGCGGCTCGCGCTGACCACCCGCGAGAGCGTGCGGAGCTGGTTCACCGAGTTGCTCGCGCCGCCGCCGGCCGCGACGCGTGCCTACGGGATCCGCTTCGTCACCGACGCCGAGACGACGAGCCCGCCCGAACGCTACCTCGCTCGCAACCCGGCGCCGGAATCGGTCGTGATCCTCATCCACGGTCTCGATGATCCGGGGTGGCTCTGGCGTGACACGATCGCCGCGGTGCGGGAGGCGGGACATGTCGTTGCGCGTATGGAGTATCCGAACGACGGGCCGATCTCGGACGCCGCGGATCGGTTCGCGAACGAGCTGCGGGCGTTGCGTCGTCACGGGGTTCGTCAGGTGGACATCGTCGGTCATTCGATGGGGGGGCTGGTCACGCGTGACGTGCTGACCCGCGACGAACACTACGGCGGTGACGCCGCCGGCAGCGACGAGCTGCCGCGGGTTCGCCGGTTCGTCATGTGCGGCACGCCGAACCACGGCGCGCCCATCGCTCGCTTGCGTGGCGTGTCGGAGGTCAAGGAGCAGCTCACCCGCGTGCTGCGGGGCAACGGCGACTGGCGGGGCGGCTTCGCCGACGGTCGCGGCGAAGCCGGCGCGGATTTGCTGCCCGGCTCGGCCTTCCTCGAGGATCTCAACTCGCGGCCGCCGCCTCGGAACGTCCGGACGACCATCGTCGCCGGACGCATGCAGCCGCTGCCCGAGTCGGACCTGGCCGCGGTCGGCCGCGCCGTGCGGGATGCGGCGGATTCCGTCAACGCCCCGCGTTGGCTGCGTCGCTGGCTCGCCGACGTCGACGCGGGGAGCGCGGAGCTGCTGGATGCGCTCGCGGACGGTCTCGGCGACGGCTGCGTGACGGTCGAGTCGGCCCGGCTGCCGTGGGCGGACGAGCTGCTCGTGGTGACCGCCAACCATCTCAGCATGATCGCGTCGATCGGACCGAAGGGGGGGCAGCCTCCGGCGATCCCGATCATCCTCGAGCGGCTGCGGGGTGAGGCGGAGTAGGTCCTTCGCGCACACCCCTCCCGGTGCCACGGACAGCGAAGCGTCCGTGCCGTCACGCGTCCATTGCGAAGGGGGGTGTGACTCCCGCGCGCGAAGAACACGCTCCGGGTGCCACGGACAGCGAAGCGTCCGTGCCGTCACGCGTCCATCGCGAAAGCGAGTTTGATTCCCTTTCACGATGGACGACGCACGGCACGGA
>JABDLI010000294.1 GCA_013003065.1 Phycisphaerales bacterium | reverse complement strand
GTGGTACTCCTACCACGAGGTCTTCCGCGAGGCGGGGGCGCGGCTCGTCGGGGCGCGGCCCGGCGAGGTCGTGATGATGAACAGCCTCACCGTCAACCTCCACCTGATGATGGTGAGCTTCTACCGGCCGACGGCGACGCGCTACCGCATCCTGACGGACTGGCCGGCGTTCCCCTCCGACCTCTACGCGTTCAAGACGCACCTGAAGACGCGCGGGATCGATCCCGACGACGCCTTCGTGACGGTGCGGCCCCGCGACGGCGAGCACGTGCTGCGCACCGAGGACCTCGAGGACGCGATCGCGGAGCAGGGCGACGCCCTCGCCCTCGTGATGACCAACGGCGTGAACTTCTTCACCGGCCAGCGGCACGATCTCCGCCGGATCACCGCCGCCGCGCACGCCGTCGGCGCGAACGCCGGCTTCGACCTCGCGCACGCCGCGGGCAACGTCCCGCTGGAGCTGCACGACTGGAACGTGGACTTCGCCTGCTGGTGCTCGTACAAGTACCTCAACGCCGGGCCCGGCGCCGTGGCGGGGTGCTTCGTCCACCAGCGGCACGCCCGCGACCAGACGATCCCCCGTTTCGGCGGGTGGTGGGGCAATGACCCGGACACGCGATTTCAGATGCACCTTCGGCCCGACTTCGAGCCCGCGCCGACCGCCGACGGTTGGCAGCTCAGCAATCCCCCGATCATGGCCATGGCGCCGCTGCGCGCGTCGCTACGGTTGTTCGACGAGGTCGGCATGCCGGCGCTCCGGGCGAAATCGAAGGAGCTCACCGGATACCTGCGCCGGTTGATCGAGGTGGGCAACGCCGAATCCGCCGCGTTCGAGATCATCACGCCCGCCGATCCGCAGGAGCAGGGAGCCCAACTGTCGATCCTGGTCCACGACCGTCCCGTCCGGCGTTTCCAGGCCCTGACGGAGGCCGGCGTCGTCTGCGACTTTCGCGAGCCCAACGTCGTGCGGGTGGCGCCGGTGCCGCTCTACAACTCGTACCATGACGTCTGGCGGTTTGCCGAGATCCTGACGACCCGGTGGGGATCCTCCGGAGGGGGGGGGTCGATGGACGCACCCGAGACGCCATGACGAACATCGACGGCAGCCGCGTGATCATCGTTGGTGCGGGTCTCGGCGGCGCGTTGTTGGCGTGCCGGCTCGGGCAACGCGGGGTGCAGGTCGAGGTCTACGAACGCCGACCGGACCCGCGGCGAGCGGGGTTCGTCGGTGGCCGATCGATCAACCTCGCCTTGTCGACGCGTGGTCTCACGGCCCTGCGTCGGGTCGGGCTCGCCGACGCCGTGCTGGCCGATGCGATTCCCATGCGTGGCCGCATGATGCACGCGCCCGACGGGCGGCTCACCTACCAGGCGTACAGCAAGAACCGCGACGACGCGATCCAGTCGGTGTCCCGCGGTGGCCTCAACGTGACGCTCCTCGACGCCGCCGAAGCGTGCGACAGCGTTCGCCTGTTCTTCGGACACCGCTGCGAAGAGGTCGACCTCGATCGCCCCGCGGTCACGTTCATCGACGAAGCCAGCGACGCGACCGTCCTCGCGGAAGGTGATCTGGTGGTCGGAGCCGACGGGGCGTATTCGGCCGTCCGCACGCGACTTCAGCGGACGGACCGATTCGAGTATGCACAGTCGTACCTGGCCCACGGGTACAAGGAGGTCAGCTTCCCCCCGGTCGATGGCGAGTTCGCGCTCGAACCGAATGCTCTGCACATCTGGCCCCGCGGCGGCTACATGATGATCGCGTTGCCCAACCCCGACCGGTCCTTTACGGGCACGCTGTTCTGGCCCTACACGGGTCCCCACGGCTTCGACGCTCTCCAGACACCGGACCAGATCCGCGCGTATTTCTCGAGCCAGTTCCCCGACGCCGTGCCGCTGCTCCCGCGTCTGGTCGAGGAGTATCAGAGCAATCCCACGGGGTCGCTGGTGACCATCCGCTGCGATCCCTGGCACTACGAAGATCGCGTCGTGCTGATCGGGGATGCCGCCCATGCGATCGTTCCGTTCTACGGCCAGGGTATGAACGCGGCCTTTGAAGACTGCAGCGTTCTGGACGAGTGCCTCGATCGACGCGGTGCCACGTGGGGATCGGTGCTTGCGGAGTATTCCGCCTCACGCAAGGAGAACGGTGACGCCATCGCCGAGTTGGCCATGGAGAACTTCATCGAGATGCGGGACCGGGTGAGCTCGCCCCTCTTCCTCCTGCGAAAACGGGTGGAGCACACGCTGCACCGGTGGTTCCCACGCTGGTTCGTCCCCCTCTACAACATGGTCACGTTCACGAACATCCCCTACGCCGAGACCGCGAAGCGGGCGGCTCGGCAATGGCGTCGCCTGCAGATCGCGACGCTGTTCATCCTCGCGGTGACCGCGGTGCTCGCGATCCTTCTGATAAAGTGGTGGTGATGAGCGACGGCAAGGCGAAGGCGACCGCGACGAGCCCGGGAGCGGCGGGGGAGACCGCCGATCTGACGTACGCGAGCTATCTCCGAATCCCGGAGTTGCTCTCGCTCCAGCAGGTTCGATCGGATCCGCCCGAGCACGACGAGCTGCTGTTCATCGTCATCCACCAGACGTACGAGCTGTGGTTCAAGCTCCTCCTGCACGAGCTGGAGCGGGCGTCGCGTGACCTCACCGGTGGCGATCTCTACGGCGCGATCGCTGCCTTCGAACGGTGCCGGACGATCATGAAGACGCTCGTGAGCCAACTGGACATCCTCGAGACGATGACGCCGATGTCGTTCACGAGCTTCCGGGATCGCCTCGAGACGAGCTCGGGCTTCCAGTCGACCCAGTTTCGCGAGATGGAGTTTCTCCTCGGGTACAAGCGGCCGGCGATGATGAAGCACCTGCCGGCCGGAAGCCCCGGCCTGCCCGTGCTCGAGCGGCGACTGGGTGAACGCAGCGTCGCCCACGCCTTTCACGACTTTCTCGCTCGGCACGGCGTCGAGCTTCCCGACGCGGTGCGCAAGGCGGACGTCCGGGAGACGGTCGCGGCCAACGAGACGGTACAACGCGGTCTCCTCGAGCTGTACCGCACGCGCCCCGACCTGGTCATCCTCTTCGAGCTCATGACGGATTTCGACGAAGGGCTGCAGGAGTGGCGGTACCGCCACGTGAAGGCGGTGGAGCGGACGATCGGCTCCAAGCACGGCACCGGCGGCTCCCTCGGCGTCGACTTCCTCAAGCGAACACTCTTCCACCCCGTCTTCCCCGATCTGTGGGAGATCCGCCACGCGTTGTAGATCGACGAGGGCACGATGAGCGACGGCTTCGACAAAGGTGCGCCGCGGGATGGGCGCGCGGCGTGAGCGGCGTCGTGTACGACATCACGCCGCCGATCACGGCCGAGCTGAACGTCTGGCCCGGTGACACCCCGCCGTCCCGCGAAGTGCTGCTCGACATGCACCGCGGTGACAATCTCACGCTCTCGACGCTGCGAGCCACCGTCCACCTGGGCGCGCACGCGGACGCGCCGAGTCACTACGGCACCGACGCGCGGGCCATCGACGGGCAATCGCTGGAGCCCTACCTCGGACCGTGTCAGGTGCTTCCCGTCGCGGCGGAACGGGGCCGTCGACTCCAGGTCGGCGACCTCCGCGGGTCGATCGAAGCCGAGCGTGTGCTGTTCCCGACGGGGACGTTTCCCGACCCGGAAGCGTGGAACGAGGACTTCGCGGGTCTGACGCCCGACCTCGTCGATCATCTGGCCGATCGCGGCGTCCGGCTCATCGGCGTCGACACGCCCAGCGTCGATCTCTTTCACGACAAGCAGCTGCTCGCACACCAGCGGTTTCTGGCCCGCGACGTCGCGATCCTCGAGGGGCTGGTGCTCCGCGCCGTGCCGCCCGGTCTGTACGAGCTGATCGCGTTGCCGCTGCCGCTCGTCGGGTTCGACGCCAGTCCGGTGCGGGCGGTGCTGCGAGCGTCGACCTAGCGTTCTCCCGTTCGCGCGATGATCTTGACCTCCACCGCGATCGGCGTGGGCAGGGCGGTGATGGCGATCGTCGTGCGGGTGGGGTTCGGCTTGCCGGGACCGGCGAAGTACTCCGCGTACACGCGGTTGTACGTCGCGAAATCGTCCTTCATGTTGGTGAGAAAGACGAGCACGTCCACGATGTCGTCCCACGTCGCGCCGGCATCTTCGAGGATGGCGCGAACATTCTCGAAGCACGCCCGGCACTGCCGCTCGATGTCGTACGCGGCGATGCCCCCGTCGGCGTCGAGCGTGACCCCCGGGATGTCGTCGCGTCCGCGTTGGCGGGGGCCGACGCCCGAGAGGAACAGCAGCGCGCCGACCCGTTTCGCGTGGGGATACGCGCCCACCGGTTCGGGGGCGCGGTCGCTCACAATCCGCGTCTCATCCATGCCGGCGATGATATCAGCGTCACTCGGCGTCGCCGGGACGCTCGTTGCGTTTGATGCAGACGTTCTTCGGCTCCGTGAAGAAGTGCATCGCCTCGTCGCCGCCTTCCCGGCCGACCCCGCTCGACTTCATGCCGCCGAAGGGCACCCGCAGATCGCGCAGTAACCAGCAGTTCACCCACACGGTGCCCGCCTGCAGCTCCGCCGCGACCCGGTGACCGCGGTCGATCGAGCCGGTCCAGACCGACGCGGCGAGCCCGTACTCCGTTGCGTTGGCGGCGGCGACCACCTCGGCTTCGTCGTCGAAGGGAATGATCGAGACCACGGGGCCGAAGATCTCCTCGCGGTTCGTTCGGCAGGCGGCGTCCAGACCGGTGATGACCGCCGGCCGCAGGAAGTACCCGTCACCGCATCGAACCGGAAGACCGGCGGGCCGGTCGCCGCCGGTCACGATGCGCCCGCCTTCGGTTTCGGCGAGGCGGAGATACGACTGGACTTTCTCCAGGTGGCTCTTGGAGACGAGCGCGCCCTGTTCGGTCTCGGGCTCGAGCGGATCCCCCGATGTCAACGCCTCCGTGCGCCGGACGAACGCCGCGACGAACGAATCGAAGATCGACCGCTCGACGAACACCCGCGAGCCGCACAAGCAGATTTGGCCCTGGTTGGCGAAGGCCGCGCGAACGGCCGTCGGCACGGCGTGATCGAGGTCGGCGTCGGCGAAGACGATCGTGGGATTCTTCCCGCCGAGCTCCAGCGAGAGCTTCTTGAACATCGGACCCGCTGCGGCCGCGATCGCGGCGCCCGTGGCCGTGCCGCCCGTAAAGGAGATCGCGGGGACGGCCGGATGTTCCACGAGGGCGGCGCCGACCTTCGGCCCGAGTCCGTGCACGATGTTCAGGACGCCCGGCGGGAGCTCGGCCTCGATGGCAAGCTCGCCCAGGCGGTGGGCCGTCATCGGCGTGACCTCCGACGGCTTGCCGACGACCGTGTTCCCGGTCGCGAGCGCCGGCGCGATCTTCCAGGTGAAGAGGTACAGCGGGAGATTCCACGGCGAGATGCAGCCGGCCACGCCGCGGGGCTGACGGAGCGTGTAATTGATCGCCGCCTCGTCCGTGATGTGGGCATCCGATCGCGTGTGCAGGATCGCCGTCGCGAAGAAACGCAGGTTGGCCACGGCCCGGGGGATGTCGACCGCGCGGGCGAGCGTGAGAGGCTTGCCCGTGTCGATCGATTCGAGACGAGCGAGCGCTTCCGCGTTGGCCTCCACCCGCTCCGCCAACCGCAGGAGGACCCGCGACCGCTCGGCGGCCGGAGTTCGCGCCCAGCGTCGCGCTGCCTGCGTGGCCGCGGCCACGGCGCGATCGACGTCCCGCGTGTCGCCGTCGGGCAGGTGCGCGAGGAATCGGCCCGTCGCGGGTTCGACCGTCTCGAGCCAGTCGCCCGACGCCGCCGGCACCATCTCCCCGCCGATCAGGTGGGCCAGCCGATGCTCGGCGGCGACCGTGCGTGCGTCGGGCTGGGACGTCGTCCTCGACATCACTGGGCCGCGAGCCGACCGCCGTCGACCGGCAGGTTCACGCCGTTGATGTACGACGCGGCGGGCGACGCGAGGAACGCCACGACCGCGCCAAGCTCGGACGGATCGGCAAACCGACCCGCGGGGATCGTCCGTTTCATCTGGCCCTCGACATCCTCGACCGTGCCCCCGGCCCGCCGCGCCCGGCCTTCGATCAACGCCGCGAGCCGCGCGGTGGCGGTGAAGCCCGGCAGCACGTTGTTGACCGTGATCCCGAACGGTCCCAGCTCGGCGGCGAGCGTCCGGCCCCAGTTGGCCACCGCGCCACGCACCGTGTTCGACACGCCGAGGTTCCGGATGGGAGTGACCACGCTCGTGGAGATGATGTTGATGATGCGTCCGTAGGCGGCGTCCCGCATGCCCGGGGCCACGAGCCGCGTCAGAACCTGGTTGCACAGCAGATGCTGCGCAAACGCCGCGGCGTACGCGTCCGGCTCGGCGTCGAAGGCGGGACCGGCGGGGGGGCCGCCCGTGTTGTTGATGAGGATGTGGGCCGGGCCGTTCGCCGCGAGTTCGTCGCCGACGGCCGCCTCGACGCCGGCGTAGTCGGAGAAGTCCGCCCGGACCGATCGGTGCTGCTGTCCGGCGGCCACGCTCAAACCCCCGGACACGGCCGCCAACGCCTCGCCGTGCCGCGCGACCAGGACGACGGACGCGCCCGCCCGCGCAAGCGCTTCGGCGCACGCCCGGCCGATTCCCTGGGTGGAGCCGCACACGATGGCCCGGCGGTTGGCAAGCGTGGTCACGTCCCGACCTCCTTCGCGGCAGAGCGTAACAGGAACGCTCAGGGCGAGTCGATGCGAAGCTCGAGATCGCCGGGCAGCCGCAGCCAGCGGTCCGGCGACGGCGTCTCGTCGAGCGACAGGGTGCGCGGCGTGTCATCACGCGGCGTGACGACGATCTCCCACGGCGGACCGGGCGCCGAGAACCGCGCCCGCCCCATCTCGTCCGTGCGGGCTTCGGCGTCCGCGCCCGCGAACGGGTCGACGATGCCGTACGGATGAATCGGGAGAAAGAAGTGCAGGCCACGCACGCGGATGCTGGCGTCGGGGACCGGCGCGGCGCTCAGCCGCTCGCGCAGCTCCACGTCGAGCGTCGTGCGGCCGCCGCTGCACGCGGCCAGCATCAACGTGCAGACGCCCAGGGCGAGGCCGCGGATGATCATGGGCCGAAGGCTCCCCGCAATCGTTCGAGCACGGCGGAGGAGCGGTCGTCCAGAAACTCCTCGGAAAGTCCGAACGGCGGGCGACGCAGCTCCACGACGAGCAGTTGGGTGAGAGCGAGGAGACCGGCCGACGTGGGATGAAGGTGGTCGGGCTGCAGGAAAGGCGATGCCGGCGGCCAGCGGTGGCGACCGATCGAGACCGCGGTCCCCGCTCGCGCCTCATCCAGGAACGCGGCGAGCGGAACGATCCGCACGTGGGGCCGGGTGGTCGCCCACTCCCGCACCCGATCGTTGAGCGTCGCCCGGGTCTGCGGCGTCGGCACCTGCCCGGCGCTGAGCATGAGGCCGACGGCCGCCGCCATGTCGGGGTAGTCACCGATGAGGAGCGGGCATGCGACCCGCTCCAGCTCGGCCAGCCCCAGCTCCAGCAGGGCCAGGCGATCGGCGTCGCGTTCGATCCGGCCTCCCCCCGGGGCATTGTCCCCGTATCCGAACCAGAAGAGGAAGTCGATCGCGACCACCAGCGTCGGATCGGTGGCAAGGGCTTCGTCCATCAGCCGCGGTCCGTGCGTCATCGGATCGCTGAAGAAGAAGAGATCCCCGTGCACGGTGACCTCCGAGCGTTCGGGCCGAACGAGGGTGGCCCGAACGACGTCGGCGAGCGTGATCGGCTGATTCATCTCCCCGAACGAGCTGTCGACCGGAACGGTCGCGCCGAACCCGACGGTCGCGCTGGCGCCCACGACCGCAATGCGCTGAAGCACCGATGGATTCGGCGTGGCGACGATCGGGGGCGACGCGGGTGTGATCGCCGGCTTCGCGCGGGCCGGGTCGGTGACGTCCGGGGCCGGCGCTCGCTCGCAGCCGAGGATCAGCATGACGCCGCACAGCCCGCGGAGGACCGAGGCGGACACCGACCGCGACAATGCGTGAATCCGGAGATCAGCGACCAAACGAGCTAGGCGTTCCACGCGCGGGAACTTAGCATAAGTCTCGCGGCGACGGTGAAAACACGCGTCCGCCGCGACGAGGGTGTCCATGAGCGTAACCAACGGGGAAGCCGCGATCCGACTGCAACCGCTTGGTGAGGCGGGGGGCGCGCCCATCGTGCTCGAACCGGGCGAGCCGGCGCTGGTCGGTCGCAGCCAGACGGCCACCGTGTGCGTCCCCCACCCGAGCGTCTCTCGATCCCACGCGCTCATCGAGCTTCGCGGCGACCGGTGGTTTCTGACCGATCTCGGCTCCCGCCACGGCACGCAGGTGAACGGGGTCGAGCTCACCGCCGACCGACCGGCTCCGATCGCGGTGGGCGACATGCTCCGCGTGGGCCCCGTGACCTTCCGCGTCGAATCGGGTGCGCCGGGGGCCGGGCGGTTCACCACCACCGACCGGGAAGCGCGGATGGGCACGATCGTCGAGCGGGTTCCGTCCCGCGAGCTGGAGGCCCTGGCCCGGTTGCGGCTCGACCTGCTCATGGACGCGGCGGCGGAGATTCACCGCGCTCCGAGCGAGGAAGCGTTGGCGGAAGCCATCCTCGAGCTGGCCCTCGCCGGGAGCGGGTACCCCCGCGCTGCCGTGCTGCGGTACACCGGATCGCTGGACGAGGTGGAGGTGCTCGCCGCGCGGGACCAGATCGATCCGGACGCGGCGATGGCGTCGTTCAGCTTCAGCCGCTCCCTGCTGGGCGAAGCCGCGGCCGGTCACGTCGCCCGCATGATGGAGGATGCCGCGCCGCCGCCGGGGCAGAGCATCGTTCAGCTCGGGATCCAGTCGGCCCTGTGCGCTCCCATCCTGCTGGACGACGCCGTGATCGGCCTGCTCTATCTCGACTCGCGTCACTCCGAGCGTCCCGGGCAACGGGACTCGGGCGGATTCTGTCACGCGGTCGCGCGGCTCGCGGGGTTGGCGCTCGCGAACCTGAAGCGGGCGGATCTCGCCGAGCGACAGGAGCGTCTCGAGAAGGATCTGGCCGCGGCCCGGGAAGCGCAGAGCTTTCTGCTGCCGAGCAAGAAGGGCGTGCTCGGCCGGCTTCACTACGCGATGCGATCGACCCCGGGCCGATTCGTCGCCGGTGATCTCTTCGACGTCTTCCCCATCGACGAAGCCCGGGTCGGCATCTGCTTTGGCGATGTCGCCGGACAGGGAGTCGGGGCGGGCATCCTGATGACGGCGGTGCTGTCGTATCTCCGCGCCGGTCTCCGTGGTCGCACTGATCTCGTGCCGATCGTCACGCGGTTGAATCGGTACATCACCGAGCGTTCACCGGCCCACATGTTCGCGTCGTTGTGGGTCGGCGTCTACGTGGCCGAGGCCGGCGTGATCGAATACGTGGACGCGGGGCACGGTCACTGGCTCGTCAAACGTGGAGCGGCGAAGCCGGAGACCGTTGGGCTGCCGCAGAGCGGACTGATCGGGATCGACTCCGATCACGAATTCGAGAGCCGCGCGGTCGAGCTGGCGCCGGGCGATCGCGTCATACTCTACAGCGACGGCATTCCGGAGCATCGCAACGACGCCGGCGAGGAGTTCGGCCACGAGCGCCTCATCGACGCGTTGAGCTTCTCGGAGGATCCGGTGGCGGACGTCGATGCCGCCATGAGCGCGTTGCGTGCGTACATCGGTCCGGGCGCGCTCGCGGATGACACGACGCTCGCATCGCTCGAGGTGCGGCCGGAGTGACTTCGGGCCCCACGAACGCGTCTCCCGGTACACTGCGCGCATGTTCGCGTCGTCCGAGCAGGGTTCCGGGTTTGGGGCCGGCCGCCTCATCGTGGCGGCCGCGGCGATCTTCTTCCTCGCCGCGGGTCTGCTGATCGCCTGGCCCGGGGGTCTTCGCGAGCGGGACGCGGCCACGCTCGGTGAGGCGGCGATGCTCCGCGAGCGGCTCGCCCGGTCGGAAAGCGCACGACAGACGTTGGTACGCGAACGGGACGAGGCGGTGGCCACGCGTGACACGATGAACCGCGCTCGTGCGGCGGCCGTGCGTCGAGCGGAACGGATCGAGGCCGAGGCGGCCGCCCGCCGCATGGAAACGGCCCGCGTCGCGGCGGCGCGGCCCGACGTATCCGATACCCACGAGCCGCCCGGACCGCCGGAGCCGTCGAGCTCCTCCGAGCCGCCCACGGCTGCGGAGCCCGCCGGCCCTCGTCCCTTCGGCGCGCGCACGCTGCCGACGCCGGTCGAGATCGCGCCCGAGGTGGCCGCGGCCGCGCTCGCGTTGGCCTTCCTCGAGCGGCACGGCGTGACATCGGCCGGTGGATCCGGGGTCACGCTCACCGAGGTGGCCGCGGCGGCGGAGGCGGAGCTTGCGACGACGCCGCTCGCATTGGCGTCGGCGCGTCTCACCATCGGCCTCGCGCACGCCGCGCGGGGAGCCCCCGCCGACGCCGTGACCCCGCTTCGCGCCGCGTGGGCGACGCGTGACGCCACGCTCGGCCCGGAACATCCGGACACGATCCGCGCCGCCCTCGCCCTCGGGACCGTCGAAGCCGATGTCGGCCTGCCGGCGGCGCAGGATCGTCTGCGGGAAGCGGTGCAACGCAGTCCGGCGCGCGATGATCCGCTCTACCGGACCGCGGTCGATCGGCTGAGCGGGCTGCTGCTGTCCGCCGGTGACGTCGCCGCCGCCGAGCCACTGGTGCGGGCCGCCTGGGAAACGCACCGGGGGACGCCCGCTTCCGAGGAATCGGTGCGCGTGGCGGAGCGTCTGGCCCGGATCGAGCTGTCCCGGGGCCGGCGGGGGGAAGCCGCGCTGCTGCTGGAGGGCGTGCTCGCATCGGCCGCCGGTCGGGCGGCGGATGAAGCGACGGTGCTCGAACATCACGCCACGCTCGCGCGGATCTACCGGGATCTCGATCGTCCGGCCGCGGCCATGCCGCACGCCCGGTTCGTGCTGGAGAGCCGGCAGCGAAGCAGCGGAGACGACGACGACGCCACGCTCGATGCCCTGGACGAGGTCGCGCGGCTGGAGCTGGACCTCGGCCGCGCGGCCGAGGCCGAGCGCTTGTTCGTGAAATCGCTGTCGATCCGCGAGCGGCGGCACGGCCGCGCCGCCCCGGCGGTCCTCGCGGTGCAGGACGAGATTGCCCTCGTGACGCTCGTGCGGGGGCGATCCGAAGAGGCGATCGACCGGTGCCGAGCGACCATCGCCCTGCGGCAGGCCGCCGGCACGGACGAGGGATGGCGGGCGGCGTTCACCCGCAGCACGCTCGGAGCGGCGCTCGCCACCTCGCCGCAGCACCGGGCCGAAGGCGAGCCGCTTTTGCGAGAGGCTTGTCTTCACCTCGGGGACGTCGATTCGGCTCCGCCTCGGGTTCGGCGTTGGGCCTGCGGGTGGCTCGAGCGGCTCGGTCTGTAGAAAGCGAAACTCGGGAGCCCCCGGGGGGAACAAGATGGTGGTGGCCGGGGGTCCGTTCGATCGAGGTTTCTTCGTATCCGAGGAGAAGTGAATGTCGCGCTCTCGCTCCATCGTCGGCGTGGTTCTCACGCTTGCCGTGCCGACCGCTGCCATCGCCGACGTGGCCGTCGAGGCTCCGCTGGCCCCCGCATGGACGTGCGGAACCCTCGACGTCGATCCGACCGACGGCACGCACAACCTTGCGTTGTGGCCGGACGGTTTCGTGTACTACGAGTTCGACCCGGCGGTCGGGTCGATCGACCGGACGGCGTTCGTGTCTTCGCTGGGCGACCTGGAGGCGGTGTGCGGCCTGCGGTTCTTCGAACGCACGGACGAGCCCGACTACATCTTCATCACCAACTCGACGGTGCCGGGCGTGAGCTTCTCCAGCTCGATCGGGATGGCCGGCGGGATGCAGACGATCGGCATGTCGATCTGGGACAATCCCTCGGTGGTGTGGCACGAGATGATGCACGCGGTCGGCTTCTTCCACGAGCAGAGCCGCCCGGATCGGGACGAGTACGTCGAGATCGTGTGGGGCAACATCGACTCCGCGTTCGCCGGCAACTTCAGTCTCGTCGCGTCGTCGATCCCGAACGGACCCTACGACTTCGCGTCGATCATGCACTATTCGTGCTGCTCCTTCAGCGTCAACGGAGGCCGGACGATCGACGTTCGGCCGCCGCACCAGACGCGGTGGCAGTTCCGACTCTCGACGATTCCGGAATTGAGCAACGGCGACATCTGGACGCTGACCGACCTTTACGGCGGCACGCCGCCGCCACGCTCGGTCGTGCTCACGGCGCCGGCCCGGGACGTGTTCGTGGATCCGGGCTCGACCCCGACCTTCGATTGGGAGGACGCGGCGGGGGCGGAGGCTTACCGGCTGCTCGTCGATGACGACTTCGACTTCAGCAGCCCCATCATCGACATGACGTTGCTCGACAGCGCATACACGCACGACGCGGCTTTCGCCGAGGGCACGGTGCACTACTGGAAGGTCGTCGCGGAGAACGCAGTGGGCGAGGCCGCACCGCTGTACGATCCGTTCTTCCGCTTCTACACGGGCGACGTTCCCGGCCCGACGCTGCACGTGGATGACGACGCGCCCGCGGGCGGCGACGGATCCGACTGGTCGAGCCCGCTGAAGGACCTGCGGACGGCGCTCACGATCGCGGCATTCAACGACGCGGATGTCGAGGTGATCAAGGTGGCCGGCGGCGTGTACACGCCGGATGCGGGCACGGGGGACAGCGAAGCTGCCTTCGAGCTGGTGAGCCAGGTCGCGCTCCGCGGCGGCTACGCCGGCTCCGGGGCGGCCGATCCCGACGCCCGCGATATCGCCGCGTTCCCGACCGTGCTCTCCGGCGATCTCGCGGGAGACGATGGGCCGGACTTCGCCAACAACGACGAGAACGCGTGGACGGTGGTGCGGGGGCAGTACCTGAGCGCGGGCACCGAGCTGGACGGCGTCACCATCCGCGGGGGCAACGCGGACAGCGGTCCCGTCGTCGACGGCGCCATCGCGTCGGCGCTCTTCGCGATCGACTCCAAGGCGACCATGCGCAACTGCACGATCACGGAATGCGACGCGGTCGTCGGCACCGTCTTCGCGTACGGCCGCACGATGACCGTCGAGTCGTGCGCGTTCATCGGGAATCGCGCCGACGTGGCCGGGGGCGCGATCTTCAACGAGTACGGCAGTGACATGTTCGTGCGGGACTGCGTCTTCGAGGGCAACTCGGCGCAGTTCGGCGGCGCGCTCTTCGTGCAACGCGGCCAGCCCGAATACGACCGGTGCTGGTTCAGCGGCAACTCGGCGCAGTTCTCCGGCGCCGCCCACGCGGACTTCGAGGGCGAGCTCACGCTCGTGAGCTGCGGCTTCTGGAACAACGAGGCGACGGCCGGCCCGGGCGGAGCGGTCGGGGACACCAACGGCGGTCTTCTCGAGCTGATCAACGTGACGATGGCGGGCAACACCGCGAGCGGCGGGGGTGGCGCGGGCGCCTTCCAGAACCCGGCCTCGACGGTCGAGAACGGGATCCTCTGGGACAACGCACCCGACGAGGTGCTGGGCACGCCGGTCATTCGCTACAGCACGGTCGAGAAGGGATGGGCGGGCGAGGGCAACCTCGACTCGGATCCCGAGCTCACGAGCCTCGGCGACGGGAACCTCCGGCCGCTCCCGACGTCCCCCGTGATCGACGCGGGAGACGACGACGCGGTGCCCTCCTTCGCGACGACGGACCTCGACGGCAACGAGCGCATCGCCGGTCCGGCCGTCGACATGGGCGCGTACGAAAGCCCGGCGACGGTGCCCGGCGACGTCGACGGCGACGGCGTGGTCGACTTCACCGATCTCCTGTCGGTGCTCGCGGCATGGGGTGCCTGCCCGCCCGGCGGCGAGCCGTGCCCGGCGGACCTGGATGGCGACGGTGCCGTCGGGTTCAGCGACCTGCTGCTCGTGCTGGCGAACTGGAGTTAGACGGATGCGGCCACGGCCACGGCCGCGGCCACGGCCGCAGTCGCGGTCGCGGATGCGGACACGGTCGCGGTCGCGGATGCGGACACGGACACGGTCGCGGACGCGGACACGGACACGGCCACGGTCGCGGCCACGGACGCAGACACGCCCCCGCCCCCGCCCCATTCCAGACCTGCCCCCCGCATCGCCGATACTCCCCATGCCGTGGCCCACCCCGCGCTCCG
>JABDLI010000285.1 GCA_013003065.1 Phycisphaerales bacterium | reverse complement strand
GCCCGCGGCGGTGGCCGCGGACTTCGATGTTCCCTGGATCGGATACGACACGGCGGTGTGGCCGGAGGGCCTGTACGCCTATGACGCCGAGGTGGCGGATTTCGACGGCGATGGCGTGTCAGATCTTGCCGTCGTGAGCTTCCTCGTGGGAACTCCGACGCTCAGCGTGCTGCGGGGCGACGGCGCCGGGGGCTACGAGACGCCCGTCACCTACGCGACCCCTCTGGAGTCGGCCGGCATCGCCGCGCTCGACTGGGACCGAGACGGGGATCTCGATCTGGCGACCTCCGACACCGACCGGTTCTTCGGCGGCGCCACCATTTCGATCTGGGCGAACGACGGCGCCGGCGAATTCGACTACGTGGACTCCTTCCCCGCCGGTGACCAGGGACCGGCCGGCCTCGTCGCCGCCGATTTCGACGGCGACGGATGGACCGACCTCGCCACCGCACACGATGCGAACATCGAGTGCAACGACACTGTCTCGATTCTGCGCAACCTCGGCGGCACGACCCTGGCCGTGAGCGACGTCATCGTCGTTCCCGCGTGCCCGCACGAGATCCGGGCGGCGGATCTCGACGGTGATGCGGACGTCGATCTCGTCGTCGGTCACGGGCGATCGAACCGGTGGAGCCGTCTCGAGAACGACGGCGGCGGCGGCTTCACGTTGACCGGAAACACCCCCGGCATCACGAGCGGATCGCTGCCCGACAATCCCGCGTTGTGCCTGGCGGACATCGACGTCGATGGCGACGTCGATGTCCTCTTCGCTCAGCAGGACTCCGGCGGTGTCGGAGCCGGCGCGATCGGTCTCTGGCGCAACGCGGGAGACGGCACATTCGGCGTCGCGGAGACGCTGTCGTTCGACTTCTGGAATCGCGGCGGCGTGGACATCGCCGCCGGCGACGTCACCGGCGATGGATGGCCGGACGTGCTGGCGGTGACGGGGGAGGAGGGCAACTGGTTCCTGTTCCCGGGCGACGGCGCCGGCGGTTTCGACACCCCCCGCCGGTTTCGGGCGGGGCACCGTGCGAACGCCGTGCGGTTGTCCGACCTCGACGGGGACGGCGACGCCGACGCGACGATCATTGCCGCCTGGTCGCTGGAGGCGTGCGTGTACACGAACCCGGGCGACGGCGTGTTCGTGCAACCCGCCGCCCTCGACATCGCCGATCCCTCGCTCGCGCCGGCATTCGTCTCGAACGTGGCTTCGGGCGACGTCGATGGCGACGGAGATCTGGATCTCGTCGCGGCGTTCCGATCGGATTTCTCGGGCACGCACGGCGTCACCGTTCGGCGCAACGACGGCGCGGGCGGGTTCGGCCCGCGGGAGGTCTATCCGGAGCCGACCTTCGTCGCGTGGATCCAGCTCGCCGATACCGACGGCGACGGCGATCTCGACCTGCTCGCGCTTGATGCAAATTCGCGGTTCGTCATTCGCGTGAACGACGGGAACGGCCAGTTCGGGCCGCGATTGCCACGCCACCAGTTCAGCATCACCGCCGACGACATGCAGATCGCCGCGGTGGACGTGGATGGGGACGGCGACCTCGACGTCGCGGCCAACACCGGGTTCTTCTTCCGCGTGTCCCGCAACCTCGGCGGCAACGTCTTCGGGGCCCCGTACGTGGCGGCGACGCTGGACGTCTTCATGCAGACCTTCGCCTTCGGTGACTGCAACGAAGACGGTCATCTCGATCTCGTGACCGACTCCGGCAGCCAGCTCGCGGCGGTCCGCGTCTGCTTTGGCGACGGGAACGGCTCCTTCGCGGCACCGCAGCCGGTCGCCGTCGGGGAACGCGACGTTCACTCGATCCGTCTTGTCGACCTCGACCACGACGGGCACCTGGACCTGACGGCCGTCCACGACCGCGACACGAAAGGCCTGACGGTTCGGCTCGGCCGGGGCGACGGCACGTTCCAGCTCGCGCAGGTCTATCACGGCTCGTTCTTCTTCAACCAGTACACACCCGGCGGAACGACCGGCATCGTCGATGTGGACGGCGACGGATTCGAGGACATCCTGTTCGCCAACACGTTCGCCCAGGATTTCTCGATGTGGCGGAATCGCGGCGATGGCACGTTCGACGACGTCATCCGGTACGGCGTGGGCCACGAAGTGCGCGACCTGACGGTCGGCGACTTCGACGCCGACGGCGTCCCGGACGTCGCGTTCGCGGCGGAGGTTGACGACGGCCGGTGGTTCTACGCCGGCGTCGTGATCATCGAGGGTCGGAGTGGTCCGATTGCCGGCGACATCGACGGCGATGGCGTCGTCGGGTTCCTCGACCTGCTGGCGGTCCTCGCCGCCTGGGGCCCTTGCCCCGGGTGCCCGCAGGACCTCGACGGTGATGGCGTCGT
Organism: Phycisphaerales bacterium; assembly: GCA_013003065.1. Lineage (GTDB taxonomy): Bacteria > Planctomycetota > Phycisphaerae > Phycisphaerales > SM1A02 > JABDLI01. The sequence goes on along the minus strand of JABDLI010000285.1, from coordinate 9,820 downwards.
CGGCTTCACCGATCTGCTCGTCGTCCTCGCCGCGTGGGGATGAGCGTGGACTGGTCCGTGTCCGCGTCCGCGGCCGCATTCGAGCCCGCCTCTGCGTCCCGCTACTGCCCCTCGAACCGCGCCCGCGGGAATTTGACGTACGGAAGTCGGATGCCGCCGGCGATGTGCACCTCGTCGGCGCGGGTGACGCTCGAGCCGAACTGCTGGTAGCCGTGCGCGCCCTCGATCGCCACGTAGTCGTCCTGCTCGATGCCGTCGCCGCTCACACCGACGCCGCCGACGAGCCGTCCCCCTTCGTAGAGCGGCACCGAGCCCGCGAAGATCTGCATGCCGTTGGCGAGGCTGCGTCCGGGGAGGCCGCCGCCCGGATTCAGGTCGTCGGGGCCGGCGTCTCCGGCGTTGTCGTCCAGCGGCACCACGCCGCCCCCGTCGCCGACGACGCCGTTCGTGAACCGTGCGAGTGCGATCGACTCATCCAGCGCGGTGAACTCCATGAGGAACTCCACGAGCTCGGGCAGGATCAGGACCGTCTGGAGGCCCGTGTTGAACGGGCTGAAGCGATCGGGCGGCAACGCCGTGAACGGTCCCCGGGGGGCGCCTTCGAGGCCGTCGGGCAGGCGGGGCCGTGACAGAAAACCGCCCGTGCGGTCGGCCACCGCGACGGATCCGTCGAGCTCGACGCCGAGGGTCCGCGCCTTGTTGACGTGCCGGGCGTAGGGCCGAGTGAGTGATGGGTCGATGAGGCGGTGCGAGCCGAGATCGATGGCCTGGATGGCGGCGACGTCCACCTCGTGGTCGAGTCGCTTGATCTCGTCGCCGGCGTCGGTTCGGCTGAAGAACGCAGCGGTCCGCGCCTTCTGCACGGCGACGTCGTAGCCGAACACCGGCGCATCCCGCGAGCGCAGCACGCCGAGGATGTTGCCGTTGAGGTCGACGACGGCGACCGTCACCTGCGATCGTTTCGGGTGGTCGCGGCGAATCGCGGCCCGCAGCCGCTCGTTTGCCTCGTGCGCATGCTGGAGGATCTTCCGCACGTCGTTCGGGGAGAGCCGCTTGCTGCCGTTGGCGTCACCCCGGACGAAGTCGAACGTCTTCGTCGCCTCGTCCCAGAAGTCGAGGCCCAGCGCCCCGGGGGCGCCCGGATCGTCCGGGCTCATCGACGGCGCCGGCGCGCGGGATGCGTCGGGGGTTTCCAGCTTGAGCGTGCCCAGCTTCACCTTCGCGAACATCGTCGTGCGTCCGGAGACGCCGGTCGGCGACGTGCGGGGGGGCAGCAGCTCGACGAGGCGGCCGCTCGCGACGAGGTTGGCGTACGGGCGCAGGGAGTTGAGGCTCGACAGCTTCGGGGGTCGGGCGTTGGCATAGTCGAGGCGGATGCCGTCGACGAAGATCGTGTCCGCGCGGATCTCGGCCGGCGGCTCGAGTCCGATCTGGCCCGCGAGCGCGATCTCCTCCTCGACCGTGGACGCGCCGCCCACGAGCGTGGGATCCACCGTGTACACGCCATCGGCCTCGACGCCGATGCCACCGACGAGCTCGCCCATCCGGTACAGCGGCAGCCCGCCCGGGTCGGCCGACAGACCGAGCGGCAGGCGGTTGACGTCGCTGGTCGGGAGGCTCGAGAGCTGCACGCCGAAGAGGGGGCCGCCGTCCTGGAACAGGATGCCGGGCGGGAAGTGCTCCTGGATGATGTAGCCGGCGGTGCGGGTCGTGAACGCGTTGCCCTTGCTCGTCGAGAGGAACGCCGCGGTCCCCGCCTTGGTCGCGGCGATGATCGACGTCGGGATGAAGTTGTCGACCGCCTCCAGCCCGTTCTTGCCGCCGGCGCGGATCTTGACGGTCGTCTTGGCCGCGGCGAGCGGCGGCTCGTCCATCCGCACGACGCCGAGCAGGTTGCCCTCGCGGTCGGTGATCGCGATCGTCGCGTTGACGCCGAGCTGGACCGCGCGTTTGCTCGCGCGTTCGAGGATGCGTTTGACGCGTGACTTCTTCAGCGCCGCCTCGGCCGACGGCTGCGGATCGATCACCGCGGATCCCGTGGTCATGCCGGGCGTCGGCCCCTTGCCCGCGCCGGCAATGCCGTTGACGTGCAGCCATCCGATGCGGGCGGCGTAGATACCCGGATTGACGTGCGGGGACTGACGCCCGGCGATCACCCCGCCGACCTCGAGCGATTCGATGAGGCCGCCGCTGAGAATGTCGCCGTCCTCGAAACGGCCGTCGACGCCGGGGTCGCCGCCGGCGGCGATGATCGAGTCGACGACGTCGCCCCCGACCCGCACGCTGACGATGGTCGCGGCGTGATACTGCCCCCGGGTCAGGTCACCGCTCCCGTCGAGCCTGGCGCCGGCCAGCACGTGGCTGTCACGCACGTCTCCGGCCACGGCGAGATGCGTCAGGGTTGCCGCCGCAATCGACGACGCGTCGAGCGTTCCCGCGATCACGACGCGGTCGATCGATTCGAGGACCGAGACCGTGACGCCGGACACGCCGTTCTCGAAACGGAGCTCGCCCACGCGACACGCGCGCACCCGCATCGGCCCGTGCACAGCGCCGGCGAAGACGATCCGTCCGATCGCGTGATTCGTTTCGACGACGCCGATCCGCGTTGCGCCGCGTTCGATCGACACGCGGAGCGTCGTGTCGCCATTGGCGCCGGCGACGGCCACCCGCGTGGCGTCGGCGTTCGTCGCGACGTCGCCGTCGAGCCGCACGTCGAGCCGTCCCGGGCCGTCGAGGCTGATCGTCACGAGGTCGCCGTCGGCGTCACGGTAGGTCACGTCCGCGTCAGTCGACGCGGTCACGCCGGCGGCGACGAGGAGCACAGCGGTGAGGGGGAGCTGCAACATCATCGGCACTCCTCATGTGGGCGGCCATTGAACGCAGCGGTCGCCGTCATTCTAACGCGTCGGGCCTCTGCCACCGAACGTTGCTTGCGGGGTCTGGAACGGACGGCTACCATCCGCCCGTTCGCTCGGCGAGGTTGGGGGTCGGCATCGTGAGCGCGTCGATCTGCACACGACTGACGGTGGGAGCCGCATGCGCGGGAGCGCTGTTGCTCGCCTTCGATGCGAACGGCCAAGCGCAGGACGATCCCCCGCCAACCGAGGTTGCACCAACTGCGACGCCGGCCGAGGCCCCCGCGACCGACGAAGCAGCCCCTCCCGAGCTCGCGCCGCTCAGCCCGGTCATCCCGGTGCTGATCGATCCGCCGGCCGCCGCCGGCGACAGCCCGATCATCGCCAACCCGCCGTTTCACAACATCACGCTGCGGGAGACGATCGCCGTCCCCGATCGGTGGCGGATCGGATGGCCCCGGTGGGATCGGTACGGGCGGATGGCCAACGACGATCCCGTGTTCATGAGCAACACGGGGGGCGACTCGCCGTACACGCTCGGGCATCCCCTGAACCCGTACGACCGGAACGTCTTCAAGGGCGACTATCCGATCGACGGCGACGACATCTTCATGAACGCGACGATCATCTCCGACACGCTGTTCGACCTGCGCCGGCTGCCGACGATCTCCGGCGTCAGCGCCGCCAGCTCGGACGCCTTCGACTTCTTCGGCGACGGCAAGCAGGTCTTCCTGAAGCAGAGCATCTTTGCGTCCGTCGACATCTTCAAGGGCAACACGAGCTTTCGTCCCGTCGACTGGCTGGTGCGGGTGACGGGGGCGGTCAACTTCAACCGCCTCGAGCTGAAGGAAGACAACGTCACCAACATCGACGTGCGGAAGGGCGACACCCGCACCGACGACTTCACGACGATCCAGGAGGCGTTTCTCGAGTATCACCTCGGCGACACGAGTCCGTTCTTCGACGTCGCCGCCGTGCGGCTCGGCCGGCAGCTCTTCGTCTCGGACTTCCGCGGCTTCCTGTTCAGCGACGTGTCGGATGGCGTGCGGTTCGTCGGCAACGCCGCGTCGAATCGAATCCAGTACAACCTCGCGGTCTTCCACCAGCACGAGGTCGACACGAACAGCCAGCTCGCCGAGCTCAACTGGCGGGACCAGCAGCTCTTCATCGCGAACCTGTACGTGCAGGATTTCATCTGGCCCGGGTACACGACCCAGTTCAGCTTCCACTGGAACCACGACCAGTCCGACCTGGAATTCGACAACAACGGGTTCCTCGTGATCCCCGACCTGGCCGGCAGTGTCAGCCTGCGCGACATCGACGCGTACTACCTCGGCTGGACCGGCGACGGGCACATCGGCCGGCTCAACGTGAACCACGCGGCCTACTACGTCTTCGGGGACGACGACGCCAACCCGATCGCCGGACGCGCCGTCGACATCGGCGCCTACATGGGGGCGATCGAGCTTTCCGCGGACGTCGACTGGATGCGGCCGAAGATCTCGTTTCTCTACGCCAGCGGCGACAACGATCCGACCGACGGCGACGCCGAGGGGTTCGACGGCATCTTCGACAACCCGTTCTTCGCCGGGGGGCCGAGCAGCTACTTCCAGAGCAAGTCCTTCCGCGCGTTCGGCGTCGACCTCGTCAGCGCCTCGAGCCTGTACTTCGACCTCGCGGCGACGAAGGCGGAGGGGCAGAGCAACTTCGTCAACCCGGGCACGCAGGTGCTGAACGTCGGCATCGACGCCGAGCTCACGCCCAAGCTCCGCGGCAGCTTCAACTACAACCGCATCTGGTTCGCCGAGACGGAGACGCTCGAGCTGTTCTTCAACCAGAACGGCATCAGCCCGCACTTCGGCGACGAGTTCAACCTGGTGTTTCAGTACCGGCCGCTGCTCAACAACAACGTGATCCTGACGTTGGGCGGGTCGGTGTTCCTTCCCGGCGAAGGGTTCGACGAGCTGTTCGAGCGTGATCAGGATCTCTACCAGCTCTTCGCCGGCGTCACGCTGACCTACTGATTCCGTCTGAGTCCCGGAGGGCGTCATGGTGACCCGGTCCCCGCACTGCACGGAGCGCTCCATCACCCGGCGTCGTCGTCTCACGCCGTGGCTGCTCGTCGCGGCGGCCGGCCTCGGCGCGATCGTCGCGTGCGAGCACGAGCGGTTCTGGCGGGGGGGCACCCCGTGGTCCGCCGAGGAGATCACGCGGTTCGCCGATCCGGTCGAGGCGGAGAAGGAGCTCGCCACGCGGCTCGCCATCCTCGACGCGACCGCCACCGGCTGCATCTCCTGCCACGGGGAGACCGAGTCGGCCGACATGCACCCCAACAACGTGGCGAAGGTCACCTGCGTCGGTTGTCACGGCGGCGACGGGACGGTCATGTCCACGCTGCCGGCGGATCAGCAACCCGGACGCCCCGGCGAAGCCGGCACGCCGATCGAAGACGAGGCTTACGCCGCGGCCATGCGGGCGGCGCACGTGGCCCCGCGGAACCCGGAGGCCTGGTACGGCGAGCATGACGTCCTCGACGGTCGCCGTTTCGGCACGCACGAAGAGACGCACGGGACGCCGTCGGGGTCGCGGGTGCCGGAGAACTCCTACGCGTTGCTGAACCAGGAGAGTCCCGAGTTCATCCGCTTCATCAACCCCGGCGATCTGCGGGTGGCGGCCCATACGTGCGGCCCGTGTCACCCCGGCCACGTTGCGAACGTCGGTCACAGCATGATGACCCACGGTTCGATGCTGTGGGGGGCCGCGCTCTACAACAACGGCGCGATCCCGAACAAGACGGCGCGTTTCGGCGAAAGCTACTCGGCCTTCGGTCTGCCCCAACGGTTGCAGGGCGTCATCGACGATGCCGAGTGGGACAAGGACGCCGAGCGGCTCGTCACCGACATGCGGTGGCCGAGCGAGCAGGAGAGACGCGAACGCGGCATCCTCAGCCACCTCGACCCGCTGCCGGTCTGGAACGTCGGACAACCCGGAAACATCCTCCGCATCTTCGAACGCGGCACGAAGCTTCCGGTGCCCGGCGGGGCAACGCTCAACCCGAACCCGGCCGAGATCGGCAACCCCAACCCGCTCGTCGAAGGCGGACGGCCCGACAAGGGGCTCAGCCCGCGGGGTCTCGGGACGCTCAACCGCATCGACCCCGTGTTCCTCGGCATCCAGAAGACGCGGCTCCTGGACCCGAACCTCTCGTTCGCCGGCACGAACGACCATCCGGGCGACTACCGCGCCTCCGGCTGCACCGCCTGTCACGTGCCGTACGCGAACGACCGCGATCCCGCGCACTCCGGTCCGGTGTACGCCGCCCATGCGGGCCGACACGGGTTCTCGGCCACGAAGGACCCGACGATCCCCAAGAACGAGGCGGGGCATCCGGTGCAGCACGGGTTCACGACCGCCATCCCGAGCAGCCAGTGCATCACGTGCCACATCCACCCCGGCACCAGCTACGCCAACTCGTACCTCGGGTACATGTGGTGGGACAACGAATCCGACGGGGCCGCGATGTACCCGGCGACCTCGCGGCGCCCCACGCCCGAAGAGGAGTGGCGGGCGTTGCGTCGCAATCCCGACGCCGCGCAGCTCAAGGGACTCTGGGGCGATCTTTATCCCGACGCGGTCGCGCACACGGGCGAAGCGGCGGGGCCGGGCTTCCTCGAACGCACCGGTTCGCCGGAGTTCAATGCGGCGTTGGAGCACAACCAGTTCGCCGACTTCCACGGGCACGGCTGGGTGTTCCGGGCCGTCCATCAGAAGGATCGACGCGGGCGTTTGTTGACGACAACCGGGCGGATCAAGGAGCTCGTCGCCAGCGACGCCATCGACCCGCCCGCGGATCCCCGGTATCAGACGCCGCTGACCGACGGCGACCATCACGAGACCATGCCGATCGACCCGGCCGATCCCCACAAGTGGAAGCTCGCCGTCCACCTCCAGGACGTCCATCTGCAAAAGGGCATGCACTGCGTCGACTGCCATTTCTCGCAGGACAACCACGGTGACGGCAAGCTGTACGGCGAGGTGCGCAACGCCATCGAGATCACCTGCATCGATTGTCACGGCACGTACCGGAAGAAGGCCACCCTGCGCACGTCCGGGCCCGCCGCGCCGGCGGAGGGTCGCAACCTGGCGAACCTCACCGTGCGTGACGAAGACGGTGACAAGGTCGATCGCTTCGTGATCGACAAGAAGACGGGGCAGATCCGGCAGCGGTCGGCGATCGACCCCGGGTTGAGCTGGCCGGTCGTGCAAACGATCGACACGATCGACCCGACCTCGGAGTGGGCGAAGAACAACCAGCGGGCGGCCCACGCGTCCCGGTACGCGAAGACCATCCAACGCGACGGAACGACCTGGGGCGATCTGCCCGCCGAGGGCGACGGCTGTCTCGCCCACGACACGTCGAGCATGGAGTGCTACACCTGCCACACGTCGTGGATGACCTCCTGTTTCGGCTGTCACCTGCCCATGCGGGCGAACCAACGGACGCCGATGCTGCACAACGAGAGCTTGTACACCCGCAACTTCACCCAGTACAACTTCCAGGTGTTGCGGGATGACGTTTTCATGCTCGGGCACGACGGCGTTCATCGCAGCGGGGAGATCGACGACACCGGTGCGCTCGTTCGGCCGGGCCGGATCGTGCCCGTGCGGTCGAGCTCCGCCGTCGTCGTGAGCAGCCAGAACCAGAACCGGGAGTGGGTCTACCACCAGCAGCAGACGGTCAGTGCCGAGGGCTACAGCGGGCAGACCTTCAACCCGCATTACCCGCATGCCGTCAGCGGCGTCGGCACGACCAAGAGCTGCACCGATTGCCACGTCTCCCGCGCCAACGACAACAACGCCTGGATGGCGCAGCTGCTCCTGCAGGGGACGAACTACGTCAACTTCTTCGGTCGGTACGTCTACGTCGCGACGGGCCGCGACGGGCTGGTGGCCGTCGCCGTCACGGAGCACGACGAACCGCAGGCGGTGTACGGATCGAACCTGCACCAGCTCGCGTATCCGGACGAACACGCAGCGTTCGCCGCCGCGGGCGGCGAGCTCGACGAGTCGTACCACCACGACGCCGGGTGGGGCAACGAGATCCTCGACCTCCAGCTTCGCGGCGAGTACCTCTACGCGGCCCGGGGGCGCGGCGGTTTCTGGGTCTACGACGTCGCGAACATCGACAACAAGGGTTTCAGCGAGCGGATCGTGACCGCGCCGGTGTCCCCGCTCGGCCAGCGGCTCGGCTTCGACACGACCGACGCGGTCGCCGTCGCGAGCCCGTCCACCGTCGCGGTCGATCCCGCCCGGCGTCGTCTCAGCTCCGATCCCCAGCAGCCCCCGGCCACCATCATGGACCCGCCACAACCGTGGCACGTCAACCGCGAGCAGGCGGTCCACCCGATGTACGCGTACCTCTACGTCGGCGACCGCGTCGAGGGGTTGATCCTCACCGGCGCCGCCACGCTCCTCGACGGCGACCCCCGCAACAACTTCATGGATCGCGCGACGCTCGACGACGGCACGACCGCGTTCAACCCCGGCGATCAGCTGGCCGGTCTCCGCGGCCTGACCATCGCCGGGCACTACGTCTACGCGACGTGCGACGCCGGGCTCGTCGTCATCGACATCGACGTGCCGCTCGCGCCGCGGATCGTCGCCGTCATCGACACGAGCGTCCTGCCGACGCCGCAGGCGGTGGCCGTGCAGTTCCGCTACGCCTTCGTCACGTGTGCCGACGGGCTCCGCACCGTCGACATCACCGACCCGACCCGACCGCGGGTCGTCCCGGGAGCGTTCGTCCCGCTGGAGACGACGCACCGACTGTACGTCGCCCGCACGTGGGCGTTCGTGGCGGCGGGTTCGCAGGGTCTGGCGATCGTCGACGTCACCAACCCCGAACGCCCGCGGCTCGACCAGCTCTACGACGCCGGCGGCCGGCTGACGGACACCCGCGACGTCAAGGTCGGCATGACCAACGCCTCGCTCTTCGCCTACGTGGCCGATGGGCACAACGGGCTGCGGGTTGTCGAGCTCATGGGACCGCACACGACGAGCCAGTTCCGCGGCTTCTCGCCGGATCGACTCTCGCCGCGGCTCATCGCCGAACACCACACGCACGGGCCCGCGCTCGCGGTCAGCAAAGGCCTCGATCGCGATCGCGCCGTCGATGAATCGGGCAACCAGATCGCCGTCTTCGGGCGGATCGGCGCGCGCCCGCTGGCGCTCGAGGTGATGCAGCGGATGTACCTTCGGGACGGAACGCTGTGGACCGTCAGCGACGATCCCGACGACTGGGGCGAAGCGCAGGAGTGGTCGTTCGAGCGTGCGGATGCGAAGCCGGAACCCGCCGAGGGCGGCAGACGCCCCCGGCGCGGAGGGAAGCGGAGCCGTTGAGCGATCTCAGGCCAGCCGTGCCAGCGCCGCGTCGAGCGGCACGAGGTCATTTTCGGTCAGTGGATCCGGCACCGCGTCCAGCGGGATGGCCTCCTCGAGCGTAAACGGGCCGACCGCAGTGCGGCGGATCGAGAGGCAGTAGCCACCTGTGCCCAATTCGGCGCCGAGATCGCGCGCCAACCGGCGGACGTAGAGCCCCTTGCCGCACCGCACGCGGAGCGTGAGCCGGGGCCACGCGTAGTCACGCACCTCGAGGGCGTGCACGACCACCGGCCGCGCCACCAGTTCCGGCGTCCCGCCGCGACGGGCGATCTTGTACGCGCGACGGCCGTCGACCTTCACGGCGCTGTAGGCGGGTGGCTGCTGCATGATCGGCCCGCGAAAACGGCCGACCGCGGTTTCGATCGCCTCCGGCGTCGGCGGCCGCTCGACCGCGACCGGTTCACGCTCGCCCTCCCGATCGTCGGTGGCGGTGAACGCGCCGAGGTCGATCTCCGTCTCGTATTCCTTCTCGGTGTCCATGAGCGCCGACAGGCTCTTGGTGCCGCGACCGAGCCCCAGAA